>CAMGIN010000231.1 GCA_946056135.1 uncultured bacterium | reverse complement strand
TGACCCTCCCCTACAGGCAGAGGGAGAATCGGGAAAAACAAGCATTGACAAATCCGTGTCCATGTAATAAAATAGCAGACAGATAGTGCTTTAGAGACAATGTGAGGAGGACGTATCTATGTATGAGAAGCTTGTAAACTACGCTGCCAGACAGCTGGAGCTGGATCCTGCTGACATCCGGCCCGATTCCACCTTCGACAGCCTGGGCATCGACTCCCTGGATGTGGTGGAGATGATTATGGACCTGGAGACGGAGCTGGGCGTGGAGCTGGACATGGAGGATCAGAAGATCACCACCTTCCAGGAGCTGGCCGACTTCATCGATTCCAAGCTGGCCTAATCTGAAATGAATATCGATACCTTGTAAATGCCTGACCGGCTTATAACAAGGTCGCACTAGTCGGGGAGATAGCGGTGCCCTATACCTGCAATCCGCTATAGCAGGGATGAATTCCCACACCCGGGCGAGACTGGCCATCGTCTGACCTGCGTAAGTGGTGTTGAGAGATCGGTCTTGCGCAACGAGATCCCGTGAACCATGTCAGGTGGGGAACCAAGCAGCATTAAGCGGATCTTCTCGTGTGCCGCGAGGTTGCCGTTCTTGAGCTTACTGCGTAGGAACCGGATGTTCAGTTCGTTCAAATGTGGGTGTGCGATCTTGTTATAAGCCGGGCTTTTCTTAGGGAATAGGGAATAGTGAATAGTGAAGAAGTGTGGAGTCGCTTCGCGACGCTATTGAAAATTGATGTCGCAGGCATGCCATACTGATTCACGATTCACTATTCCTTATTCCTTCCCCGAAGGGAGGGTTGTTGTTGTCTGCATATCAAGCTTTATATCGGAAATACAGGCCGCAGACGTTTGACGATGTCTCGGGGCAATTGGCAGTCACGCAGACCTTAAAGACCCAGTTGATGACTGGGAAGATGAGTCATGCGTATTTGTTTACAGGGTCGAGAGGTACCGGCAAGACCTCGTGTGCTAAGATTTTGGCCAAGGCGGTGAACTGTCTGCATCCGGATCACGGCAACCCTTGTAACAGCTGCGAGGCCTGTCGGGCCATTGATTCCGGTTCTTGTATGGATGTACTGGAGATCGATGCTGCCTCCAACAACGGCGTGGACAACGTCCGGGATCTGCGGGATGACGCCATCTATACCCCCTCCCAGGTGAAGATGCGGGTGTATATCATCGACGAGGTGCACATGTTGTCCATCTCGGCCTTCAACGCCTTGCTGAAGATCATTGAGGAGCCGCCGGAGCACCTGCTGTTCATCCTGGCCACCACCGAGCTGCATAAGGTTCCGGCTACCATTTTGTCCCGGTGCCAGCGGTTTTCCTTCCGCCGGATCAGCCAGGAGGATATCGCGGCGAGACTGCAGTATGTGGCCTATCAGGAGAACATCGACTTAGACGACGACGCGGCCCGGGTTCTGGCCCGGCTTGCCGACGGTGGCATGCGGGACGGCCTGAGTTTGCTGGATCAGTGCGCCTCCGCCACCACCGGAGAACTCACCGCTGAGCGGGTTTATGCCTGCCTGGGCATCGCGGGGGAGCGCAAGTGCGGCGAGCTTATGGGCTATATTGCGGCCCACGATACGAAAAGCGCTCTGGAGCTGTTCAACCGGCTCTACACCGAAGGCAAGGACTTGAGCGCCCTGCTGGATGAAATGGCTTGCCTGACCCGGGATCTGCTGGTGCTGAAGACCGCAGGCGGGGCAGGGATCACCATGCTCTCCGGCGTAGCCTCAGACCGGGAGACATTGGATCTGACGAAAAAGCTCTCCACCGGAGAGCTGGTGCGGATCATGGAGCGGATCCAGACCACCCAGGCGGGCTTTACCAGAAGCGCCAGCCGCCGGGTGGACGCGGAGCTGTGCATTGTGGAGCTGTGCCAGCCGGAGCTGAGCCTGGACACCCAGTCCATGAACGCCAGGTTGACCAGTCTGGAAGAGCAGATCAAAAGCGGTGCTTTCGTGGCAGTCCAAGTCCCCAAAGCCGCTCCGGAGGAAGAGGACGATCGCCCGCCCCTGCCGGATGACGCGGATGCGCCCCCTGTGGAGGACGAGCCGCCCGGGCCACCAGCCAGCGAAGCCCCCATGGGGTTCTGGTCGGACCTGTGCGGCGCGGTGCGGAAGGAACTGAAGCCCCCGGCTTTTGGTTTCTTCACGGCCACCCCCAACGGCCCCATTCAGGGTGTCCTGGTGGAAAACCGCTTGGAGCTGCGGTGCAGCAACAAGTTTATCGCGGAGAGCATCGATAAGCCGGATATCCTGGAGGTGGTCTCCCGGAAGGCAGGAGCCATGCTGGGACGGCCGGTTAAAGCCGTGGTAGTAGATCAGTCCGCGAAACCGGCGAACAATCCCCGGTTGGAGCAGCTGATGAACTTCGGCCGAGCCCACAGCGATATCATCAAAATCAAAGAATAATCCCATCGTAGGGGGCGGCATCCCTGACGCCCCTTCTTTCGACGGTAGTGCAGGCAAATGGGGCGTCAGGGATGCC
>CAMGIN010000230.1 GCA_946056135.1 uncultured bacterium | reverse complement strand
TATATTCTTTTGACGTCACCCGTGGTATTCGCCCGTTGCGGAGTCTACCGTGACGAAGGGGACGACCTCGCCGCCTACTTCCACATAGACCTGATAGATTCCATCTCCCAGATCTTCATAATGTTCAGGAATTACGCCGTATTTTTCAAACAATTCTTCTGCAAGCGCTGTTTTCCAAGGTTCTTCCTCAGAAACTTCCTCCGCACCGGTCGGAGCGGCTTCGGTTGTGGAGGTTTCCTCATCACTGCGCTGCTCTGTTTGTTGGGTGGTAGAACCCATGTTTTCGGATGTTGCCAGGGACTGTGTTGTGCCGCAGGCAGTCAGTGACAGCAGAAGAACTGCCGCAAGGATAACGGCAAATAAAGTATTGTATTTCATTTTTTCTCCTTTTTCTTTTTGAATGTATTGCTTTGGTGCCACCGGAGGCACATCAAAGGAGCTGCTCCCAGCGGACATCTTCCCAGCCGGTGGTATCGAAAGCGCTCCGCATGGCGTCACACATCATCTGCAGCTTCTGGCGGATAAAGGGCGACTGGATCAGAATCTGAGCTTCATCCTCAAAAGTCATGAAATACTCCATGATGCGGGCTCGGTCCTCCTGTCGGTTCACGCAGCCGTAGTTGTCCACAAAGTGAATATCCTCCGGATCGCTGGTGTAAAGAAGTCCCGGATATGTGGGGTCCACCCGGGTGTCATAGTCGGTGTAGGAGAAGCCCTCCGGGTTCAGCGCGTCCCATTCATCCATGGGAAGTGCCGTGTAGTTCTTGGAGAAAATGTGGTTTTCCGTGGCGTGCCACATCTCATGACAGATGATGCTGTCCAGGCTGTAGGAAGGGTGTACATCCAGAGCGATATACTGCCAGTCGTAGCGCTCATAGGTGCAGCCAACCACATTGTAGCTGCTTTCGATGTGTGCTACCAGCAAAAAGCAGAGGCCTCCGTCACCGGCACCGTTTCGGAACTGGGCCGGAAACCCTTGCGGATACAGCGCCAGGCTGCGATCCAGAGCCTGCAGCATGGCACGAACGCCGTTTAGCTCCTCATCGGCGCTCATGGTGTCCGTCAAAGTGATAGGCATGTCACACCATGCTGCCGCATCACCGCACTGGGAGGACAGCAGAATCTGCACGCCGTATTTTTCCTCCAGCGTGTCCGCGTACTGCCGTGCCTCCTGCAAGCTTTCGGCCACGGGCATATCGGAACCCATGCCCCAATAGGACTCCGCCAGGGCATCATCCACCACAAAGGGAGACATGGTGGTCGTGACTTCGGCTGCTTGCGTAAAGGAAAGCTGCGCCGGATCAAGCACATAGAACCGGAACGCGCCCTTCTGATAGACGGCTCCCACCAGTACTTCTTCCTCGGGCAAACAGCAGACGGTGTACATCTCCCCGTCAATGCCACAGCCGCTCAGGGGACATACGGCGATCTGCCGGTCCATAGTGTACAGGACAGAACGGCCTGTGGTGATACCCATCAGGTACGAGGAACCGGAGATGGGGTACAGCTCGCTAACCGTGTCCGTGAAAATACCGGCGTCCGCAAAGAGAAATTGATTGCCCCCTCCATATGTAACGGAATAGCCCATCTTTTCATCGTCGAAGGACAGCAGGCATATATCCTCTCCCCGGAAGAACGCCCGATAGCGTTCCTTTTGCAGCATGGAAAGTGTGCCTGTTTTCATATCATAAACCGCTGTGCCGCACTCGCTGTTATAAGGCGACAGAAAAAACTGCATTACCAGTATGCCCCTTTGGGCGTCAAAGGCCGTCAGCTCTAGTAGCCGCAGGTCAATGGGCAGCGCCACTTTGCTGCACTCTCCGCTGCTGACATTCTGCCGGTAAAGCAGATTGTCACGAAGAAAATAGTAGGTGCCCGCATCCTGGGAAAAGAAGCCGTCCACATTCTCTGCATTCCATGTGCCGAGATCTTCCAGAGAGGCGCTCAGGAATTTCCATGTATTTGTCTCCCGCTGGCACAGAGCGAACCTGCCGTCGGAGAAGGACTGCTCCTTGAGATTCCATACGCCGTCCAGCGAGATCTCGCGGCAGACGGTATCCTGATTCACATCCACCAGCAGTATCCTGGTGCGTTCGTTTTCGTAGTCTTCCCAACTTACCGCCACTTGGGCGCCGGATACCGGGTATAGGCTGCTCAGCGCATCCGTCTGGATGCATTGCAGCGATGCAACAGGCTCCCGCTTTCCTGCGGCTTCCGTTGTTTCTATTGTTTCTGTTGCTTCCGTTGTTACCGGAGTTTGCGCTCTGCAGCCGGAAATAGCCAACAGCAGGCATAGTGCCAGAAGCAACATGAAATTGAGTTTGGTCTGTTTCATATTCCTGTTTTGTATCCTCCATTATTTGTGATTGTCAGTCTTTTGCGACTTCATTCCATTCCGTGCCATTCTCGTCTGTCCAGGTATCCGTTCCGTTATAGGTAAAAGGGCGTTCCTCACGATCCATATAGGTGCCATCTGCCAATTTATAGACTGTTGTCTTGTCGCCGCGGGGATTCACGATTTCT
>CAMGIN010000229.1 GCA_946056135.1 uncultured bacterium | reverse complement strand
AATCCAGTCCATTTCCTGTAGCGGCATTCCGTTCAATGCATGATACAGTTCTGCAGAATCAGCCTTGATTTGATCATCATACATCCGGTTGATATCACCGTATGCCTCATAGAGCAGCGACAGGACAGATTCGCCATCCCCCAGATTCAGCCTGCGGGAAGCCACATAGGTTTCCAGTGCCCGGATATATTCTTCCATGTTCATACATAGATCAGCTCCTCTCGGACAATTTCTTCTACTCTGGCACGGATATTGTTCATGCGCTGCACCCATGCCATTGGGTCACTGGCTTTCAGCGCTTCTGTGATTCCCTCAGAAACTTTCATCTGATCGATCATCCTCTCCAACCTGTCCTGTGCCCGTTCGTTCAGATCAGCCAGACATGTCCACAGCTTGCCGGACAGAAGCAGACAGTTGTACTGAATCGGTTTGTGCTCCCTCAGATAGTCCCGGTGCATTCGCCCCCACTTGCCGATGGGGCGGGGTTCTTCCGGCAATGTCAGGTCTGGGATGTAGTAATCTCCCATGCGGATATAGTTGATGTCCATAGTCAGTCCTCGATGTCATAGGCTTTGATCTGATCGAGCTTGCGTCTGCCGAAATGGCTTTCCAGAATCCGCAGGGTGTAGCGGTAGCTCTCCTGTGTGGTGGACTGGATGTTATCCTTGTGGTTTTCAAACCACAGCTCCGCCCATTCACTGAAGGTATACTCATGGGCGAGAATTACCCCTTCTTCCTTCGCCCGGAGGTAGGCTCGCATCTTTTTCTTGACTTCCGACTGGGTGTTGCCGTAAAAGCTTTTGTACTTGCGTTTGCCGTTGGGCTGGAACCCATCCATGATGGTGCACTCCCAAAGGCCGTTTTTGCGCTGGCGAATGTGACCTTCGCCGTTGGTTCTTTTCTTTGCCATTGAACTCCTTTCCGCTGGCACAATGTGTTTCGTCACGGTCATTGTACAGCATGGCGGTTTATTTTGTAAAGTTTGCGGCGGCACAACTTCGCCGAAATATTCGGCGAAGTTGCAGCCGTAGTTCGGTATGTGCGGTTGGTGCGATAGTCAGGCACCGGGTGAGGCGTCTGAAATATCGCACGTATCGGAAGTATCGGACACCCTTTCCAGAATCAGATACTTCACATTTTCCTCCCGCCGCCCCACATAGCGGATGCCGTAGCGTTCGGACAACTCTCTGGTTTTGGCGTTGAGCCTTCGCACCAGGGAGTTGGGCTTGGCGAGGATGGACGGATTGATTTTCAGAAGGGCTTCCAAAAGTTCCGTTGCTGTCCCCTTCCACGAAGGCTTGTCTTTCAGAAAGTCTCCCACTGCAGCGAGGATTGGATCCTCCGGTTCTTCCTCCTGAGAATCCGCATAACTCAGAAACTTCCAAATCTTTTCCTCCCGGTCAAAATCCAGCAGCAGCTTTTTGTCCGGGTGCTCCCGGCTGGTGACGGTAAGCGAGCCTTGCGTCCCCAGCCGGTTTTCTTTTTCCAGAATCAGGGAACCGTCGGCACAGCCGATTAGCCCGGTGGTGCCGGAGATTTTATCCACCGCGTCGTCAGCCTCCTGCTTTCGGGTGTGATGCACCAGAAGGATGGTCAGGTCGAAGCGGTCGGCGATTTGCTTCAGTACCGTCAGGGTGGCGTAGTCCCCGGCGTAGCTGTAGCTGTCCGCTTTGAGCTGGCGGATTTTTTGCAGGGTGTCGATGATGACAAACCTGGTTTCCGGGTGGTCGCTCAGAAAATTGGTGAGCTGTTCTTCCAGTCCGCTGCCCAGAAGCTCCGCGTCCGTGGCGATGGTCAGGTCTCCGGTTTCGCCGCCGGTGACCTCCACCAGACGGCGCTGGAGCCGCTGGTCGGTGTCCTCCAGGCTCAGGTAGAGCACGCCGCACTGCCGGGTTTTCAGCTCCCACACCGGCAGCCCCAGACTGACGCAGTGTGCCAGCCACAGCACCAGCCAGGACTTTCCGATTTTCGAAGCACCCGCCAAAAGATACAGCCCCTTGCCCAGCAGCCCTTCGATCAGCTCCGGGTTGTCCGGGAACTGCATGTCCATCAGCTCGTCCGCTGCGATGGTGTCGAGGCTGCAAATCTTGACCCCCAGCACCCGGCAAACGTGCTTGAGGGCATCGGCTGTTTTTCGGAAGCCGTGGCTTTCCATGGCGTAGTCCACCACGTCTCCTTTGCTGCCGCAGTTGGGACAGTTCCAGAGAAAATCCCCCACCACCTGCGCGTGCTGCCCGCAATGCGGGCAGACGGTGAGGGCGGGTTCGTAATAGGGAATCTGGGCGGCTTTCAGATAATCGATGAAACGGAATTTGACTTCCGTTCGCAGGATTTCAGTTGTTTGCATCGGCGTTCCCTCCTTTACGCGGCACTCTGTTCTTCCATCCATGCCAGCAGCTTGTCCTTGGGGACAACCATGCGCTTGCCGATCTGGATGGTGGGAAAGCCCTTGGAGTGCATCAGCGTGTAGGCTCCGGCCCGGGAAATCCCCAGAACCTGCGCCACATCCTCGGCGCAGAGGGTGATGGGAAGCTGATCGATAGAGGTATAAGTATTTGTCATGT
>CAMGIN010000228.1 GCA_946056135.1 uncultured bacterium | reverse complement strand
GCGGGCATGACGGAGGCCAGACGGTCGGAGATGCCGTTGTAGTAGTGGTAGCTGAACACATCCACGGGAACCTTGGTGCCGCCCAGCAGGTCGTCACAGCCGCAGGTCTCCCGGGACAGCTGCTCCACGCCGCCAGCTTCCTTGCCCATCTTGCCGAAGCTGACGTTGTCGCCGCCGGTGGTGGAGGGGCCGACATACAGGCACTCGGGGTAGTTCTCCTTCAGCCAGGTGGCGAACAGATCGGCGTCCCGGCGATAGTGCTCCGCGTGGTAGCCCTTGGGGAAGCCGGTGTCCTCCATCATGTTGGGCTCATTGGCGAACTCGGCAGCCTGAATGGGCACACCGTACTCCTTGGAGAATTTGAACAGCTTCTCCGCCTCGGTGGAGGGCCAGGGCTCGTCAGCGCTGTGCAGGCCGGGGCAGTTGGCAACGGAGACCTTCAGCTTCAGGCCGCAGTCCCGGACGAAGTCCAGCACGCCGATCCACTGCTTCTTGGTCAGCACATTCAGGTAGCCCTCGGGTACGGTGCCGTCGGCGTACTCGCCGTCGAAGTCATAGTAGGTCTTGGTGGCCCAGGTGCCGGAGACCCGCATCCAGGCGGTGCCCAGATCCTTGGTCAGCTTGCGCAGCTTGGGGTTATACAGATCGATAGGGGGATACACCTGCATCAGATCCTTGTACATGGCGGCGATGCCGTCCTTGGAGGGCTCCACATAGAAGGGCTCGGTGCCCGCAATCTGGCCGGGGGTATAGGCCTTCCAGAAGGTGCCGCCGGTGACTTCCGCGAACTCTACGTTGTAGCTCATCAGCAGGGGATTGACTTCCCGCAGGGCTGTCAGCTCGCTGGGGTTCAGTTTGACAAATTCAGCCATAATTCATTCTCCTTACATTTGTGCATAGAATGCACCAGAATACCTTACTATTATAGTAAAACCCCTCCCTAAGCGCAAGCTTTCGGGAGGGGTTAGCATGACAAAAAAGATATGGAATTTTTGGATATTATTACAAAGAGTGTGGAGCATGGAGAGTCATAAATAGCGCTATACAACGGCAGCCTTTTTGATTATAATGAGGAAAGAGCAAATCCTATTTCGGGGAAAGGATGACAAAACAATGAAAAAAGGAAAAATTGGCGTTCAGATGATGATGCTGAAGGGAGAGATTGCGGACCATGGCATCTACGCGGTTCTGGAGAAGCTGACGGGCATGGGATTCCATGCGGTGGAGGTCTCCCAGATTCCCATGACGCCGGAAACCATTGCCCAGATGCAGCGCGCCCAGGCGGAATTGGGCATGGAGATCGCGGCGATGTCCTGCGGGGTGGAGGATCTGACTGCCCAGTGGAAGTACCCCGGCGATACCCTGAAGAATGATTTTGACAAGATTGTGGCAGACTGCAAGGCCGTCAACTGTCCCATCCTGCGCATCGGCATGCTGCCCATGCCCTATGCCACCAGCCCGGAGAAGATGATGGAGCTGGCCCAAAAGCTGGAAGCCTATGCCCTGCGCCTGAAGGAGTATGACATCGACCTGTACTACCACGCCCATACCTATGAATTCCACCGCTGGAACGGAAAACCGGTGCTGACCCACATGAAGGAGCAGACAAAGGCGCTGGGCTTTGAGCTGGACAGCCATTGGATGTGGCGGGGCGGCGTGGACCCGGCGGCATATCTGCGCAGCTTCGCGGGCCGCATCCGGATGCAGCACCTGAAGGACTATCGGATCGGTCTGATGCCCGAACACTTTGAGATGAAGCCGGACTTTGACCTGTTCGGTTCTCTGGAGCAGTTCGCGGAGGTCGGTGAGGGCTGTCTGGACATGCCCGCCATCATTGAAGCCGGTTTGGAGAGCGGCAGTGAATACTTTATGATTGAGCAGGACAGAACCTATGGCCGGGACGTCTATGATTCCCTGGTGATTTCCCGGGACAACCTGGTAAAAATGGGTTACGAAAGCTGGTTTTGAATCAGAAACACCAGGCACCGCCGTTTGGCGGTGCCTGGTGCGTTTTTAATATTTTCTGGAGAGCAGCGCTTCCGCTTCCTGCCGGGTGATTTCCCCTGCGTTGCATTTTGCCATGATCTGCACATCCTTGTCGTTGAGCTTGTAGCCGAGGTAGAAGAAGGTGGAGAGAATCATGCCGATGACGGGCACCAGGGCATAGACGATCCACAGCCCGTTCAGAGCGGCGGGGCTCTGCTGGATGTTCAGGGCGGCCAGTTCTTCGAAGCTCTCCGCCTCCACGCTGATCCAGGAGAACAGCCCCAGCAGCCCCAGGGCCAGGGAGGAGGAGATGGCGGCGGTGATCTTCACAGAGAAGGTCTGGATGGCAAAGGTGATGCCCTTGGCGCTGATGCCGGAGGTATACTGCCCGTACTCCGCGCAGTCCGGGGTGAACATGAAGGCCAGAATGCCCACGATGCTCATGGGGATGGTGCGGATACAGGTCAGGGTCAGGAACAGCGCCTGATTGTCGTAGCCGGTGAAGTAGATCAGAAGCCCCAAGAGAATGCTCACGATGTTGCACCAGAACAGGGTTTTGAACTTGTCGAAGCGTTTGAGGATCGTGGG
>CAMGIN010000227.1 GCA_946056135.1 uncultured bacterium | reverse complement strand
TACGTCCGTCTTGCAACCTGTCATATACCACATCGTAAATTTTCTTCTTGTAGTTAGGTCACATCTATTTACATCACAGATTTTGTCAAAATTTAGGCAACAAAAGGAGTTGGACGATATAGGACTCGATTGCTGGATTGCCCATTAGGGCAATCCATAAGGATGCTGCCAGTTTTTGAACTGGCGGCGGCAACATGCCACCGGCATGTTGCATTTAGATGGGTTCGAGTCCTATCTCTAATACCATACCAATAAGAAAACCCATCCAAATGGATGGGTTTTCTTATTGGTGGACGATATAGGACTCGAACCTATGACCTTCCGCACGTCAAGCGGATGCTCTAGCCAGCTGAGCTAATCGTCCAGATTGGATTGCACCGAAGCACTTATTTAATATACACGCTTCGGCGCATTTTGTCAAGGATTTTTTCAAAATTTTATCCCGCAACAGCATCAATGGTTTGCTCTCCCAGGAAGCGAATCACTAAGCGGTTGGGCAGGCACACGATCTGTACGCCGCCGCTGCAGAAGCCCCGATCCATGCAGTAGTGGTCCGGGCAGTTGGCCTGCGTTACAGCGATCTTTCCGCCCCGTATGGTGACAACATTGCCGCCGCCATCTGGAGTTGTGACCGTGAATTCCTGGTCCAGGCGCAGATCCACGGTCTTCAGAATCTTGCCCTGGCTGGAGATTTCCGCATACACGGCGTCCTGAGGCCGCAGGAGAAAGGCGCTGAGCGCAAGGCACATAATCAGAACAACGGTTAACAGCACGATCCAGGTTTTTGTCTTCATCGGGCAATCACCTCGTAGGAACAGCCGGAGAGCACCGCGCCTTCCGTGGCGTAGATGGCACCGCCGGTGGTGACGAACACAGCTTCAAAATCGTCGCTTTCCTTCCAGAATTCCGCGGCTTTCTCCAGGCCCATGACGAACAGGGCAGTGGAAAGACAGTCCGCCGTCAGACCATCCCGGCAAACAATGGTGACACTCCGCAGACCGCTATCAGCGGGATATCCGGTCTTTGAATCCAGAATGTGATGGTAGCGCAGGCCGTCCACCTCAAAATAGCGCTGGTAGTCTCCGGAGGTGACAACGGACGCGGTGCCGGTGACGCACAGAATCCCCAGGTTGTCCCCGCCGTCGGGGTTCTGAATGCCGATCTGCCAGGGACTCCCGTCCGGCTTTTCCCCGTAGGTCTGAACGTTGCCGCCCAGAACCAGCATGGCGCGATCCACATTCCATTCTGCCAGAAGGTCAGCGCATTCCTGCCCGGCATAGCCTTTCAGCGCCGCGCCCAGATCCCACTGGGACTGTGCCAGAGCGGCGGTGATCTCCTCCGGGGAAGGAACGCTGGGTTCTTCCCCATAGAAGCCCCAGGCTTCGCTCAGAGCACGCAAATGCGGGTCGAAAGCGCCATCGGTGCGCTGGGACAGAGCTTCAATCCGCGCCAGAAGCTGGGCCTGCTCTTGGGTCAACTCCGGAGCTTCTCCCCGGTTTATCCGGGAGAGCAGGGAATCCGGATTGGTTGCGGACCAGGAGTGCTCCAGGGTGTTCAGTTTATTCGTGAGCTGCTGGATAGCCGCTTCCGCGTCCTTTCCCCAAACCTGCAGATCCATGACGGTGTCCATGCAGAAAACCGTCTGACGCACCGGCTCCGAAGCCTTGGCACAGCCGCACAGAAGGACACCGATCAGAAAAATCAGACTGAAAAACCGTTTCATAGCGTTACCTCGGGAGTGGGACAGAATTTACCAGCTAAGTATAGCAAAAATAATTAGAAAACGCAACAAAATGAGAAAAAACTCCTTGACTTTTTCAAATCGCAATGATAAAATGTACAAGCCGCATTGAAGGGGCTTTAAGTTGGTGCGTCAAAAAACACCCGCCTCAAGAGCGAGACTACACAAATAAAGTAGGTGAAACAAATGAAAGCAGTTATCGTGACCGGTGGCAAGCAGTACACCGTGGCTGAGGGCGACGTGCTCTACATCGAGAAGCTGAACGCCGAGGCTGATTCCACCGTGAAGTTCGACCAGGTTCTGGCTGTCCTGGATGGCGAGAACACCAAGATCGGCGTTCCCACCGTGGAAGGCGCCGCTGTCGAGGCCAAGGTCGTCAAGAACGGCAAGGGCAAGAAGATCGACATCATCCGCTACAAGGCCAAGAAGAACGAGAAGCGCCACATCGGCCATCGTCAGCCTTACACCAAGGTGGAGATCACCAAGATCGCTCTGTAATTTATGACAAGATGCGAATTTTTTACCCAGGACGAGCGGATCACCGGATTCTCCGTCTCGGGTCACAGCGGCTACGCGGAAGCAGGCAGTGATATTGTCTGCGCTGCCGTCAGCGCCGCAGTTGCCATGGCTGAGGCCACCATCAACGATGTGTGCGGCGCCAAGGCCAAGGTTCGGGTCAAGGACGAGCAGGCTCGTATCACCCTGACCCTCCCCGCGTCCTGCGATGAAGAGGACACCGTTCAGGCAGTGCTTGCCGGAATGATGCTGTACCTCTGCTCTCTCCGGGACGAATATCCTGATTATATCGAAGTTTTGGAGGTGTAATACAATGCTGAAGATTGGTATTCAGTTCTT
>CAMGIN010000226.1 GCA_946056135.1 uncultured bacterium | reverse complement strand
TTAGCATTCAGCATTCAGCATTTTGCATTCGCTCTGCGCTAAACGATCATTTACCACAGCACTGCACCTACGGTCGAGGGGTCCAAAGGATGTTCGTCTACCACCCAAAGTGCGTAACGCATTCGCCGCGGGCCTTGCCCGCTAAACGATCATTTACAGCAAGATATTTAGGTTCGACTGAATAGATACGAAAATTATTCTTATCTTTGTTTGATGCATTTAGCGTAGGGGGCGGCATCCTTGACGCCCCTTTCGCATGCAGTGCCGTCAAAAGGGGCGTCAGGGATGCCGCCCCCTACGGAACGGAAACGATTCTCTGCTGTCAATTTCAATTGTCCCGTAGGGACACCTTAACTCCACACTCCTCACTCCACACTCCACATTCCAAACTACGCTTTCCCCCGCAGTTCGATAATCTGGTCCCGCAGCACGGCGGCGTATTCGTATTCCATCATCCGGGCGGCTTCTTTCATCTGCTTTTCCAGACGGGCAATCTCCTTCTCCTTCTCCGCCTTGGTCATCTTGATGCCGCTGCGGCCCTTGCGTTCGGCAGTGGGAGAGGAAATTTCGATCAGGTCACGGACGGACTTGATGACCGTCTTGGGCACGATGCCGTGGGCCTTGTTGTAGGCGTCCTGAATATCCCGGCGGCGGGCCGTCTCGTCCAGGGCAGCGCGCATGGAGGGCGTGACCGTGTCGGCATACATGATGACCTTGCCTTCGGCGTTCCGGGCGGCACGGCCAATGGTCTGGATCAGGCTGGTCTCGCTGCGCAGGAACCCTTCTTTGTCCGCGTCCAGGATGGCCACCAGGCTCACCTCCGGCAGATCCAGGCCTTCCCGCAGCAGGTTGATGCCCACCAGCACGTCGAATTTCGCCATCCGCAGGTCCCGGATGATCTCCATCCGCTCCATGGCTCCGATGTCCGAGTGCATGTAGCGAACCTTGATTCCCGCCTTTTGCAGGTACACCGTCAGATCCTCCGCCATCTTCTTGGTCAGGGTGGTCACCAGCACCCGCTCATTCCTGGCGGAGCGGGCGTTGATTTCCCCGATCAGGTCGTCGATCTGCCCCTCAATGGGCCGGACCTCCACCACCGGGTCCAGCAGACCCGTGGGACGGATGACCTGCTCCACGATCTGGCCGGACCGGGTACGCTCGTACTCCGCCGGGGTGGCGGAGACGTAGATCACCTGGTTGATCTTCTGGTCAAACTCCGTGAAGTTCAGGGGCCGGTTGTCGTAGGCCGAGGGCAGGCGGAAGCCGTAGTTCACCAGGGCATCCTTCCGGCTCCGGTCACCGGCGTACATGGCCCGGCACTGGGGCAAGGTCACATGGCTCTCGTCGATGAACATGAGGAAATCCTCCGGGAAGTAGTCCAGCAGCGTGGTGGGCGGCGTTCCCGGTGCCCGGCCCTGGATGACCCGGGAGTAGTTCTCGATGCCGTTGCAGAAGCCGATCTCCGTCAGCATTTCCAGATCGTAGGCTGTCCGCTGGGCGATGCGCTGTGCCTCGATGAGCTTATCATGAGCCCGGAAGAAGGCAACCTGGTCGTCGCACTCCCGCTGGATCTCCAGCATGGCCCGCTGGAGCTTTTCTTTCGATGCCACATAGTGGCTGGCGGGGTAGATGGCCACATGATCCAGATACCGCTCCGCCATACCGGAGACGGCGTTGATCTCGCTGATCCGGTCCACCTCGTCTCCGAAAAACTCCACCCTTATGGCCTTGCCGGACCAATAGGCGGGGTAGATTTCCAACGTGTCCCCCCGCAGGCGGAACTTGTTCCGGGAGAAGTCCAGGTCGTTGCGCTCGTAGCGGATCTCCGTTAGCTTCCGCAGCACGTCCTCCAGGGGATGCTCCTGGCCTACCCGCAGGGAGATGACCATGCTCTTGTAGTCGATGGGGTCGCCCAGACCGTACAGACAGCTGACTGAGGACACCACAATCACATCCCGCCGCTCGAACAGGGCGGAGGTGGCGCTGTGGCGGAGCCGGTCGATCTCCTCGTTGACGGAGGCGTCCTTCTCGATATAGGTGTCGGTATGGGCGATATAGGCCTCCGGCTGGTAGTAATCGTAATAGGAGATAAAATACTCCACCGCGTTGTCCGGGAAGAACTCCCGGAACTCGCTGCACAGCTGGGCTGCCAGGGTCTTGTTGTGGGCCAGCACCAGGGTGGGGCGGTTCAGCTTCTCGATGACCGAAGCCATGGTGAAGGTCTTGCCGGAGCCGGTGACGCCCAGCAGGGTCTGCTCCCGCAGGCCCCAGTTCACACCGTTAACCAGGCCCTCAATGGCCTCCGGCTGGTCACCGGAAGGGCGGTATTCCGATACAAGCTTAAATTTGTCCATCCATGTTCCTCCGTGTGGTTTTTTGAGGGTGAAGAGAGTGTGGAATTTGGAGTTTTGAGTTGGTATTGTAAATGATCGTTTATCTTCGAATGCAAAATGCTGAATGCAGAATGCAAAATGAAGGTATCCCCTCCGGGGATAAAATTGAAAGAAGCGATAAAGGAACGTTTTCTCCAGGCAATCAAGAAATTTATTCGCATTTGCCTGCGTGTTTGATTCATCCCGAAGGGATACCATCATTCAGCA
>CAMGIN010000225.1 GCA_946056135.1 uncultured bacterium | reverse complement strand
CCACATACATGGCGAACAGGCCGCCGCTGACCCCGGAGAAGAAGCTGGAAATCACAAAGGACAGCATCTTGTGCTTGAACAGGCTGATGCCCATGGCCTCCGCTGCCACCTCATCGTCCCGGATGGCCTTGAAGGCCCGGCCGTAGGAGGAATGGATCAGCAGTACGATCAGGGCGATGCAGAGAATTGCCACGCAGAATGGCACGAAGGTGCTGAGCCTGAGCACCACCTGACCGGAGGCATTCTTGATATTGAAGTCCGCGAAGGTGGGGAAATTCTTGAGCATATTCGCGCCGTTGGTGATGGGGCCCAGGGTCTGCCACTGGAACAAGGCCCGGAGAATCTCCGCAAAGCCCAATGTGGCAATGGCCAGATAGTCGCTTTTCAGCCGCAGTACCGGCAGGCCGATGAGGGCCGCGAACAGCGCCGCCACGATTCCCGCGAGGATCAGCCCCACCAGTACGGTGCAGATCAGGGCCAGCCCGCCGCCGAAGCCGGAGGCGCCGAAGACACCCTGGAACAGGTCCGTCAGGGAGAAATGCACCGCGGAGCCGCCGTAGAGGTAGTACACCTGGTCCTTGGCGGCCATGGGCAGAGTGAGAATGGCATAGGTGTAAGCGCCCAGCAGCATGAAGCCCGCCTGACCCAGGGAGAACAGTCCTGTGAAGCCGTTCAGCAGGTTCATGGACACCGCCGCCAGGGAGTACACCGCGCCCTTTTTCAGCACGGTAAACAGCTGGCTGGTGGGCTGGAACACAGAGGGCAGCCCGGGGATGTAGGCGCTGATATTTTCCAGGAGGATCACCAGGACCAGCAGCACGGTGATTCCGGCCATGGCATGATAGAGGGTCTTTCGACTGGTTTTCTCTTGCAGCATACCGAAACCTCCTTAAACCTTATCTGTGGCCTTCTCACCGAACAGGCCCGTGGGCTTGCAGGTGAGGATGACGATCAGCAGCGCGAAGGTAAACGCGTCGGAGAACACGGACACATTCCAGCTCGACGGCAGGCCCTTGATGATGGTCTCACAGATGCCGATTAAGAACGCGCCGATCACCGCGCCGGGAATGGAGCCGATGCCGCCGAAGACCGCCGCCACGAAGGACTTCAGGCCCGGCATGGCGCCGGCTGTAGGGGTAATGGCGGGATAGGTGGTGAAGTACAGGATGGACCCGATGACCGCCAAACCGGAGCCAATGACGAAGGTGGTGGAAATGACACTGTTGATTTTGATACCCATCAGGCGGCTGGTCTCAAAGTCCTTGGACACCGCCCGCATAGCCATGCCCACCTTGGTATAGTTTATCAGGGCAGTCAGCAGCACCACCAGAACCAGCACCAGGAAGGGGGTGACAATAACCACCAGCTTTGTGTTCGCCCCGGCAATGGTCACGGTTTTGTTCAGGAAGGAGATCGCCGGGTAGGTCATGGGCTGGCCGCCGGTGACGTAGGTTGCCGTATTCTGCAGCAGGTAGCTGACGCCGATGGCGGAGATCATGACGGACATTCTGGGGGCCTCCCGCAGGGGCTTGTAAGCGGCCCGCTCAATAAAGAAGCCCAGGCCGATGGTGAGCGCAATGACGATGGGGACGGCGATATACATGGGCAGAGCGGCGGAGATATAAATTCCCAGCAGGCCCGCCACCATAAACACATCGCCGTGGGCAAAATTGATCAGCCGCAGGATACCGTAGACCATGGTATAGCCAATGGCGATGAGCGCCAGCTGGCCCCCCAGGGAGATACCGCTGAGCAGGATCGAAACGAGATATTCGGTGGTTAGCAATTGTTCCATAAGGAAGCCTCCCAGCATATTTTGTAATGATGAATGCTGAATGCTAAATGCTGAATGATGAACACGAAACGAACGGTTTCCCTGGCACCAAGCCTTCCACAGGGCCAGCATCAACCTGTTGCTGAACCAATAAAACGCTTCCTTCATTCAGCATTCAGCATTCAGCATTCAGCATTTAGCATTCAGCATTGATCAAATAGAACGACTGTTGGCGGGGGCAGTAAACCCCCGCCAAATGGATTGTTTTACCCGCGCATCAGCTGCCGGAACCGGTCTGGACAGTCTCCAGAACCCAAGTACCGTTTGCGGTATCGGCAGTCTTGATGTACGCAGTGTCACGAACCGCATCGCCGGTGGCGTCGAAAGCAATGGAGCCGGAAACGCCGGTGTAGGTCACGGAAGGCAGAATCTGCATCAGAGCCGCCTTGTCGCCGCTGTCGGCCTGCTTCATGGCCTCCAGAGCCACGAAGTAAGCGTCATAGCCCATGGCGGTGACAGCGGAGATGGTATCGTTGCCGCCGTTGGCAGCCAGCGCCTCGGAGCTGCCGTTGATATACTCCTTGATGCCGGTGTCGAACTCAGGAGAGCCGCCCTCCTGATAGAAGGTGGAGACGTACAGCTCCAGGTCGGTGCCGGCAATGGCTTCCAGAACCATGTTGTCATCCAGGGTGTCGGAGCCCAGGAAGGGAGCCTCAATGCCCAGGGAAGCAGCCTGCTTGATGATCTGCACGGCGTAGGCGATGGACACGGGCGTGAAGATGACATCCGCGCCCTCGCTCTTGGCCTTGTTCAGGTAGGAGCCGAAGTCGGAGTTGCCGGTGG
>CAMGIN010000224.1 GCA_946056135.1 uncultured bacterium | reverse complement strand
GGGTTGTGCAGGGGGCCCAGGGGGATGCACTTCTCGATGGCGGCGATGACCTCGTCGTTGATGATGCAGGAATCAAAGAACTCCATGCCGCCATGCAGGACGCGGTGGCCCACGGCATCGATCTCATCGGTGGACTTGATCACGCCGTCCACGGGATCCACCAGGATGGCCAGAACCGCCTGGATGGCCTCGGAGTGGGTGGGCATGGGGATGTCCTTCACGACCTTCTTGCCGTTTGCGTTGTGGGTCAGGCGGCCGTCAATGTAGATACGCTCGCACAGGCCCTTGGCGGACACGGCGCCGGTCTCGGGATCCATCAGCTGATACTTCAGGCTGGAAGAGCCGGCGTTGATAATCAAAACATTCATGGGGATTGCCTCCTAAATAAATATTTTCATTTTGGTCAAAACGTGGTATGATAACCTCAGTCACGGATATTATATTTCATTTTTTCCGATTTCTCAACCCCCCGGAAGAATTTTTTGGGAAAAGGAGGCAAAATTTTGCGCATCATAGGGATCATCTGTGAATACAATCCCCTGCACCTGGGCCACAGGAAGCAGTTTGACCGAATCCGGGAAGCCTTCGGGCCGGAATGCGCCATTGTCTGCGCCATGAGCGGGAACTTTGTCCAACGCGGTGCGCCTGCCATTGTGGACAAATCCCTCCGCGCCCAGGCGGCAATTACCTGCGGGGCGGACCTGGTGCTGGAGCTGCCCGTCACCACTTCTCTTTCCTCCGCAGAGGGCTTTGCCGCCGGGGGCGTTCGGATTCTATCCCGGCTATGCGATACGCTGTGCTTCGGCGCGGAAACGGCGAAGGCTGACCTGCTTCTGAACACCGCCCAAGCGCTGCTGGGGGATGCTTTTCCGCCGCTGCTGCGCAAGGAGCTGGACAAGGGCAGGTCTTTCCCCGCTGCGCGGCAGGCGGCGCTGGAGGCACTTGGCCTTCCGGTTCTCTCCCAACCCAACGACATTCTGGCGGTAGAATACTGCAAGGCCATTTTGACCCAGGGCAGCGCCATGACGCCCTTCCCGATGGTAAGGCAGGGCAGTTACCATGCCCAAGCCCCGGATCCGGAAAACCCCTCCGCCACAGCCCTGCGCAGCCTGATGCTGACGGGTGGGAACTGGAAAGCTTACGTTCCGGAAGCAGCAAAGTCCATCTTCTCCGGGGCATCTCTGCACACGCTGGCAGCAGGGGAACGGGCGGTGCTGGCAAGACTTCGCACCATGACAGACGAAGAATTCGAAATCCTGCCCTACGGAAGCGAAGGACTCTACAGAAAGCTGATGCACGCATGCCGCCGGGAAACCACTCTGGAGGACATTCTCACCGCCGCCAAATCCAAGCGCTACACCCGAACCCGGCTGGACCGGATGGTGATGTGCGCGTTTCTCGGCATCACCAAAGAAGCCCTGGAAGCAGAGATTCCCTATACAAGGGTGCTGGCCCTCAAAGACCGGGGCCGGGCCATTCTGAAAGAAGCCAAGAAAACCAGCCTTTATCTCAACGCGGGGGAGCGCTCTGATCACCCCTACTGGGAACTGGAGCAGCGCGCCGGGAACCTGTACGGCCTGTTCTGCACCGAAGGCCCCGAACCACCGGGAATAGAAGAACAGCGCCGGATCCTGTTTCCAAAAGTGCTTCCGTAGGGGAGGGTCACCGACCCTCCCGGCAGTACCGGAATGCCATCTATCCTGCACTTCGGCGAATCCGTATCCAAATCATTACGTATTCTCCGGACCTCTTTCCAAAACCAGGTGCCAGCCGCCGGGAGGGTCAGTGACCCTCCCCTACAATGGCCTGTCTTGACAATTTCCCGTTTTCATGATATCCTGTCCGGAAAATGAAGGAGAAAAAATTCTAATAATGTCCTTAAATTTCCCAAAATTAAAATCATCCAACTGTGTTGTGGCGTTCCTGGCCTCGGCTTTGCAGGCTTTCGGCATGTATAACATCCATTCCCTGTCCGGTGTCACCGAGGGCGGCATCTTCGGCCTGATCCTGCTGCTGGATCACTGGCTGGGCATCTCCCCTGCCATTACCAGCTTCTTGCTGAACGGCGCCTGCTATGCCCTCGGCTGGCGGACTCTGGGCCGGGCGTTCATCGGCTATTCCCTGGTGGCCACCTGCGGCTATTCCCTGACCTACGGGATCTGCGAGCAGTTCCCGCCCCTGTGGCCCCAGATCGCGGGGTATCCCTTGGCAGCCGCCATTGTGGGGGCCCTGTTCATTGGCATCGGCGCGGGACTCTGCGTCCGGGCCGGCGGGGCCACCAGCGGCGACGACGCTCTGGCCATGAGTCTGTCCCACCTGACCAAGGTGCCCATCCAATGGCTGTACCTCATCAGCGACCTGACGGTTCTGGGGCTTTCCCTGAGCTACATTCCCCTGCGGCGGATCGGCTATTCTCTGTTGACGGTAATCCTCTCCGGACAGATCATCGGCCTCATTCAGCGGATCCCATTTCATAAGAAATAAAGAAGAAAATGACCGGGCTTTTCTATTGGCACCTCTGCCAGTGAAAAGCCCGGTCTTTTTTTGCCGATACGATATGCAGGGAGCGTAGGGGGCGGCATCCTTGACGCCCCTTGTGACGGTACTGCATGCAAATGGGG
>CAMGIN010000223.1 GCA_946056135.1 uncultured bacterium | reverse complement strand
TCTCCAGCTCCAGCACATCGCCGCAGTTCATGGTCACCGCGTAGCGGTTCAGCAGGTTTTTGGTTTCCGGCGTGACAAGCACGTCCCCGGCGTTGATGATAATGCTCTCATAGGCAGCCAGGGTTTCCTCGGACACATTGCGGGCGTCACAGTCGCCGCAGTTGATGATCAATTTCTTTGCCATATTGACTTCCTCCATTATTCCAGCATATTTTTTAACAATTTGCGCATACGGGAGAGCCTGGCCCGGATGGTTCCGGCGGGGATGTGGAACATCTCGGAAAGCTCGGAAGCGCTGTACCCTTCCTCATACCGCAGGTGAAACAGCGTCCGGTCCTCCGGCGTGAGCTGGGCCAGCAGCAGCCGGTTTTCCGTCTCCTGGATGCCGGGGTCCCAATACTCCGCCTGCTCCTGCCGGGCTTCCAGGTACGCGTTTTCCAGCTGCCCCCGGCGATAGCGGTCGCACATCAGGTTTTTCAGGCTCCGGAACAGCCAGGCCCGCTTCTGGCTGGGGCCCAAATCCTGAAAGGTGTCCGGATTTTGCAGCGCCTTCAGGAACACCTCCTGGGCAACATCCTCGGCCTCCGCCAGATTCTTACAGGCAGCAACGGCATAGCGCAGCAGCTCCTTGTAGTGCTTTTCGTAGAGTTCCTCCCACATGGTCTCCCCCCTTTTTCAAATGGATCATTTGTCTGTGGTCATATTACCAGAACCGTTTCAGCCAGTAGTCATACTCCCAGGTATCCCGGTACCAGGCTGCCCGGATGGGGTCTTGCTTGTTACTGTTCCGCTTCTTCATAAGGCATTGCCCCCTTTCTGTCTGGATAACGAAGACAGGGGGCAAAGTGTTGCATGTCATTTCAAAAAAGGTAACTATTCACTCGTACCCCAAGTTTCTCATATAAATGATCGTTTACTGTTACTGTGCGTAGGGGGCGGCATCCCTGACGCCCCTTTTGCATGGAGTACCGTCAAAGGGGCGTCAAGGATGCCGCCCCCTACGTCCCCCAATCAAACATTGCTGCGATAAACGATCATTTAGGAGAAACTTGGGGTACGACTCGTTGAGGTCACACTTGCCCCGGACGGCAATAACGAACACCGTTTTCGGTTAAATCATTGTTGTCAATCAATCCAACTTTCTTCATAACATACGCACTCCTTTTCCTGTTGTATCACCTGTTGCAAAGAGGAATATGACATGATAAAATAAGAAAAATACAACGGAGGGACCCGCCATGAAAGAAGAATGCCTGATCTGCAAAGCGCCCCTGGAATATTTGTCCGAGGGAATTGAGATGGAGTGCGCCATCTGCCACAGGAAAGAAATTTCCACAGCCCGGTGTGTGAACGGTCATTTCGTCTGCGACGAGTGCCACACCCGGGGCATCGATCAAATCCTCGGCGTCTGTCTGGGGGAAACCTCCCGGAACCCCTATGAGATTCTCTCCCGCCTGATGGACCTGCCCTTCTGCCATATGCACGGCCCGGAGCATCATATCCTGGTGGGCTCCGCCTTGCTGACCGCCTACAAAAACGCAGGCGGTGATATCGATCTTCCCCAAGCGCTGAACGAGATGCAGTCCCGCGGGCGGAAGGTTCCCGGCGGTGCCTGCGGCTTCTGGGGAAGCTGCGGCGCGGCCATCAGCTCCGGTATGTTTATTTCCATCGTCACCGGCGCAACGCCGCTGGCGAATCAGGAGTGGGGCCTGAGCAATCTGATGACCGCCGCATCCCTGTATGCCATTGGCAGCGTCGGAGGCCCCCGGTGCTGCAAGCGCAATTCCTATCTCGCCATTACGGAAGTGGTTGCGTTTGCAAAGGAAAACCTTGGGGTGGAAATGGAGCTATCCCCCATCCGCTGCCGTCATTCCGCCCAGAACAATCAGTGCATCGGAAAACGCTGTCCGTTTCATGGATGAGGAAAACACAGGAGCGTAACCATGCGAATTCTATGCTTCGGCGACTCCAATACCTACGGCTATGATCCAAGGGGCTATTTCGGGGATCGTTATCCCGGGTCAGACCGTTGGGTAGACATTTTGGCAAAGCAGAGCGGATGGGAAGTCATGAATGCCGGAGCCAACGGCAGAGAGATCCCCCGCAACCCTTACGCGCTCCGATTGCTTTCCCAACACGACAGCGTGGATCTATTCCTCGTCATGCTGGGCACCAACGATCTGCTCCAGGGCGCATCTGCTTCTGAAGCCGCAAGCCAAATGGAAGCATTCCTGAACCAGCTTCTCCCCCATTGTAAAACGATCCTACTGGCAGCACCGCCGCCCATGAAGCGGGGAGCCTGGGTTCCCAGTGACGCGCTGGTCAAAGAATCCATCCGGCTTGCGGAAGAATACAAGGCTCTGGCACAAAAGCTACATATTCCCTTTGCCGACACCCGCGGCTGGAATATCGAATTGGCCTTCGACGGTGTTCACTTCACTGAAGAAGGACACCACACCTTTGCCAGACAGATTTCTAATGTGGTAATGTCGGAACAATTCCATTCTGCCCCATATTTCTCATGTAAATGATCGTTTACAGCAGCAATGTCAGATTGGTGGGCGTAGGGGGCGGCATCCCTGACGCCCCTTGTGACGGTACTGCATGCGAAAGGGGCGTCAAGGA
>CAMGIN010000222.1 GCA_946056135.1 uncultured bacterium | reverse complement strand
TCCACCGAAATAGATTTCATGAGATTTTGGTTTTGTAACGATTCCCAAGTGTGTGCGTTTTCTTTCCGTAGGGGGCGGCATCCTTGACGCCCCTTCCGGAGACGGTGGTGCCTGCAAAGGGGCGTCAAGGATGCCGCCCCCTACGAATGGGCTGCTTGTATGGGAGAACCGTTATCTGTTTTATTAATATCGCAGCCGGTTTCCCAGGCTGCGGAATAGGCAAAATTTGGAAGCGGATTGTCCGCAGAAAATGGGTGATTGTCTGTCCCGGAAGGCAAGAGACAGAGCCGCTGCCCTCCGGGTTTTTGCGTTCCTGTGGATTGGCGGGGGCGTTTCCCCCGCCAATATCGTGTTAACCTTATTCCCACTCCACCGTAGCGGGGGGCTTACTGGTGATGTCGTAGACAATGCGGTTGATCCGGGGCACCTCGTTGACGATGCGCACGGAGACCCGGTCCAGAACCTCGAAGGGGATCCGGGTCCACTCCGCTGTCATAAAGTCCTTGGTGGTGACGCTGCGCAGGGCCAGCACGTTCTCATAGGTTCGTCCGTCACCCATAACGCCCACGCTCTTGGCGTTGGTCAGGACGGCGAAATACTGGCTGCAAATGTCTCCCAGGTTGGCTTTGCCGATCTCCTCCCGGAAGATGAAGTCCGCTTCCCGGAGAATATCCAGCTTTTCCTTGGTCACGTCGCCTAAGATGCGGATGGCAAGACCGGGGCCGGGGAAGGGCTGGCGGTAGACCAGGTAGTCGGGCAGGCCCAGTTCCTTGCCCAACTGACGGATCTCGTCCTTGAACAGGTGATCCAGAGGCTCCAGCACCGCCTGGAACTGCTCGATGACCTCCCGGGGCAGGAGCTTGTTGTGATGGCTCTTGATGACGTCGGCATCTCCCGCGCCGGACTCGATGACGTCCGGGTAGATGGTGCCCTGGGCGAAGAAGTCCTCCTTGGTGATGCCGAACTTCATAGCCTCGTCCAGGAAGACGTAGCCGAATTCCGCGCCGATGATCTGCCGCTTGCGCTGGGGATCCTCCACGCCTTGGAGCTTGTCCAGGAAACGCTGCTCCGCGTCCACCCGGACGAAGTGCATGTCCCATTTGGAAAAAGCGGCTTCCACCTCGTCGCCCTCGTTCTTGCGCATGCAGCCGTGATCCACGAAGACCGCCGTCAGCCGGTCCCCCACGGCTTCCGCCAACAGGGCAGCCAGCACGGAGGAATCCACGCCGCCGGACAGAGCCAGCAGCACCCGTCCTTTGGGGCCGATGGTTTCCCGGAGCTGGGCCACGGTGTTCTTGCAGAAGTCTCCCATGGTCCAGGTGCCCTTGGCGCCGCAGACTTCATACAGGAAGTTGCGCAGCATCTGGTCGCCAAACTGGGTGTGGTTCACCTCGGGGTGGAACTGGACGCCGTAGAAGCCCCGGCTTTCATCCGCAATGGCGGCGTTGGGGCAGGCGTCGGTGTGGGCTGCCAGGGAGAAGCCCTCCGGAACCTTGGCCATATAGTCGCCGTGGCTCATCCAGGAGATGGCCTGCTCCGGAATGCTCTTGAAGAGCTTGCAGGTGGTATCGTAATAGGTGGGAGTCTTGCCGTACTCCCGGGCGGTGTCCTTCTGGGCCGCCGTCACCTGGCCCCCCAGGGTGTGGGCCATGAGCTGGCAGCCGTAGCAGATGCCCAGGATGGGCACACCCAGCCGGAAAACCTCCGGGTCCACATGGGGAGAGGTCTCCAGGTAGACGCTGTTGGGGCCGCCGGTGAAGATGATGCCCATGGGGGCGAAGGCCTGGATTTCCTCCAGGGTCATGGTGTAGGGCTTGATTTCACAGTAGACATTCTGCTCCCGAACCCGCCGGGCGATGAGCTGGTTATACTGTCCGCCGAAGTCCAGAATGAGGATTTTTCCTTCCATGATTTTGGCCTCCGATTAAAGATTGATCTGGGCTTCCGTCCGGTCCACGTCCGCAATCAGAGAACTGACCTGGGCCAGGAACGCCGTCACCTGCTCGGCGCAGCGTCCGGTGTACAGGGCGGGGTCCAGCACCGCTTCCATTTCTTCCTTGCTCATGCCGAACTCCGGATGCTTCGCCAGGTCTGCCAGCAGGTCCCAGGGTTCGCCGGCCTTCATCCTGGCGGTGGCGTCCATGGAGCAGGAGCGGATGATCTCATGCAGCTGCTGCCGGTCGCCGCCCCGCTTGACACCCTCCATCATCAGGTTCTCCGTGGCGATGAAGGGCAGGTACTCCCGGACGGTCTTCTCCACGATCTTGTCGTTGACGTGGAGGCCGTTGGTCACGTTCTGGGCCAGCCGCAGCACGGCGTCGGCGCAGAGGAAGCCTTCCGGCAGGGAGATGCGGCGGTTGGCGGAGTCGTCCAGGGTCCGCTCCAGCCACTGGGTGGAGGCGGTCATGGGGGCGTTCATGGCGTCGGCCATCAGGTACCGGGACAGGCTGCAAATTCGCTCGGAGCGCATGGGGTTGCGCTTATAGGCCATGGCGGAGGAACCAATCTGGTTCTTCTCAAAGGGCTCTTCCACCTGCCGGTCGTGCTGCAAAAGCCTTATGTCGTTTGCCATGCGGTAGCAGCTCTGGGCGATGGAGGACAGGCAGTTCAGAATCCGGCTGTCTTCCT
>CAMGIN010000221.1 GCA_946056135.1 uncultured bacterium | reverse complement strand
TCCGGCTTTACGGTGGTGTTTCCGGCAGCGCTGATGCAGCAGCAGAAGCACTGGCGGCAGGCAAGCTGGACTTCAACCCCGATGTCCGGTGTGATCATCACGACCACCATGGGGAAGGGCACACCTGCGGCTCTCACGGCTGCGGCAGCCATTCCTGCGGCTGAAATTCGGTATTCCTTTGGTGATAACATCTCGGATTTGAGGTCTGTGACTTTATAAGATATCTATGAAGGAGGCGAGAGAAAGCTATGAAACAAATGTCATGTTCCATCTGTTCCTACACCTACGACGAGGCGAGGGGCCTCCCGGAGGCAGGAATCGCACCGGGCACCAAATGGGAGGATCTTCCGGAAGACTGGAAGTGCCCCCTGTGCGGCGCAAGCAAATCCGATTTCCGGGAGAAAACCGAACAGGCCGCGCCTACCACTGCGCTGGACAAGCCCCATGTGGAGAAGGAACTGTCTGCTATGGAAATGAGCATCATCTGCTCCAATCTGGCCCGGGGCTGTGAAAAGCAGTATTTGCCCCAGCAGGCAGAGGACTTCCGAAAACTGGCGGATTTCTTCCGTTCAAAAGCAGAACCCGCGCAGGATGCCAGCATTCAGAAGCTGCTGGAGCTGATTGAACAGGACTTGTCCGTGGGCTATCCCTATGGTAATGCGGTGGCTGCCGAAAAACCGGATCGGGGTGCGCTCCGCTGTCAGGTATGGAGCGAAAAGGTCACCCGGATGCTGAAATCCCTGCTGACCCGCTACCAGGCTGAGGGCGAGAAAATGCTGCAGAACACCGGTGTCTGGGTTTGTACGGTCTGTGGTTTTGTCTATGTGGGCGACACAGCCCCAGAGCTTTGTCCCGTGTGTAAGGTTCCCAGTTGGAAATTTGAAAAAGTGGAAGGGAGGGCATAACTATGGCTGAAAAATATGCGGTAAGAAATCTTCGCTTATGTACTAAGGACTGCCTTTGCCTCTACGTCTGTCCCACTGGGGCAACGGATACAGAGAACAGCATCATTGCTCCTGAAAAGTGTATCGGCTGCGGTGTCTGTGCCGAAGCCTGTCCGTCCTCGGCAATCTCCATGGTGCCGAAAGAGCTGCCGCCCCAGCAGCCCAAAGAGGACAAGGTAGTGGAGGCCCTGCGGGGTTTGATCCAGAGCAAGGCAGCGGCGGAAATCGTTGCGTCCCAACTTCCGGATGCGCTGAGCGCCGCCGTAGAAAAGTCCTCCCGGCTGATGGCGGAGGATTTGTGTCGGGAGGCGGGATTTATGCTTCCCCAGAGCGGCAATACCAGATCTTTCCTGGAAGGCATCAAAACATACCCTGACATCCCCACGGATGTGGTCGATTCTTTATTACATACCATTCAATTCAATGAAAAAACGGAGGAAACAAAAATGGAAAAATGGAAATGCAGCGTCTGCGGTTACATTCATGAGGGCCCTATGGCCGAGGATTTCAAGTGCCCCATCTGCAAGCAGCCCGCAAGCAAGTTTGTGAAGATTGAGGAAGCCGCTGCTCCCGCCAAGAACCCCTACGCTGGCACCAAGACTGAGAAGAACCTGTGGGAAGCCTTTGCCGGTGAATCTCAGGCACGGAATAAGTACACCTACTTTGCCTCTGTTGCCAAGAAGGCGGGCTACGAGCAGATTGCCGCCCTGTTCCTCCAGACCGCGGAAAACGAAAAAGAGCACGCAAAGCTGTGGTTCAAAGCTCTGGGCGAGTTGGGCGATACCGCCGAGAACCTGCTCCATGCTGCCGAGGGCGAGAATGCCGAGTGGACGGATATGTATGACCGAATGGCGAAGGAAGCTGACGAGGAAGGCTTCCACGATCTTGCCGAGCAGTTCCGTGGGGTTGCTGCTATCGAGAAGGCCCACGAAGAGCGTTACCGCGCACTGCTGAAGAATGTGCAGACCAAGGCTGTCTTTGAGAAGAGCGGCGTCACCATGTGGGAGTGCCGCAACTGCGGTCATCTGGTGGTTGGCACCAAGGCTCCCGACGTGTGTCCCGTCTGCAAGCATCCGCAGGCCTACTTTGAGGTTCGCAAGGAGAACTACTAAGGAAACTGTAGATAAATCATCTGCAGATGAACAGCGGCTGGGCTGCATGACACACGAATGACCTCAGCCGTTTTATGAGTGCGGTATAAAAAGTCCCCAGGCTTCTCCTTATCGGATGATGCCCTGGGGATTTTTGCGTTTTGAAAGGAATACCCACAAACCATTTTTCCTTTGTGGGTACTCATTTCGAAACGGGCTGGGATTCCAAAGGGATAGCAGTTCCTTTGGCTCTGGGTTTCCAATAGGGGCGAGAGCACCCTGTTGGCTGGGGAATCCAAAGGGGACAGCGTTCCCTTGGCAGTGGTTTCCAAAGGCGGCGGCGCTGCCTTGGCAGGAAGAATCCAATGAAACCGGCGGTTTCGTGGCACACGACTTTGCTCGCAAAGTCTAGTGTGTTATACCTTTGGCGACCGCTGACGCTGGAAAGGGGGTGTTTCCTTGCAGAACACAACCTTTCCAGCATCAGCAGAACAGGCGGGTTCTGCGTCCTCCCGGACGAGAAGCCCAGGAGTTTGCGATAGCAGAATCCGCCTGTTCGTGTGTAGGTGGTGCGGCGAAATGGAGCTGCGTCACCGGGGGAGCAAAAGGTATATC
>CAMGIN010000220.1 GCA_946056135.1 uncultured bacterium | reverse complement strand
CCAGGTTATACACCGTAGTGCTTTTCCCCACGCCGCCCTTCTGGTTTGCAACGGCAATGACCTTTGTTTTTGCCATTTGGGTTTCCTCCTTAAATAGATTTAGCCGCCTGCGGCAAGGCAGACGGCTATGTACTGGAAATAGAAAAACCGCTTACCTGACAAGTAAGCGGCTGAGATATGTATAAATCTAGTAGAAACAGCATCCATTTCTTTGTCTGGGCATGGTTTGCTTGTTCCGTGGGATACTAACCCAGAGGTGATCACTATGGCAAAGAAAGATATGACCCATCCGGATGTGACTCGTGGGCCGAGAAATGAGACTTCCCCTGTCCCCCGGATTCAAGGCAAGGCCAAGAGCGGCAAGGAAAAAGCAAATCCCATCATTGCGGGAACCACCGGCGCAAGTCAGAAGGTATGGCACGAAAAGCCGATTTCCAAAGCTCACGGAATCATTGACACAGACCTGGCAAGGGATAATTTGGAGAATGACATTCCTTTTGCAGATTTACAGGACTTGTAATACCCAAAGCAGGACGTACAATCAACCCGCTTACCTAAAAAACTGGTAAGCGGGTTGGTATGTATTAGACTCTTTTCACGGGTGCGGAAATAACTTTCTGAATCAGCTCGTCCACACAGTCCGCAAAGCGTCCCTCTCTAATTAATCGGTTTTTCATTTGGACAAGGCTTTGCAGAAGAACCCTGAAATCTGATTGCGACAAATAGAGATAATATTTCTTCTGAAACATCGCGCACTCCCCTTTTTCTCATAATTTCATTACAATTTTTGGGCTTTGACAATATGATACCGCAACCCAGTAATATGTGTTGGTGGCTCTTTTACGGTACTTCATGTTGCCTGTATTGGCGAGGCTGTCCAGCTTCTGCGGGAGAAATTAGATCAGAAAAACGTATATTTTATGAATCCTGCCATCGACATGTAACAAAAAGTCCGCATAAAATCCATAGATTCCCTGGTTCCTCGGGAGCCAGGGAGCTTTTTTGTGGTTTTCTTGTACACTGTGACACTTGCGCTTCGTGGAAAAGCACGATAAGCATGTTGCACCGACAAAACAGCTGCCACCAAAACGGCAGCAGCTGCTTGTTACAATTATATTATTTCTCTTATATTATTTCTCTGGTCTGCTTGATAAGGGAGAGGTTCAAGCTGAGGGGTGGATCTATCCTTTATTTCAGACCAGCCTGGGACAGCAGGGCAGGAATCTTGGCCTCCCAGCCCAGAGACATGATGTGTACGCCCTGGCAGTAAGGCTTGCACTCACGGATAATCCGAGCGGCAATTTCCACACCGGTGATACCGGCCTTGGTCTTTTCCTTGTCAGCCTTCAGTTCCTCAATCAGCTCATCGGGAATGTGGACACCTGCCACATTGTTGTTCATGAACTTGCACATACCGGCGGACTTGGGGATGATGATACCAACCTGGACAGGCTTGCCGAACTGCTTGGCCTGCTCCATAAACTTGATGAACTTCTCGGGCTCAAAAACAGCCTGGGTCTGGAAGTATTCGGCACCGGCCTTGACCTTGCGCTCCATCTTCACCAGCTGTGCGTCAACAGAGTCGGAACAGGGAGACACAACCGCGCCCTTGGCAAACTTGGGAGGCTCCCCTACCAGTGCGTTGCCGCCCAGATCCACGCCGGTCTCCAGCAGGCTTGCGGTGTGCAGCAAGGAGACGGAGTCCAGATCGAACACGGGCTTGGCCTGGGGATGGTCGCCAAGCTTAGTGTGATCACCGGTCAGGCACAGGATGTTATCGATGCCCAGCATAGCGGCGCTGAGCAGGTCGGACTGGAGGGCGATGCGGTTCCGGTCACGGCAGGTCAGCTGGAAGATGGGGTTCAGACCGGCATCCTTCAGCACCTTGCAGGTAGCCAGAGAGCCCAGACGCATGACGGAGGACTGGTTATCCGTGACGTTGACGAAGTGGACACCGGAGAGATATTCCTTGGCCTCTTCCACCATGCCGTCAATATGAATTCCTTTGGGAGGGCCGACCTCGGCAGTAACTACAAATTCACCGTTATCAAACAGTTCCGTAATTCTCATAATTCTATTCGCTCCTAATTTATTCAGATTCTTTGGCGGCCTTGGTAGCCTCGTCAGTGTTAAAATCGTGCATTTGGGTAGGGCAGCGCAGCACATCCAGACGGCCCTGGGCTTTCAGACGCTGGATGATCCGCTCCCAGCCGCATTCCATATCGGGGCAGACTTCGCATTTGCCGTTCTTGGTGCCGCCGCAGGGGCCGTTGACCAGGCTCTTGGAGCAGGCAGTGATGGGGCAAATGCCGCCGGTCAGATTCAGGAAGCACTCGCCGCACTGACCGCAGTCGTACTCCAGAGGTGTTACGCCCTGGAAGCCGGGGAGTTCAATGGTATCGCAGCAGGCGTAAACAGGCTTGTCCTCCAGTACCTCGGAAATGGTCTGAACACCTACACCGCAGGAGAATACCAGCACGGCATCCGCCTCGGCGATTTTTGCCATGGGGCCGCGCAGCCGCAGGGCCAGCTCCGTGGGGTTGCAGATATAGTCAGTGGTGAGAATTCCCGCAACCTTTCCGTCATCAGCCAGCTTCTTCTGCAGAGCTTTTGCCTCTTCCTCGGGGAAGCCGACTTCCTTACAGCCGTGACAGTTGATGATGA
>CAMGIN010000219.1 GCA_946056135.1 uncultured bacterium | reverse complement strand
CGGCCTGATTGAACTCCGGCTGATCCGGGTTCTGCTGCCTGACCCGTGCCAGAGTATCGTCTACATAACTCATGTACAAATGTCCTCCCTAGAAAGATTTTGTCGAGGCATATTGTAGCAGAATTGGGCAGAGAATACAAGAGGTTTTGCAATTTTTTTAAGCAGGAGTTGCAAAGAAAAGAAAAAAACGCCGATTTTCACAACCGGCGTTTCAAAAACGAAGGAAATCTTGTGCAAAATTTCACCGTGCCCGGGGCAGGACCTGATCCCGGATGACGTGATAGAGTACATCCAGCTCTTCTTCCGTTGTGTTCCGGCACAGGGAAATTCGGAAGGAGGCGTCGATGGTTTCCGGCGGCAGGCACATGGCGGTGAGGACGTGGCTGCGGTGGCCTTTGGCGCAGGCGCTTCCGGCGCTGACGCAAATTCCGGCATCCTGCAGAAGGTTGATGGAATTCTGGGTGGGGACTCCGGGGATGGCGATGGAGAGGACATGGGGGGCCTCGTGGGCACCGTTGACGGTGACGCCCTCCAGCTGTTCCAGTTTTTCCACAAGTCCGGCGATCATTGCCTTTTCCCGCAGGGAATCTTCCTTATAGGTGGCGGAAACGGTATTGCAGGCGGCAGCGAAGCCGAAAATGGCGGGGGTTCCTTCCGTGCCGCTGCGCAGTCCGCTTTCCTGCCCGCCGCCGAGCAGCAGGGGCGGGAAGGATTTCAGCCTTGGGGAAACATACAGCGCGCCGCAGCCCTTGGGCCCATGGACCTTGTGGGAGGAAACGGAGATCAGGTCCGCCCCCAATGTCTTGGCAGCGAAGGGGACCTTCAGGAAGCCCTGGACCGCATCGGTGTGGAAGATGGCGTCGGGGCAGAGCTTGTGGGTCAGCTTTGCCATCTGGGCAATGGGCATGACGGAGCCCACCTCATTGTTCACCATCATGATGGAGACCAGAATGGTGTCCTTCCGCAGCGCGGCTTTCAGTGCGTCCAGGGTAACGCGGCCCAGGCTGTCCGGCTGCAGGTAGGTTACGTCGTAGCCCTGGGCCTCCAGCTCCTTCATGCAGTTTAAAATGGCGTGATGTTCTATGGCGGTGGTGATGATGTGCCTGCCCCGCTTGCCCAGCCGCTTCACGGTGCCGAAGACGGCCCAGTTGTCCGCCTCGGTGCCGCCGGAGGTGAAGAATACCCGGTCCGGCTCCGCCCCCATGGCGGCGGCAACTTGGTGGCGGGCGGTGCGCAAGGCGCGGGCGGTATCGATGCCGAATTCATACAGCGCGCTGGGGTTGCCCCAATTTTCCGTCAGCGCTTTGGTCATGGCCGCCACCGCCTCAGGGCAGGGCTTGGTGGTGGCGGAATTGTCAAGATAGATCATGTTGTTCAGTCCTTATTATTTGTCTTGTGCGCATTACAAACACGGTGTGGAAAAGATCGTTTATCGCAACATCTGTCGTATACCATCATACCCATCGTAGGGCGGGGTCATGACCCCGCCGACACACCTATGGTTTTGCATATTCACGTCTTATTTACCTAACTGCGTTTCCCGCCTGGTCGGCGGGGTCGTGACCCCGCCCTACGATGGGTGCAATATAAATCGGAACAGTGGTGCAATAAACGATCATTTATCTAAGGTGAGACGCTGCATTATTTTCCCACGCAGAACCGTTCGAAAATCCGGGCGGTAATGTCCTCCCTTACAGTCGCGCCGGTGACCTCACCCATGGCCTCCATGGCTTCCTCCACGTCGGTCAGCACCGCGTCGGGGGTCAGGCCCAGCTGCAGTCCCTGGAGGGAGCGCAGCATGGCTTCGTAAGCCCGGCGGCAGGCGTCGTACTGCCGGGCATTGGTGAGGATGGAGCCATCACAGGGCGTGTCGTTTTCAAACATCACATCCACCGCATCCGCCAGCTGGTCCAGCCCTTCCCCAGTCTTGGCGCAGATGGGAATCACCGTCATGAAGGGCAGATCACTGGGCTCCACTCGGCTGCCCAGGTCAGACTTGTTAATCAGGGCGATGGCGTTTTCCCGTTCCAGACAAAGGTCGATAATGTCCTGGTCCTCCTGGGTCAGTTCCTGGGAGCCGTCGCAGACGAACAGCACCAGGTCGGCATTCTCCACAGCCTCTTTGGAACGCCGGACTCCCAGAGCCTCCACCGTGTCGGCGGTGTCCCGGATGCCGGCGGTGTCGATGAGCCGAAGGCGGGTGGACCCAAGCATCACAGTTTCCTCCACCGTGTCTCTTGTGGTGCCGGGGATCTCCGTGACGATACAGCGTTCGAACCCCGCCAGAGCGTTCAGCAGGCTGGATTTGCCCACGTTGGGCCTGCCCACGATGGCGGCGGCCACACCCTGGCGCAGAATTCGTCCCTGGCCGTAGGTTTTCAATAGATTGTACAGCGCTTTGGCATCGTTTCGCAGATTGCCGCTGTAGTTTTCCAGGCCGAAATCCTCGATATCCTCGTCGGGGTAGTCCAGTACCGCGTGGAAATGGCTGCACAGGTTTACCAGATCGTCGTAAATGGGAGCCAGCTTTTTTTGCAGGACGCCGTCCACCTGTCCCGCGGCATTGGCGGCAGCGTCGGCGGTGTCCGCTTCGATCAGATCGATGACGGCCTCCGCCTGGGTCAGGCCCAGTTTGCCGTTGAGGAAGGCCCGCTTGGTGAATTCTCCCCGTT
>CAMGIN010000218.1 GCA_946056135.1 uncultured bacterium | reverse complement strand
TCATCCAGCTGCTCTCCGTTGAAAATCAGTCGTTGATTTTCCGGCAGAATACCCTCTTTTTCAAAAATCTTTTCTTTGACGGCTTCAATGGAATCTGTCGGCTCCACTTCGATTGTAATGGTCTTACCCGTCTGCGTCTTTACAAATATCTGCATGGCGGATGCCTGAACCGACATGGCTACCACCAGAAACAGGGAAAGAAATACCGCAAAAAGGCGTCTGGTTGTTCTTTTCATTGGGCTTCCTCCTTATACTTACGAAATCGTTACGATGACCGTACCGACGTTGGTAAAGACCGTAATGTCGCTTGCAAGTGATCCGCCGAGAGTTAACGAGGTCTTGCCGGTAAGCACAGCGTCGTTAACCGCCTTGCCCTCCGCCGTGGGGAGCGTGAGGCTTGTGCTTGAGAAGCTGCCGGTCACGATGTTGTAGTCATTCAGCGCCGAGAAGGCAAAGGAAGCGGTGATGTCGGTGTTGGAATGGTTTGTCACGGTGATGGTGTTGCCGCCGGCAGTCCATGCAGGCTGGGTGCTGGCGGTGTAGGTGTGGGTCTCAGGGTCCCAGGTCTTGGTGCCGCTGACGGTGTAGGTGAACTCCATCGCGCCCCAGGACACATCCACGCTGTACCTTGTGGGAACGGAAACGCCGTCCACATACTTTGCGTTCACGTCGATGTCCTGAGAACCGGGACTGCTTTCGATCGTTGCCGCAAAGGCGTTGGTGCTCATGGTCAGAACCAGCACAAGAGTAAGTAAGATGGAAACAAATTTTTTCATTTTGCTTTTTCTCCTTTCAATGTGTATATTACGCCTTTGGCGGAATATCATGGCCTAACCGTCACGGTAATCTCTGCCAGGGTATCGACCATGGCTTTCTCGCCGGTGACGGGGTCATAGCTCAGGATGCGGAACACGGCGTCATAGACGCCCTCCTGCAGCTTCTTAGCCGCGCCGTCCAACAGTTCCAGCTCGCTGACCTGATTGCCGGGGCGGATGGTGCCGGACTGGACCACCGCTGTATCCTGAATTTCAATGCGCAGAACAATGTCCTGGGTGGACTTGCCGGGGTTAGCATAGCTTAAATATGCCTTGCCGTCCGACAGGTCGACGGTGACCTGACTGTCATATTCCAGGCTGATAGCGCCGCCGCCCTCCGGGGCGTCCAGCTTGGTGTCGTCGTCGCCTTCGATGGGTCGGGCGTTCTGCTCCGTTTCCTGAGGCGCGTAATCCGGGATCAACGCCTCGTCGCTTTGTAGGAAAAATAACGCCCAGATCGTCACCCCGATGCAGATCACAATGCAGATGATCAGCAGAAGGATGAGCCAGGTTTTCTTTTTTTCTTGTGTTTCATACTTGCCGCTCATAGCCGTTCTTCTTTCTTATAGATTTTGGAGCTTTGTGATCGTCACGGTCACAGTGCCGATGGAGGTATTGCACAAAGCTTGTAAAGGATTGCCAGATTTATGTCAAAAGTCTCTATATCAACCCGAATCATATTATAGCGCATTTCGTCCCGTTTTTCAAGTAAATTTGACGAATTTGTTCTTATTCTTGATATTTGAAATATAACAGCATAATTTATGTGACGTAACAGCAAAACTGCCGTGTTCACAGCTGATTGGTTGTCTTATGGTTCAAAACCCTCTGTCAACCAGTCATAATAGTGAACACGGCTGTTCCAGAATGTCGATTCATCCCATTTTTTCGCCGTTCGTCTTACGGATTTCCGTTTGCCAACTTCTCAAAAAAGATTGCCAGCGCTTTTTCCGTATCGGATGCCTTCCGAAAAAACTTGATCTGCGAAATATCAAACAGAATACAGCCGCAATGCCCCTTGAAGGTGGGAAAACAAATGACCTCCAAATAGGTGTCGATCTCCGGGCTGTAGTCGATGATCTGCAGGGTTTCTCCAAACAGCGTGGCGCGTTCATAGCTTCGCAGCCACTTGGCATCCATATTGGGAAACAGGCTGCGGAAGGAGTTTCCGATCAGTTTTTCCAGCGGCATTTTTTCCAATTGCGCCAGGGCGGGATTCCCATACCGAAATACCCAATCGATGGCGCGGCACTCGCCGTCAAAAACCATCTCTATGTCCGCAAATGCAAAGGGAATGGTATCAAACAGGCGGTAATGCGCGTGGTACTGATCCGTTGTGGTGGGAATCCCCTCCTCATTGAAGCTGTGAATCATATCCTGCTGCTTTGCATGGAGCTTTGCGAGAATCTCTTTTTTATTCCGCACCACATAATCCAGCGATTCGCCGTTGCACAGGTTGATCTTATCCGTGACGCTGTGGATTGCCAATGCCGATACCAGGCAGCCCCGTTTCACCTTGATGAAATTGTCGCCAAGGGCCCCCTCCAGTTCAGTGAGGGTAATCCTGGTTTGATAGGCCAGATCGCTGGAGACGTGTATAAAGGCAAAATTTCCCTTCATCTGTACATAAAGAATCTGGCTGATATTCAGCACAACTTCCTGCTTGTTGGAAATAATCGTGATGGTTCCCGCTTCCTGCATATCAGGTACCTCCAAACTTTCTTTTTGCATATAGATACAACAAACCAATATATATTTTATCAAATCGATGTGCAAAATTCAATAGGACTTGTTGCTCCGTCTTGTTCCGCCGTTGTTTTGCTTTGCCCTGCTGGTTTCTTCATTTAGAGAGCGCAATATATTACCTACGTATACACGAATAAAAGCAATGATGATTGT
>CAMGIN010000217.1 GCA_946056135.1 uncultured bacterium | reverse complement strand
AAGCAGAAATCTATCCGTTATCCGTAGGGGCAAACGCAACAAAATGCGTTTGCCGGTACTCTCGGGGAGAGACACCGTGGACATTCTTAAATGCTCTGGAGAAATGCAGTTGGTTGTCGTAGCTGACCTGCTGGGCAATTTCGCCTACAGACAGCCTGGTTTCCTTCAAAAGTTGAGCAGCTCGGGCCATCCGGTAATGTAGAAGGAATGCCTGCGGGCTTTCTCCCATGGTTTCCCGGAACACTTTTCCAAAGTAGCTCCGGTTCAGACCACAGAAGGCGGCTATTTCTTCAATGGTAATATCCCGTTGGAAATTAGACTCAATAAATGACAGCGCTTCCTTAATATAGAAGTCCCGGAGGCGGCGGACGTTTTGGTAACTCCGGTAGGCAGAGGATTCAACCAGTTGGGCGAGGAACAAAAAAGCATGACCAATTAGACGTATGGGGTCGGCATTTCCGTTATTGACAATATAGAGCATTTGTTGCAGCAGTTTATCTCCTGTCTCCTGATTGGCAGGTGTATAGATCGGCTCTGCCCCACTGATACCAGCCAACCGCAGGCTTTCCTGTGCCCTCAGACCGTCAAACTCAATCCAGGTATATTCCCAAGGCTCCTGTTCATCTGCACGGTAGGTGGTGATCTGCCCAGGAACGATCAGGAATCCATGTCCCCCGGTAATTTCATAAACCTGCTCATTGGCAAACAGCTTGCCCTTCCCGGAAATCACATAGTGGAACAGATAGTGATTTCTGGCATGGGGGCCGTAGGAATGGAGCGGTTCGGTTCGCTCCCACCCGAACTGGTATAGGTTCAGGTCAATAAAACGCTCATCCCGGAAAACATGGAACTTCAGCTTATTGGGCGTAATGACAGAACTGGTCATCGTGCTCCCTCCTTATGTGATATATACCATTATGCATTATGACTTTACAAAAATCAAGCTAAAACCTACAAATTGGAATATAAAAAAACGCTTCTTGGCATTCCCAAATCCGTGGTCAAAATGTATAATAATGGCAGAAAACAGGCGATTGAATTGTGCAATGTGCACTATGCACAATTCAAACAGCAAGATTTCGTGCAAAATGCTGAAACCTGTATCGTAACCCCAAAAACACGGCCGCGTTCCCCCTAAATCCCACTACTCTATAACAAAAAAGGAGAATGACCATGAGAATGCGTACCAAAATCATTGCTATGATCCTCGTGATCGCACTGGCTCTCAGCCTTGCTGGCTGCGGAAGCTCTGGCGGTTCCTCTGACGGAAAAGTCAACCTGACCTTCCAGATCTGGGACGTTGCCCAGAAGGCAGGCATGGAGGCCATGTGCGCCGCCTATTCCGAAAAGAACCCCAACGTCACCATTGAAGTACAGGTTACCAGCTGGAACGAATACTGGACCAAGCTGGAGGCTGCCGCCACCAGCGGTAAGATGCCTGACATCTTCTGGATGCACACCAACGAACTGCTGAAATATGCCGACAACGGTATTCTGGCAGACTGCACCGACATCATTGAGCCGGACAAGTTCTCCGAGGTTTCCCTGTCCAACGTCAGCGGCTCCAACGGCACCTACTACGGCGTTCCCAAGGACAAGGACACCGTGGGCCTGGTTTACAACAAGGAAATGTTTGATGCCGCCGGGGTTGCCTACCCCAATGCGGACTGGACCTGGGATGATCTGGTATCCGCTTCCGAAAAAATCTACGAAGCTACCGGTAAGTATGGCTACATGGCCTATGCCGATGACCAGCTTGGCTACTGGAACTTCGTCTACCAGGCCGGCGGCTACATCCTGAACGAGGACAAAACCCAGGCCGGCTTTACCCAGAGCGCCACCGCAGAGGCCATGAAGTTCTATATCGACCTGCAGAAGAATGACTGGTGCCCCGATCAGAACTACTTCGCGGAAACTGCCCCCGGCACCGCCTTCTTCTCCGAGAAGGGCGCCATGTTCCTGGAGGGCAACTGGAATATCCTGCCCGAGCTGCAGAACTATCCCGACATGGTAGGCAAGTGGGATGTTGCTGTCCTGCCCAAGTGCCCCAATCCTGCCAGCGGTGACGGCCGGGCCACCATTTCCAACGGCCTGTGCTACGCCACTGCCGCGGGCAACAAGAATCTGGAAACCGTCAAGGATGTGCTGAAGTTCTTCGGCAGCGAGGAAGGCCAGCGGATTCAGGGCGAAAGCGGCGCTGCAATCCCCGCCTATCAGGGCCTGGAGCAGACCTGGGTTGGCTGCTTCAAGGACTACCCCATCGACGTGCAGTGCTTCATCGATATGTTTGACTACAGCATCCAGAGCGTGAACAACGCCTCCCGCCCTGAGTGGAAGAGCAAGGTCAACGATGAGCTGCTGAAGATCTATTCCGGCCAGACGGATCTGGATACTGGTCTTGCCAACATGCAGTCCATCGTCGATGCAGCCAGCGCGAAATAAAAGCCTACTGTCATAGGGAGGTTACAGGATGAAAAAACCGTCAAAGCTTGCCCGCAGCGGCAGTACATGGGGTCTTATGATGGTGGCCCCCACCATCATCGGCCTGCTGATTCTGAACATCATTCCCTTCTTCCAGACGATTTACATGAGCTTCTCCAAAACCAAAGCCTTCGGCGCCTATGAATTCTGTGGGTTTGAGAACTATATCGAAATGTTCCAGACCCCGGAATTCTGGAAGGCAACCTGGAACTCCGTATACTTCTGTATCCTGACGGTGCCCATTGGTGTGTTCCTGTCTTTGCTGGTGGCGGTGCTGCTCAACGCCAAGATCAAGGGCAAAACGGT
>CAMGIN010000216.1 GCA_946056135.1 uncultured bacterium | reverse complement strand
TCGACTTGCGCGAGCCATGGGGCGGTCCCAAGTCATAACTCAATTCTGCAGATGAGCTTCGACCGGTTCCCAGGTGTTTTTAGCCCAATAGTCTTCGCCGTTTTCGGAAATGTAGGCCCGCAAGCAGTTACGGGCGGCAATCCACTCTTCGTTTTCAATAAGTACATCAATATGGCTTCTGTTGGTATCCTCCCACGCCATGTTCGTTCCTCCTCATGGATTTTTCAGCAGATCAAATTTTTATGAACGACTTAGGAAGCTTTCTTAATACGATTATACCACGAATCCTTAGTACAGCAAAGGATCTTGAAGTGCATTTTTCATGTGTGGCAAACAGGAAAAACACCAGTGATTCTCTATGAAAAAACATACAACAAACGGATAGAAATTCAGAAAATTTGACATTAAATGCATTTTATGGTATAATATATACGCAAAAAGTTTATTTTATACAAAAAATAAAAAGGAGGATTTTGCCTATGAAGCAAACAGAAGAATCGTTTCTAAGCGAAGAGGGAATTATCAATCGCGATGAAATCCAGTACGGAAAATTAAATATTATCGAAATAATCATGCAGACTATGATACAAGGAATAGGAAAAATTAAAAAGTGTGCCTTTGCGGTGTAAAAACAGTCGTTGCGGTGTAAAAGCCTAAGCGACTGTTTTTGTTCGCACAGAAAAACTCCTCACCGCCACAATGGTAGTGAGGAGTTCGTTTGTGTAAGACCGCAATATTTGAGCGGTTTTTGCGGCCTTGGGTACACCCTTTGCGGTGTTGCGGCCTTGCGCCCTTAAGCCTTGATTTCCTGTCCGTTTTTGAAGGTGAACCGCACATCGTCCTTGCTGTACACCGTGGCAAAGTCCACCAGTCCGCACCAAAGGGCTGTATCGAAGGTGTCCACCAGGTTGGCTTTTTTGAGGGTGGTAAGGAAATCTTCAATCGTTGCCCTGCGGGATTGCTTACTGCGGATGGTCTCATCCAGGGATTCATACCGGGCCTTGGCTGCGTCGAACCGAGCAGTCAGTCCGTCATAGCGTTTTTGGTATTCCACCTGGTCGAGGGCAACATGAGCATTTTCGTATATGCACTTTTGGATAAGGTCGGAAACCACCGTCATTTCGCTTTCCAGTTCAGCCTGTTCCGCTTTGAGGGCGGTAAGGTCGAATGCAGTGTCGAGGGATGCCGTGAGAACCGCGATAATCGCATCCTTCTGGGTTATCAGCTGATTGACCGCCGATACGAACATCATTTTGATGTCCTCCTCCGTCAGGTGCGGGGTGGCGCACTTCTCATCTCCGTCAAATTTGTGATTGCACTGCCAAATTACACGGCGGTACTTGCTGTTGGAGTGCCAAACCTTTGACCCGTACCATTCGCCGCACTGCCCACATTTGATTTTGCCGGAGAAAAGGTGAACGCCGCTGTGCCGTCCTTTGCCCTGTTTCCGGCGTTCCAGTTCCCGTTGTACCTGCTCGAATACATCCGGGCTGATGATGGCTTCGTGGTTGCCTTCCACATAGTACTGTGGGATTTCACCCTCATTGGTCTTTTTCTTCTTGGTGAGGAAGTCAACCGTGTAGGACTTTTGCAGGAGCGCATCGCCCTTGTACTTCTCATTGGTAAGGATACTGCGGACGGCTCCGGAATTCCACTTATCTTTTCCACCCGGCGACTTGATTTCGTCGGCGGTAAGTTGGGTGGCGATGCCATAGGGTGTCATTCCCTGTAGGAACATACTGTAGATACGCCGGACAATGACCGCCTCTTCGGGATTCAGAACCAGGTTGCCGTCAGGGCCACGGTCATAGCCCAGAAACCGCTTGAAGGGTACGGTGACCTTACCGTCTGCAAACCGTTTCCGCTGACCCCAGGTGCAGTTTTCGGAGATGGAGCGGCTTTCTTCCTGGGCAAGGCTGGACATAATGGTAATCAGCAGTTCGCCCTTGGAATCCAGCGTCCAGATATTCTCTTTTTCAAAATAAATCTCCACGCCTTTTTCCTTCAGCTGCCGGACGGTGGTCAGGCTGTCGACCGTGTTTCGGGCAAACCGGCTGACCGACTTGGTGACGATGAGATCGATTTTCCCGTCCAGAGCGTCGGCTACCATGCGCTTGAAGCCTTCACGGTGCTTGGTGTTGGTGCCAGTGATGCCCTCGTCCGTATATACAGCCACAAACTCCCAATCGTCACGCCCCTTGATGTAATTGGTATAGTAGTCCACCTGGGCGGTGTAGCTGGTGAGCTGCTCCTCGCTGTCCGTGGAAACACGGGCATAAGCGGCAGTGCGGCGTTTTTTCTTCTCGTTAATCGGCGTTGCCGTAAACCGGCTGATCGTCGCCGGAATGGTCGTTACTCTCGCCATGTCTTTCCCTCCATTTCTGAATCATAACTTCCCGCATATGCTGTTTACGCTTCTCGGAGTGCTTGGGCATTTTCCGTTTGTTTTCCCATTGGGCTTCAAATGTGTGGCCATCGAAAAAGTGGATGGACAGATGGAACGGCGCGGTAATGTGAATACAAGCTATCTGCTCCCGAAAGGCCGTCTCTTCAAATTCATCCCGGCCCAGGGCTTCAGCACAAATCGCCATCAGCGTTTCTTCTTTGATGCTGGGACTGGAGCACTTTGCGGAAGACGCGCACCGCCATACAGAATCAAAGCTGCCGTCCTTATGCCGGGAGCGCTGTCTGCGGTAATTTTCACCACACTGGTCGCAGCGGATACGGCTGGTAAAGCAGGAACTGTTGGGGCCGAGCTGATGCTCCTGAACATAACGTCCTTTCGCGGCACGGCGTTCATCCGTCCAGCAGTCTTTCCGCATGGTGGACTGCCAGCGGTGTG
>CAMGIN010000215.1 GCA_946056135.1 uncultured bacterium | reverse complement strand
ATAGCCGTCCTGCTTGACCTTGCCGTAGAGCCGCATGATCTCCCGCTTGTGCATGAGCAGGCGGCGGGGACGGCGGGGGTCGGGGTTGAACCGGTTGCCGTGGTCATAGGGGGAGATGTGCATCTGGTTCAGGATCAGCTCTCCGTCCTTAATGCCGCACCAGGCGTCCTTCAGGTTCAGGGTGCCCGCCCGAATGGACTTGACTTCCGTGCCGCACAGCTCGATACCGGCCTCGAATTCTTCTTCCACAAAGTATTCGTGATAGGCTTCCCGGTTCCGGGCCATGACTTTGATTCCTTGCTTTTCCAGATGTCTCACCTCCTGTGTACGTTCTAAAACGTATTATACCATAACTGTCAAGAGGATTAAACCGCGAAATCGTGAAAAGTATCTATTGTCAGAGCATAATCTACGGAAGATTCCCACGCGCCAAGCTGATTCTGCCAGGAATTCCGATTGACCCGGAGCTTTTGAAAGCCAAGCTTTTCGTAGACATGCTGGGAACGGGTGTTGTTCAGATTGGTTTCCAGCACGATCTTGGCGTAACCGCTGTGAAACAGATGCTTGATCAGCATACTCAGGGCGATCCTGCCGATTCCTTTTTCCTGATAATTCCGCTCACAGATCTTGATATCGATTTCTGCGGTCTGACTGCCCAGATTCCGATAGGCCATTTCTCCGATGGGATCTTCACGGAAAAGCAATATCAGGCGTCTGCGCGTGTCGTCCGTGTCCTGGGCAAGATCCTGAGCTACCTATTCCGCCGTTGTGCCCAAGCCTTTGGGAAATCCGGCATGGGCCATGACAATGCCGTCGTTCCACCAGTTTGCCAGAAGCGTGGCATCCTCCGGCATGGCGTTTCGGATGATTATATCCCGGTATTTCAGCTCCATATTATACCTCGTCAAACAGAAAATGCTCTAATCTTTCGGTGGCGTCAAAGGCATAATCACACAGTCGTGTCATCTCCGCAGTGATTTCCGGGTAATCCTTTCTGCCCCAACCGGCGAAGGCAATGGGAACGTTTACCTTGCTTGCCATTTCCCATGCGGGCTTCATGTCATCCACCACCAGCAGTTGGTTGGGGGACAGGTTGTACTTTGCCATGATCTGCTCCAGGGGATAGGGGCTGGGCTTGCGCTTATCCTCCGGCAGATCCCATCCGTAGATATCGTCCGGGAGCTGACCAAAATGGACGGTATAGTCCCGGGTGATGTTCTGGATGCAGGAATGGGACACCACGCAGATCAGACCCCCGTTTTCCTTCTGCCGCCGGATGATCCGCTCCATACCGGGGCAGGGGGCCGGAATGTGATGCTCGATGTAGCCCTTCCAGCCCAGGTATTCGTCCACCAGCTCCTGCTCCGTAAAGCCGTACCATTGACGGCACATATCCGCAAAGCCCAGATGGAAGCAGCCCTCGGTATATTCCCGCAGGGTGATCTTTGTCCCAGGCCGGAACTGATCCAGGATATAGCAGAAGTAGGGATAATTAACAGTGGCCTCACTCTGGACCACGGTGTCGTCGTGATCCAGCACGAGACAGGGATATTTCAGCATATGTTTTCTCCGTATTTTATGGATGGATGCCTAACCCGAAGGAATAGCAGGACTAATGCGTTGGTTTCTACGCATGGAGAATGTAATTTGAATGGCTTTTATATTATAGCAAATCCTAAGCCAATGCGCAACCAGGAAATTCCTCTTGTCAAATACGAACAAATGTACTATAATAGAGAAAACAAACGGGAGGGGCCTGACAATGAAGCAGAAGGTATGTCCTGTGGATGTGATCTCGGTGTGCAGCGCGTCAGGAGAGATTCGGCCTCTGCGGCTTCAGCTGGAGGATGAGGAACACCAACTGCTCCGGATCAACATTGAGGAAGTCGTCAGCGTAAAGGAAGTGCCCTATGTCGGTGTGGAGGCCACGATTTTTCTGTGCCGTGCCACCGTGTGGGAGAAGAAATGGCTGTTTGAATTAAAATACACCATCCGAACCCATACATGGTCTCTACTTGGAAGGGTAAGCTGAGAAAAAGCAATATAAAGCAATATTTAGGGTAGAAATATTTAGAAACCTATCGTATAATGACACCAGAAATACGGTACCCTGATTTTCAATTTTCCATTATTATGGAGGGACTGCTATGGCCATCGTAACCTTCTACCGGGGCGACCCGAAAAACGCGCCTAAAACCACTATGCCCGCCCACCTGGGGGCAAACGCCATTCTGACCTGCAAGGGAAAGCTGCTGCTGGAAAAGCGCCGGGATTCCGATATCTGGGGGCTGGTGGGCGGCGGCTGCAAGAAGACGGAGACAGGCCGGGATGCCATCGCCCGGGAGGTCTACGAAGAACTGGGACTGCGGATTCCCAAGGAGAAATTTCAAAAACTGGATGTCTACGATGATCCCGGCCGCATCGCCGCCTATCGGGACGGCAGCATCTGGCGGATGGTCATTGTAGTCTACGGCCTGGATTTTGCGGAAGAACCCGTAATGCGGATCAGTAAGGAATCCAAGGAGCTTCGCTTCTTCTCCAAAGAGGAAATCCGGGACATTGAGATTGCCATTACCCACTCGGACATCGTGGAGGACTGGTTCCTGAACGGTGGAAGGACCCGCGCCGGAGAATGAAGGAAAGCAGCGGTGCATAGAAATAGCAACAAATATACAAATTTTGAAAAAATACTTGTATATTCATCGAAAGTATGCTAAAATACACGTTGACGGTGCAGTATCCTAGTCAGAGTGACCATTTTCAAAGAAGGGCCTAAAAATCCTTTGAAGGGCACATCGATGAAGTCCCTGGTGCCTGCTTTTTACGCCCAGTTTAGGGTGGGTGCTGGGGGTTAAGG
>CAMGIN010000214.1 GCA_946056135.1 uncultured bacterium | reverse complement strand
CCCTCCCCTACAGTGGGTGCTGCTGTAAACGATCATTTACAGCACCATCAACTCCACTCTCTACTTCACACTCCACACTGGCTTAAAAGATCTTCATATCGCTGAGGAACGCGGTGGCGGGGCCCCGGTAGCCGCCGTAGGTGGTGATCTCCGGGGACAGACGGATGTGGTTCAGAACCTGGCTCAGCTTGCCGGAGATGGAGATGCCGGTGACGGGAATTACCTTCCCTTCGGTGTGGTAGTAGGCCAGCCGCACTTCACCGCCGATATAGTCGTTGTAGAAGTCCACCTGCAGGCCCGACATGGACATGACTTCCAGCGAGTTACCTTCCGGCATTTTTGCCGTTCCGGGATCCACCAGGCAGCAGGGGAGATTGCCCGTGGGGACTTCGCCCAGGTATTGGCTGTAGCGGTTGGAGCCAAAGTAGTTCACCGCTTTGCCGTCCTCCACCAGGCGGATGGAACCCAGGGACAGGCCGTCGCTGTCGAATTTCGCGCTGCGGACGCTGCCCTCCGCCTGGCCCGCCATGGTGATGCCGATGGGGTCTCCGGTGGGACTGCGTTGGATGGCGTCGCCCTTCTGGAACAGGTTGGTGTGGGAATACACCGCCGAATTGTTCAGGTTGCCTGCAATGCTGCGGAAAAGGTTCTCCAGCTCCTGGGCGTGGAGGATAACGGGGCCTTCCAAGGGGAAGTCCGGGGTCACAGCTTCGTACCGGGCCTTTACCTGGGCCAGCTTCTCGGCGATCTCCCGGCGGAGCGCTTCCTCGTCCAGGGTTCCGAAGTTGTACTGCTCATACAGCTCCACGCTCTGGGCTTCTCCGTTGTAGGTGGGGATGGCTTCTACCATGGCGTCGTAGCGCTGCTGGGTCTTGAAAAGTCCGCAGCTGTTGCAGACGGTTTCCGTGTGCTTGTTCAGGAAAATCTCCACAGAGTTTAAGGAGGCGTTTGCAATGTCGTTGGCCCCGAAGACTCCCTGGGCGATTTTCGCCGCCAGGTCGGCAGGGGCGTAATCCGCGAAATTGCTGGGCACCACATAGTCTCCGGTCTCTCCGGCGGGCAGGGTGTAGTGCTGGTTCTCAATCAGCAGGGCCTTGTCCACCGCTTCGGCGATCAGCTCCTTCAGCTGCTCGGGCGTGGTAGAGGGGTAGACATAGAACTGGGCGTCGCCCTTGCATTCGCCGTGGTCCGCGTAGACCGTGACCTCCTTGTCGCAGGTGTCGGTGCGGCGCAGGGTCTCCAGCTTGCCCTTGACGAAGAACAGCTCATAGCTCTCCTTCTTGTGCATATTGATCTTATAGCCGCTGACTCTGGGGTCTAAGTTCAGTGCTTCGATAATGGTTTTCATCCCAGCTTCACCCTCGCTTTCAGTGCCGGTCCGCCGTCGCTGACTCGGACCCATTCCTTATATCCCTTGCCGCACATGCCCGCACCTATGACCCGGAGACTGTCGGAGACCATGGAAATGGATTTCAGCAGGTCCGGTACATAGCCGCTCATGACCACGGGAGAGACGTAGTTGTCCGTCAGCTTGCCGTCCACGATCTCGATGCCATATTCGGCTACGCACTGAATGGCCCAGTTTTTCGGGTCCTCCATGCCGTTGTTGGTCTCGAAAAGCATATAGCCGTGGTCGATGGAGGCAATCATGTCCTCCAGCTTGTCGGTGCCCGGCTCAAAGAAGGTGTTGGTCATCCGGGAATAGGCCTTCCTGCGGGAGGACTGGCGGCGGCCATTGCCGGTGGGGGTGGTGCCCAGCTCCGTGGCGGAGGCCAGGTCGGAGATACCGGTGACCAGGATGCCGTCCTTGATGATCTGGGTGTCCCCCGCCAGCACGCCGTCATCGTCAAAGAAGTAGGAGGCCGCGCTGACCGTAGAGGCCGCGCCGTCACGCATGTTGCAGATGGGGCTGGCAACGTACTTGCCCACATACTGCTTGGCCAGGGCCCGGTCCTTCACGAACTGGTCCATTTCCACACCATGACCGAAGGCCTCGTGGGCAATCAGGCCGGAGATGGAGGGATCGGTGATTACGTCGTAAACGCCTGGGGTGATGGGCTTGGCCAGGGTCAGCATCCGGGCTTTGTGCAGCAGAGGGTCCGCCAGGGCGGGCAGCTCCCGCAGCACCGGTTCGATGCAGGGGTGGTCGGAGATTTCGTGGGCCTGGACTACCTTGTCATTGTCCCGGTACACAGCCGCCATCACGCCGTTGACCCAGGCGTAGTTCTGGTCCAGCTCCCGGTTTTCGGTGATGAAGAGCTTGGAGGTCTCCATGATGCTGATGCCCACCACGGCGTTCAGCAGGTGCTCGTCCTTTGCGATCAACGCGGCGCACTGCTGCTTGCAGAAGTCCAGCAGCTCCTGGTCGGAATACTTTGCCAGATCGTGCTCCCGGGCAAAGGATTTCGCCATAGGTTCGTCACTGAGCCGGACGGCGCCAATGGTATTGCCCAGCAGGGAAGCGTTGAGCTGGAAAGCTTCAACGATTGTTTCTGCCAAGGCGGAAATGTCCCCGGAGATGTCGTCCAGGGAATACTCATAGAATACGCTGCCGTTGCTCATTTTTACCACGAAGCCGCATTCCGTGTCCCGGCCGGGGCTGATGGTGGAGGTGTTCCGGGTCACCTGGACGGCCTTGGCCTTCACGTCCGCACCCAGAATGCTGACGTAGGCAAAATGATTCCTTAGCTCGGCAGCCAGCGCCTTGGCCGGAGCCCGCCGGGAATTCAAAAATTCAGAAAATCCCATGTGTTTTGTCTTCCTTTCTGTGGATTTATAGGATTAGTATAGCACGTTTGGGGGAAATTGCAATGACGAGTTGGCTGAGGGGAGGGAGGGAAGAATCAGTAATAGCTGTAAATGATCGTTTAGCGCAGAGCGAATGCAAAATGCTGAATGCTAAATGCTA
>CAMGIN010000213.1 GCA_946056135.1 uncultured bacterium | reverse complement strand
ATACCATCATTTAGCATTTAGCATTTAGCATTCAGCATTTTGCATTCGCTCTGCGATAAACGATCATTTACCGCGCCAATAACTCATCACGCAATTACCGGTTGCCTAAGTTTACCGCCCGGTACTGGATGGCCTCGGCAATGTGGTGAGCCTGAATCTCCTCACTGCCGTCCAGATCGGCTACCGTTCTGGCAACCCTTAAGATACGGTCATAGCTTCTCGCCGTCAGGCCCATGGTGTCAAACGCATTCTTCATCAGCGCCGCGCATTCCTCGGAAAGGCCGCAGTAGCTGCGGATTTGGGCTGGGCCCATTCGGGCGTTGCACATGCCGGTGGATTCGCCGTACCGCCGGTTCTGGATGGCTCTCGCGGCATTGACCCGGGCCTTTACCGCAGAGGAAGGCTCCGCTTCTCCCCGGGTACGCAGGTCCTCAAAGGCAACCGCCGGAACCTCCACCACAATATCGATCCGGTCCAGCAGCGGGCCGGAGATCCGGCCCCGGTAGGCCGCCACCGCTTGGGGCGAACACCGGCACCTTCCGGCGGGATCGCCGTACCAGCCGCATTTGCAGGGGTTCATGGCGCACACCAGCATGAATTCCGCCGGGTACGTCACCGCCCCGGAGGCCCGGGAGATGGTGACAGCCCCATCCTCCAGGGGCTGGCGCATCAGGTCCAGGGTGTCCTTCCGGAATTCCGGCAGCTCGTCCAGGAACAGCACCCCCTTGTGGGCCAGGGAGATCTCTCCCGGACGGGGATTGCTGCCGCCGCCGGTGAGTCCCGCGTTGGACACCGTATGGTGGGGACTTCGGAATGGACGAGCGGTAATCAGAGGTCGTTTCGCCGTCAGATGGCCCATCACTGAGTAAACAGCACTGACCTCCAGGGACTCCTCCCAGGTCATATCCGGCAGAATCGACGGCAGGCGCTTGCTGAGCATACTCTTTCCGGAGCCGGGCGGGCCGACGAGCAGCACATTGTGGCTTCCGGCGGCGGCGACCTCCAAGGCCCGTTTCACATTCTCCTGGCCCAGCACATCCTTGAAGTCCAGAGCAGTCTCCTGCTGTCTCTGGGGAATCCACAGCGGCTCCGGGGATAGCACCGTCTCCCCATTGAGACCCGCTGCCAGCTCCCGGATGGTATGCACCGGAATGACGGCGGGACCTCTTGCCAGGGTGGCCTCCGCCGCGTTCTCCGCCGGGACGAACAGGGTCTCGATTCCCTCCCTTTTGGCAGCCAGGGCCATGGGCAGCACCCCGGACACAGGCCGCAGCTGCCCGTCCAGGCTGACCTCCCCCAGAAAGGCGGTAGTCTTCTGGGGCATTCGGACGCTGCCGCAGGCCGTCAGGATGCTGAGCAATATGGGAAGATCATACTGGGTACCGGTTTTCTTCTGGCTGGCCGGAGCCAGATTCACAGTGATGCGGCTGACGGGAAACGTAAAACCGCTGCTCTTCGCCGCCGCCCGGACCCGCTCCCGGGCCTCCTTCACCGCCGCGTCCGGCAGGCCCACGATCTCAAAACCCGGCAGTCCGTTGGACAGAAAACACTCCGCCGTCACGGAAAATCCCTGAATGCCGGAGACAGCTAGGGTGCGGATGCTGCAGATCATACGATAGACCCCCTTCGGTTGGATATAGTTTGGAGTGTGGAGTGTGGAGTTTGGAGTTTGGAATTTGGCGTTTGGGACAGAGAACGGAGCGTGAAAACCAAATTCTTTTTATTCATCCCGAAGGGATTCCACAACTCCACACTCCAAACTCCAAACTCAACATACGGATTATCCATTCTTATATCTAAATATAATACTCCATCCGGGGAAAAAACACAATCTTTTTTTTGCTTTTCCGGCAGATCCGGGGCTTTTCGCATGCTGTACAGTTTTCAAAGTCCAATCTTGTTAAAAAGCATGAAATTTTCACAACTGCGTCGTTTGATGACTTTACAAACCGGCCAAAAAGTGATATGATATACGCGACAAAAATTGAATACTTTAGGAGGTATTTCGTTTTGGCAAGAAAATTTAAAACCATGGACGGCAACACTGCTGCTGCCCACGTCAGCTACGCCTTTACCGAGGTTGCTGGCATCTACCCCATCACCCCTTCCAGCCCCATGGCTGACAACGTGGACCAGTGGTCCGCTGCCGGCCGCAAGAACATCTTCGGCAACACCGTTAAGGTCGTCGAGATGCAGTCCGAAGCTGGTGCCGCAGGTACCGTTCACGGCTCCCTGGCCGCCGGTGCTCTGACCACCACCTACACCGCATCCCAGGGCCTGCTGCTGATGATCCCCAATATGTACAAGATCGCCGGCGAGCTGCTTCCCTGCGTGTTCCATGTGTCCGCCCGTACCGTGGCTGCTCAGTCCCTGAACATCTTCGGTGACCACTCCGACGTCTACGCCTGCCGTCAGACCGGCTTCGCCATGCTGTGCGAGACCAACGTTCAGGAAGTTATGGACCTGGGCGCTGTGGCACACCTGGCTGCCATCGAGGGCCGCGTTCCCTTCATCAACTTCTTCGACGGCTTCCGTACCTCTCACGAGATCCAGAAGATCGCCATCTGGGACTATGATGACCTGAAGGAAATGGTCAACATGGACGCTGTGGATGCCTTCCGCAAGCACTCCCTGAACCCCGAGCGCCCCGCTATGCGCGGCTCTCACGAGAACGACGACATCTTCTTCCAGCACCGTGAGGCCTGCAACAAGTACTACGACGCCCTGCCCGCAGTGGTGGAGAAGTACATGGCCAAGGTCAACGAGAAGCTGGGCACCAACTATCAGCTGTTCAACTACTACGGCGCTCCCGATGCTGACCGGGTCATCGTGGCCATGGGCTCCATCAACGACGTGGCTGAGGAAGTCATCGACTACCTGAACGCCCACGGCGAGAAGGTCGGCGTTGTGAAGG
>CAMGIN010000212.1 GCA_946056135.1 uncultured bacterium | reverse complement strand
TTCCATGTATATAAATAACTGCTTTATCCACAATAGTTATCCTCCACAAATTCAAGTTTATCGGTCTGTTTAAACGTATCATACGGCTTCAATTTATGCAAGAACAGTCCCGGCAGACATTACTGCCGGGACTGAAACTGTTTTACGAACGCTCCCGATTGTGCCGGAGGGTTTCGTTATGGCTGTTAAAGTTAGCGAATCGTCACCTTGCCGGTGCATTCCATGACGGTGTCCCCCAGAATGATCTCGCCCACAGAGTCCACCACGATCTCGCCGGAGCGGGGATTCTTGATGGAGTCCACATGGCCGAAGATGGAGGCCTCCACATCGGAGTATTCAAAGGCAAGATCCGTATCCTCCATGGTACAGTTCACCAGCTTCAAATTGCGGCAGTAGCACAGGGGCTGGGTGCCGCTGATCTTGCAGTCGATCAGGGTCAGGCCGTCGGAGAACCAGCCCAGGTATTCGCCCTTGACCACGCTGTTATAGACGGTCACGTTCTTGCTGTGCCAGAAGGCATCCTTGGTGTCCAGATAGCAGTCCCGGATGGTCAGGTTTTCCATGTACTGGAAGGAATATTTGCCGCTCATTTTCACCCGTTCCAGGGACACATCCTTGCTGTCCAGGAACAGGTACTGGGCGTTCAGGGTGCTGTCCGCCATGCGGATGCCTTTGCTTTTCCAGCCGAATTCCTCGGAGGTGACGGTGCAGTCGGTGAGCTGGATGTTCTCGCATTCCCGGACGGCCTTGATGCCGTTCAGGTCGCTGTCGGTGATGACGCCATCCTTGGCGTACCAGATGGCGGCCCGGGTCAGCTCATCCATCTTGGAGTCGTGCATCCGGAATTTCTCCACATGCCACAGCGGATACCGCAGGGAGAAGCTGCAATTTTCCAGCCGGATGTCCCGGGCTTCCTTCAGCACGGATTCCCCGTCCGCGGGACCGGCAAACACGCAGTCGGTGATGTCCGCACCCTGCAGATGGTACAGGGAACGCTCGGCGTCGAACTGCTTTCCGATGATTTCTTGTCTCATTTCGTTTTGATACTCCTTATGTCAAATTACTGCCCATTATAGCGGAAAGCGGCAGGGGAATCAAGATGTGTTTTCACTATAGACTTTGGCGGAAGCGGGAGGTATAATGGACAAAAATGCCAAAAGGAGGAAACAAAGTGGAATATTTTGCCCAATATTCGTCGCCCATCGGAAATCTCCTGCTGCTCAGTGACGGCAGGACCCTCACGGGCGTGCAGATGGACATGCCGGACCCTGGGGATGCCCTCCCCGGAGACACAGACATGGTGCTTACGAAAGCCATTGCTTGGCTGGACGCTTACTTTCGGGGGGAGGATCCGGAGATTGATTTTCCTCTTGCACCCAAGGGAACGGACTTTCAGCGGCAGGTCTGGGACATTCTGCTGGCGATTCCCAAGGGGCAGACTAGGACCTATGGGGACATTGCCCGGGAAATGGCAGCGAAGCTGGGCAGGGAGAAAATGTCCGCCCAGGCCGTGGGCGGAGCGGTGGGACGCAATCCCATCGGGATTGTCATTCCCTGCCACCGGGTGGTGGGGGCGGGGGAGCGGCTGACGGGCTATGCCGGAGGGCTTGATCGGAAGCTGTGGCTTCTGCGGCACGAGGGCTGGAACGGGACGGGAAAGCCATAAAGGGCTTTTCGACAAAAGCAGAAAAAGGTTTGTAATTTTCCCTTTCCTCCCGTATAATGGGGGCGGGAGGAGATACTATGAAAAAGCAAGGAATTTCCCAGGAGGCGCTGAAGCTGATTGCCTGCGTGACCATGTTCATCGACCATGTGGGCGCAACCCTTGTCCTGGAATGGTACAGGCACGCCGGTACCGGCACAAGCGCATGGACGCTGTACCAGATCTATGTGCTGATGCGCATCATTGGGCGGATCGCGTTTCCCATTTACTGCTTCCTGCTGGCGGAAGGGGCCCACTACACAAGGAATCCGAAACAATACGCTCTGCGGCTGGCCATTGGGGCGGTGCTGTCGGAGCTTCCCTTTGATCTCGCCTTTTGGGGCGGCTGGACCTGGGCCCATCAAAGCGTCATGCTGACCATGCTGCTGGGGTTCCTGGCCCTGGAGGCCATGGCGAAGTGTGACAACAAGCTGTTGAAAGTGATCGTAATGCTGCCCTTTGCTCTGCTGGCAGAGTGGATGCAGACGGACTACGGCGGAGCGGGCGTGCTGCTGATTGCCCTGTTCGGCCTGACCCGGGAGCTGCCCCACCGGTGGCTGCTGCAGCTGGCAGGCATGACAGCGATCATCTATTTCCTGATTCCCAGCTGGTTCCACATCGGGCAGGTGCGCTTCCCGCTGGAAATGTTCGCCCTGGTCGCTCTGATCCCCATTGCCCTGTACTGCGGCAGAAAGACTACCTCCAGCAAGGCGGTCCAGTGGGGCTTTTACTTATTCTACCCAGTCCATTTGACGGTACTGTATCTGATATCCCAGTTTTGCGGATAAAAGAAAGCCGGGTGGAAAACCGATATAGTTTTGTTTTCCACAGCACCCACTGTAGGGGAGGGTCATTGACCCTCCCGCTGTGTAACGAAACAAAGCGTGAAATCCGATGCTCCCAGAGCTGGTTTTCACCAAAAGCGGCTAATTAACTGCTCAGAATGCGTAAGCCTTGCGGGAGGGTCACTGACCCTCCCCTACAGTGGGTGCGAACGGAAGCGATCCTTTACTTACAAGAACGAACCGTATGGATAAATGAACTGCCGCCCGAAGGAGGGCGGCAGTGTTTTTGCAGTTACACATTGAACAGGAAGTTGACGATGTCGCCGTCCTTCATGACGTATTCCTTGCCCTCGCTGCGGACCAGGCCCTTGGCCTTTGCTGCCGCCATGGTGCCGCAGGCCTTCATGTCCTCGAAGGCAATGACCTCCGCCCGGA
>CAMGIN010000211.1 GCA_946056135.1 uncultured bacterium | reverse complement strand
ATGGACGAGGTGCTGGAGCTGCTGCTGGATCTGGACGCCACCGACGAGCAGTTCAATTCCCCCACCGTCTTCTGCTCCGGACGTCAGGGCACCGCTTCCTACGGCCCGGACGAGGTGGGCACGGATCTGAAGCCCCTGTTCGAGACCATCATCAACTATATTCCCGCGCCCGAAGGGGACAAGGACGGCCCCCTGCAGCTGCTGGTGTCCTCCATCGACTACAATGAGTACGTGGGCCGCATCGCCGTGGGCCGCGTGGAGCGGGGCACCATCAAGGTCAACCAGGAGGTCACCATCTGCGACTTCCACGACCCGGAGATCAAGCAGAAGGGCAAGGTGGTGGCTCTGTACGAGTTCGACGGCCTGGGCAAGAACCCCATCCAGGAGGCCTCTGCTGGTGAGATCGTGGCCTTGTCCGGTATGGCGGATATCACCATTGGCCGGACCCTCTGCGCTCCCGACTGTGTGGAGCCCCTGCCCTTCGTGAAGATCAGCGACCCCACCATTGAAATGACCTTCGCCGTCAACGACTCTCCCTTCGCCGGACGGGAGGGCAAGTACGTCACCTCCCGGAACCTCCGGGATCGGCTGGAGCGGGAGCTGCTGAAGGATGTGTCCCTCCATGTCACCGAGCAGGGCACCGACGCCTTCAACGTGGCGGGCCGGGGCGAAATGCACCTTTCCATTCTCATGGAGACCATGCGCCGGGAGGGCTACGAGTTCTCCGTGTCCACCCCCCGTGTGCTGACCAAGACCATTGACGGTAAGCTCTGCGAGCCCATCGAGCGGATGGTGGCCGACGTGCCCGAGGAGTGCATGGGCGCAGTCATTGAGAAGATGGGACGCCGGAAGGGCGACCTGCTGGGCATGACCCCCATGGGCAGCCGCTACCGCCTGGAGTTCCTGGTCCCCTCCCGGGGCCTGTTCGGCTACCGCAACGAGTTCCTGACGGATACCCGGGGCGAGGGCATCATGTCCTCTGTGCTGGACTCCTACGCCCCCATGAAGGGTGAGATTGAGCGCCGTCAGACCGGTTCCCTGGTGGCCTTCGAGTCCGGCGAGGCGGTGACCTACGGCCTGGCAGCTGCCCAGGAGCGGGGCGCTCTGTTCATTGAGCCCGGCACCCCTGTCTACGCGGGGATGGTGGTAGGCGTGTGCAGCCGGAACGAGGACATGACTGTCAACGTCTGCAAGCGCAAGCAGCTGACAAATATGCGGGCCTCCGGCTCTGACGAGGCCCTGCGTCTGACGCCCCCGAGAAATCTGTCTCTGGAGCAGTGTCTGGAATTCTTGGCGGACGACGAGCTGCTGGAATGCACCCCCAAGAGCCTGCGCATCCGCAAGCGGGAGCTGGATCACGCCGCCCGGATGCGGAACTTGATGAAGAAGCGGGCGCAGGAAGGCTGAGCGTTAGAGAGTGGAGAGTTGAGAGTGGAGTTGCCGGAATTTTGCTGCGGTACGTTCTGACGTAAAATGGTGGATCACAAGGGCGGCTTTGGCGGTCGCCCAACGATTTCGCAATCAGCGAAACAACTTGTTCATTCTGCATTTTGCATTTTGCATTCAGCATTTTTATCAGGGGGGGAGAGGGATGAACCGAATAACACTGAAAGTGCTGCTTGTCTTTCTGGTTGCATTGGGCATCCTCATGACCGCTGTCTCCTGCAAGGAAGAGTCGGTGGAAACGGAAGCCCTTGCCGAGACCGTGATGGCGGTGCCTCCCACGGAGTCTCTGCCGCCGGAGACGCAGCCCACCCAGGCCACCACGGAACCTCCCGAGACTGAGCCCCAGGTGGAGCGCTTCCTGCTGACCTTCGCGGGGGACTGCACCCTGGGAGCGAATCCCGCGAACTACTATGCGGGCGTGGGATTTATCAAGACCGTGGGGGAGGATTACGCCTATCCCTTTGCCAATGTCATCGATTATTTTAATAGTGACGATTTTACCATGGTCAACCTGGAAGGGGCGCTGTGCGAAGATGGGGTTCAGGTTCCGAAAAAGTATAATTTCCGTGGTCCCACGTCTTATGTTAACATCCTGACCCAGAACTCTGTGGAAGCAGTGACGGTAGCCAACAACCATTCCATGGACTATGGACAGCAGGGTTACGACACCACTCTGGACACTCTGGAGGATGCGGGTGTACCCTATGTGGAACGGGATTCTTCCACCATCGTCACAACGGAAAGCGGCCTGACCATTGGCTTGTATGGAATGGTCTATTATGGCCTGGATGTGGAGAAAATGGTTCAGGAGATCACCGCACTGAAGGAGCAGGGGGTGGATCTGATCGTTGTGGCGCCCCACTGGGGCGTGGAGGGTACCTACCAGCCGACGGAAGAACAGATTCGAGTAGGACATGCCGCCATCGACGCCGGGGCGAATATCGTCTTCGGTACCCATCCCCATGTGCTGCAGCCCATTGAGGAATACAACGGCGGTATTATCTATTATTCTCTGGGCAATTTCAGCTTCGGCGGAAACAGCGCCCCGGCGGATTTTGACACCGCTCTGCTGCAGCAGGAGGTCATCCGGGAATCTGACGGCACGCTGCGCCTGGGAGAACTGACTGTGGTTCCTGCCTGCATCAGCTCCACCTCCGGGTGGAATAATTACCAGCCCACACCCTATGAGCTGGGGACGGAAGAATATGACCGGGTTCTGGCAAAGCTGGGGTTGGGAAATTGAAAATGCACGGCGCATCCGTTGTGCCGCAAGTTGGCGGAAAAAACAATAAAATACGAAAAAAATATTGACCTGACCGCATTTTTCGGTTATAATGTATCAGCATGACCGTTATGGTCATTTCTTGTGTTTTGCTGCGGCCATTTTGGCTGTCGAGCATATTGATTTTTGACAGGAGGTGTATCCCAAATGAAGCGTACCTATCAGCCCAGCCGCCGTCACCGTTCCAAGGTTCACGGTTTCCGTCAGAGAATGGCTACTTCCAATGGCCGTAAGG
>CAMGIN010000210.1 GCA_946056135.1 uncultured bacterium | reverse complement strand
TTGCTCCGAAGCCGGGTCCATGCGTCGATCAACCGCACCAGATCATCGGAATACAATTCCTGCGCCTGATAATTACCAGTGGAGACCGCCTGGGCAACGGGTTTGGGAATGGTAACATCGCCGGAAGCCGGGAGAAACTCCACAATCGCCGACAGTGAGAAGGGCGTTTTGACGGAATCCGTCAGATTGCCCGCTCCTGTAAACCGCAGCTGAGAAAGCGTCCCGTTATCCGTGATGAGATCCACTGTCAGACGGTTTGCCTCCGGCAGAAGCGCCTGCACCGACGGCATCAGCAGCCGAAGGCTTTGCGTTGCCTGACTGCCTTCCACTGTAATGGTATAAATCCCATCGACAGCGGTGATATCTGCCTGCTTGCAAATCTCCAGTGTGTTTTCCAGAAGGGCGGAATAGTCCGGCGCTGCCTCGTTTAGGCGGAAGGCCGCACCGTTTTCCAGGAATACCACACCCTCGGTATAATACAGCTTCCGTGTCCCCTCAGAAATCTCGGTAATGTAGGTATCTCCGGTATGGACTCTGCGGATATTCGCTGTAAAGCCGACATCCTGATTCTCAATCTGGGTCTTCACACTCAGGTGCATCTGCTGCTCCGGTTGTTCCAGATAGGTTTTGAGCAAATCGTAAGCCTGAACTGTCTGTCCCGCCCGGGTCTGGGGGAAGTATCGATACAGAAGGATTGCACCGGCACAGGCAAGCAGCAACAGGGCCAGCAGCCACCAGCGCCGTTTGAAAATCTTTTTTTCGGTTTTTCTGCGCTTTTTCCATTCCCAAAGAAGCAATCCAAGAATCAGAAGCAGAACAACCGCCGCTGCCGCCAGAATGATCCATCGCATATTGGCGACAGGAGCCGCAGTGACGGCAATTTCCACCTCCGCGCCTGCCGCCTCAAAAGCAAGATAGCTGCCCATTTCCTCTGTAGAAGCCTTGCTCCAGCTTCCGTTTCTCAGAAGATAAACCACCGCATCCGCTTGCGTGGGCAGGTAACGAACGGTATGGCTTTCCAGTCCGTCGGCAGGGATGGAAATATGCCACTGCTCCAACACCGGATGTTCCTCCGTTTCCGGGAACGAAGTTGTACCGGGGACGATGGAAAGATTGTCCCTATCCTGAAATTGTCCCTGGACAAAGAGCATGGGCTTGCCCTCCGGACGCGTCTGTGTAGAACCCAGGGAGGTAATATAAGGATAGTACGATGCTTCGACTACCGTGTCAAACCGCAGATCCGTCAAATTGGTCGTACTCCATCGTGCGTAGCACCCCTCCCTTTGGGGAAGCTCTGGGAAAACAGAATCGTCAAAGGAATCTCCGTAATGGAAGGGAACGGTTTTGAGGGCCTGTCCATCCGATACAAAGGACAGGGTGAAGGTTTTCAGGGAGCTGGGCAGAAAATCCTCGCTGTGCAGCGCATCGTAGGATATGGGCTGTGCCAGTGCGAAATAACTGACCCGGTTGATGCCTGCCAGCGTGTCGGACACAAAGAAATTCCCCGTAAATACCCCGGTATTGACCCCGGCGATGGCGCCCACATACTGTTCCGCTTCCGGAATCTCCACCATGGAGTAGCACCCGCTGACAGTGCTGGAATCGCCGCTGTAATCCTCGGCAATGCCGGAGCCTACAATGCCGCCGATATAGCTTCCGCCGGACAGAGTACATTTTGCAAAACAACTCCGGATGGTTCCGCCGGTAAGACCCGCGATACCGCCCACATAGTCGCCGTTTTCGCTGGTGATGGTGCCAAAGCCCCGGGATTCGCAGATCAAACCCAGTTCCATCCGACCGCAAATGCCGCCCACATAGCTGCGTTTCCCGGTAATTCTGCCGGTATTTTCGCAGTTGCGCACAATGGCCTTCAGCTCATACCGCCGCCGCTGGGTCAGATTTCCGCTGGGTGCGTCATCCTCCGGGTCGGCGGTGGATTCCAGTCCCATGACGCCGGTAATGCCGCCCACGTTCAGATCGCCCTCCACCGCCGCGCTGTTCTGGCAGGAGCCTACCAGACCTTCCGTTATGGCATCCAGATCTACCTCGGAGATATCTGTCACCGTCTCCTTTTTCGCGTCCTCCGTGGCCAGGGCGAAGGTGCGGGAAATGGCACTGATCTGACCGGAGATGGCGCTGATGTCATTGGTCAGGGTATCTACACCCTGCCCGATGGCATTGCGCAGATCGCCGGAGGTGTTCGCCATGCCCTGCACGGCGCTGCCCAGACTGGACAGGGCTTCCTCATTCACCTCGCCGCTGGCAGCACCGGAAACCAGAGATTCCAGCGCGGAACGGGCGCTGCTCTGATAGCCGGTCAGGGTCTGGATGCAGGACTGCACATCGCCGCCCATATCCGCACCGTTGCTGCCCGCCCGGCTGACCAGACCGCCCAGATTCTCAAACTGCTTACTCAGGGTTTCCAGATAGTCCGGAGAAAGAATGGTCTGGATGTGGGGCTCAATCTGTCCCACAACACCGCCCACATCCTTGCGCCCGGTGATAAAGCCTTCATTACGGCAGCCTTCCACAAAGCCGCAGCTTCTGCCCACGATACCGCCCAGGTTGTAGCCGATGTGGGGGTACCCCACAGAGCCGGAATTGACGCAGCTCGTTATGGTGCCGCTGGAATAGCCCGCGATGCCGCCGGTATCCGAGGCTGCATCCGAGGCGTCCAGATTGGCGGTTTTGGAAAAATCCATGCTGAAATCCAGTCGGATATCTTTGGGATTGATGGTGGGGTCCACACTTTCGGTGTTTACAGATGCGCTGCTGCGGCAGGAGGTAAGGCTGCCGCAGTTGTATCCTGTAATACCGCCGGTACGGTTGTCACCGGTTACACTGCCTTCCGCACGGCAGGCGCGGAGCGTTCCGTAATTCATACCCGCAATGCCGCCGGTATTGGTCTTACCGACAACGGTTCCGATGAACGTACCGTTTTCAACCGTACCATAGTTTTCCCCCG
>CAMGIN010000209.1 GCA_946056135.1 uncultured bacterium | reverse complement strand
GTCGCCGGCAAGAAGATGCAGGTGGACTTCGAGTCCGTCATCGAGCGGAAGTTCCACGCCTGGTTCAACTACATGGAGGGCGTTATGCACACCGGCCAGCGCAACCAGGTCCGCATCCGTGTCAGCAATGCCGCCTATGAGGCAGGCCTGCGGCTGAAGGACTTCGCGGAAGTGCTGTACGTCATGATCATGGACGAGTTCGACGCCGTTGTGGACAAGTGCCAGATCACCCTGATCACCGATGCTGCCCAGGCAGGTAAGTTCCGGGACGAGGTTGCCATTCCCCGCTACAACCAGCGCGATGACCGCCTGGCCTCTATGACTGACGAAGCTGTGGACCGCTTCTACACCTGCATCCTGTGCCAGTCCTTTGCCCCCGCCCACTGCTGCGTGGTCACGCCCGAGCGTCTGGGCCTGTGCGGCGCTGTCAGCTGGCTGGACGCCAAGGCCACCTACGAGCTGAACGCCAACGGTCCCTGCCAGCCCATCTTCAAGGAAGGCTGCACCGACGAGCGCACCGGCCGCTTCGACTCCGTCAACAAGGCCATCAACGACGCCACCCATGGCGCTGTGGAGAATGTGACCCTGTACTCCATCCTGGAGGATCCTATGACTTCCTGCGGCTGCTTCGAATGCATCTGCGGCATTGAGCCCATGTCCAACGGTTTCATCGTGGTCAACCGGGAATTCAAGGGCATGACTCCCGCCGGTATGACCTTCGGCGAGCTGGCCTCCTGCACCGGCGGCGGCGTCCAGACTCCCGGCTACATGGGCCACGGCCGTCACTTCATCTCCTCTAAGAAGTTCATCGCTGCTGAGGGCGGTATTGAGCGGATCGTCTGGATGCCCAAGGAGCTGAAGGACGATGTGGCGGAGCGCCTGAACAAGACCGCCAAGGAGCTGTACGGCATCGACAACTTCACCGACCTGGTGGCGGACGAGACCATCACCACCGACTGCGAGGAGCTGCTGAACTGGCTGACCGAGAAGAACCATCCCGTTCTGGCCATGGAGCCCTTGATGTAAGGCCGCATGGCGGCGGCAAATTCGTAACGAACCCGGTCAAAGGTCGTTGCCCTCCTGGGGGTCACTCGAATCGTTTTTGCGGCAGTCAACGGAATTATTACCCGGCGCGGCGGGCAACCGCCGCGCCTTTTCCGAGCAATTTGCAGCAATTTGATTGTGGCTGAGATCTTGACAGAAATGATCGTTGAAAGCCGCAATCATTGTAGGGCGGGGTCATGACCCCGCCGACGCCCCCATGATCTTGCATGGCTGCGTCTTTTTTGGCAAGAAGCGTTTCCTGCCGGTTTGGCGCATGTGAGAAATACCATAAATGAAAGGAACTTTGCCCCATGAAAGTAACCTTCCAAATCGAGGGCGGAAGCCCTGTTATCCTGGAATGCAACGCCGGGGACAATCTGCTGGAGCTGGCCCGCCGAGGCAATGTGGCCATTGATGCGCCCTGCTCCGGCAACGGCTCCTGCGGCAAATGCCGTGTGAAGCTGGTGGAGGGGGAACTGGAATCCCTTCCCACCCGTCACATCTCCGACGAGGAATATGAAGCGGGCTGGCGCTTGAGCTGCAGCTCCAAGGTTGTGGGCGACTGTGTGATTTTCGTCCCGGATATCGCCAGCGCCTACCAGTCCCGCATGAAGACCGCCGATCTCAGCAGTCCCCAGGAGGTGGCGATTTTCGAGGAATGCCAGAACCAGCTGAAGGGGAGCGGCATTCATTTTACCAACAACTACCGGGCTGTCGTGCTGACTATAGAGGCACCCACTCTGGAGAACACCATGCCCGACAACGAGCGGCTGACTTGGGCCATTGAGGAAGCCCTGGGAGTAGAGCATGTGGAGATTCCCTTCTGCGTCATGGTCAAGCTGGCTTCCACCCTGCGGGAATATGACTTCCACGTCTGTGTCAAGGGCGAACAGAAGGGTGACACCTTCCGCTGTATGGAAATCTGCGGCCCGGAGAACACGACAATCGTGGGCTGTGCTATTGACATCGGCACCACTACGGTTACCATGGTGCTGACGGACCTGGAAACCGGAAAGCTGCTGGCCAAGGGCTCCTCCGGCAACGGCCAGATCCGCTACGGCGCGGACGTGATCAACCGGATCATTGAGCAGGGCAAGCCCGGCGGCCGGAAAAAGCTCCAGGACGCCATCCTCAAGGAAACGCTGAATCCCATCATTGCCAGCCTCTGCAAAACCGCCGGGATCTCCGCCCGGAGCATCCTGCGGCTGTCTGTGGGCGCCAACACCACCATGAACCACCTGTTTGTGGGGGTGGACGCAAGCTCTGTCCGTATGGAGCCCTATATCCCCAGCTTCTTCCACTGGGAGGGCCTGCTGGCGGGGGATCTGAAGCTGCCCGCCAACCCCCTGGCTCCGGTGCTCATTGCGCCTAACATCGGCTCCTATGTGGGCGGCGACATCACGGCGGGCACCCTGGCCTCCGGCATCTGGGACAAGGACGAAATGAGCCTGTTCATCGATCTGGGCACCAACGGCGAGATCGTCTTCGGCAACCGGGACTTCCTGATGAGCTGCGCCTGTTCCGCCGGTCCCGCCTTTGAGGGCGGCGACATCTCCTGCGGCATGCGTGCCACCGACGGTGCTATGGAGGCCTGTACCATTGACAAGGTCACTATGGAGCCGACGCTTTCCATCATCGGCGACCAGGGGCAGAAGTGTGTGGGTATCTGCGGCAGCGGCATCATTGACCTGATCGCCGAGCTGTTCCGCTGCGGCATCATCAACGCCAAAGGTCTGTTCGTCCGGGAGGGCAGCCGGGTCAAACGGGACGCGCACGGTATGGGCCGCTATGTGGTCGCCTGGCCCGAGGAATCCGAGACCGGCCGGGAAGTGGCCCTGAACGAGGTGGACATTGACAACTTCATCCGGGCAAAGGGCGCCATCTTCTCCGCCATTGACACATTGTTAAAGTCCGTGGACATGACCG
>CAMGIN010000208.1 GCA_946056135.1 uncultured bacterium | reverse complement strand
TGGAAGACCGTCTCCGACCAGTACGGCAAGTATTCCTACATCAAGGTTCTGTCCGGTGAAATTACCTCCGACACAACGCTGGTCAACGCCCGCACCGGCGAGACCGAGAAGCTGGGCCGCCTGTACACCATGTGCGGCAAGAAGGCCACCGAAGTCAAGGTTCTGGCCTGCGGCGATATCGGCGCCATCGGCAAGATGGACAAGGTCAAGACCGGCGATACCCTGTGTGACCCCAGAAAGGTGGTCTCCCTGAAGCAGATCCCCTACGCCAAGCCCTGCTATTCCATGGCCATCGCCCCCAAGACCAAGGGCCAGGAGGAAAAGGTGGCTGCCGGCCTGAACCGTCTGAACGAGGAAGATCCCTCCTTCACCCTGGTGAACAACGCCGAGACCAAGCAGACTGTGCTGTCCGGCGCCGGTGACCAGCAGCTGGACGTTCTGGTTTCCAAGCTGAAGAGCCGCTTCGGTGTGGATGCCGTCCTCAGCCCCGCCAAGATCGCCTACCGCGAGAAAATCAAGAAGACCGTTCAGGCCCATGGCCGTCACAAGAAGCAGACTGGCGGCAGCGGCCAGTTCGGCGACGTGTGGATTCGCTTCGAGCCCCAGGACGAGCAGGATGACTATATCTTTGCTGAGGAAGTCTTCGGCGGCTCCGTCCCCAGAAACTTCTATCCCGCCGTTGAGAAGGGCATCCAGGAAGCGGTCCAGAAGGGCCCCCTGGCAGGCTATCCCCTGGTCGGTCTGAAGGCCGTCCTGTACGATGGCTCCTACCACCCCGTTGACTCCAACGAAATCGCCTTCAAGATGGCCGCTATCCTGGCCTATAAGGAAGCCATGCCTCAGGCCAATCCCACCATCCTGGAGCCCATCGGCGCTCTGGCCGTCACCGTGCCGGAAGCCTACGTGGGCGATGTCATGGGCGACCTGAGCAAGCGCCGGGGCCGTCCCATGGGCATGACCCCCGACCACGACGGCAACACCGTCATCGAGGCGGAAGTTCCCATGGCTGAGATGAGCAGCTACGCCATCGACCTGCGGGCCATGACCCAGGCGCGGGGCAGCTTCACTCTGGAGTTCGTCCGCTACGAGGAAGTCCCCAAGGCCAACCAGGCAAAGATCATCGCCGACGCCAAGAACGACGACTAATCCAAATTGCATAGTCGGGGTGTCTGAAAAGTCGCCCCGGTCTGGCACATCACCGTGCTGCCGTTCGGTACAGGTTGGTTGCCCCCGATGGCTTGCGTGAGTGCGTTATGACCGCCTTGTGAGAAAACTTTCTGAATAACGTTTGACTGGCTGGGCTCGTATTGAACCCAGCCAGTTCTTTACAAAATGGGCAGCGCGCTGATCGAAAATCAAACAGGACAATTTATGTTACGCCCGTACTTGTTCTCATTGGCAAGACCGGGCAAATTGAAGAAATAGGAAATTCTTGACAATACATAAATGATGGGAGGAAGGAGTTTTGGAAATCGTTCAAAAAAACATCGCATATTACCACCTTCCCGGTCTATTCGAGTTTTATGAACTATATCGTATCTTTCTGCCTCTTTTCCGGGAGCACAGGGAGTACTTCTACGATTGGTGTGATATCGGCTCCATCTACGGCGCACCGGCGGATTGTATTTGGGGCGGAGGCCGTGTCGGGTTTGGAGCCAAGGATTCCCGGGAAGTTCTGGCGTTGATGCGGGAATACGGCATATCCGCCCGCCTGACCTTCAGCAACTCGCGGCTCCGGGAGGAGCACCTTTCGGACAAAACATGCAATCGCCTCTGTAACCGATTCAACGCGCAAGGTGGGAATGGCGTCATCATCCATTCCGATTTGCTGCTGGCGTATCTGAAACGGAATTACCCGAACCTCTATTTCGTATCCTCCACCACAAAGGTGCTGACGGATTTTCAGGAGTTTATGGAGGAAGTGGACCGAGATGATTTCCGCTATGTTGTGCCGGACTTTCGTCTGAACAAAGTCTTTGACAAACTGAGCACACTGACCGAAGCCCAAAAGAACAAGGTGGAATTCCTGTGTAACGAATGCTGCTGGTTCGGCTGTAAGGACAGAAAGAAATGTTACGAGAATGTCAGCCGCAAGAATCTTGGGGAAAACTGTCCGGACCACCATTGCACCGCGACCGGCGGCAATGAGGGGTATCGATTCTCCAAAGCCATGACCAATCCCGGGTTTATCGGCATTCAGGATATCCGGAATGTTTACCTTCCGATGGGCTTTTCCAACTTCAAAATCGAAGGCCGTGGGCTTGGCAGTGCTTTGATTCTGGAGTTCCTGCTATATTACATGACGAAACCTGCGTATCAGCTGCATGTCAGAGAGGCGATCTATCTGGACAGCATGCTGGACTTATTCTAATACTAACCGACAGCAAGACTGCCCATCGGCTATGGCGCAGATGCATTTAGCCAGCACAACGATTGCATGCAGAAATATCTGCTTTTTTCATGAAGCCTATTGGCTACCGAACGATAGGTTGCTATACTATAAGCGGTAATAAATGGATATATCATTCTGAAAACAGATAGCAGAATCCTTTGATTGCAGGGAAGGGGAAATGGTCATGGAGAGAGGAAACACAAAACAGGAAATTCTGGAAGCAGCGCTGGAGCTGTTCTCCGTGCAGGGGTTTGAGGCCACCTCAATCTCCCAAATCGCAAGTGCCGTGGGCATTCGCAAGGCGTCGCTTTACAGCCATTTTGAGAGCAAGCAGGCCATTTTGGATGCCCTTGTGAAGGATGTTTTGGAACGGTATGGTGAACATTCTATCTTCGCCAGAGCGGATTGGGAGAAAGATGCCGATAACCTGCCTCTGACTCCTGACGAGGCCGCGGGGATGATTCAGGGGCAAATACGCTATATCCTCCACGATCCCAGCATCAGCAGGGCGCGGAAAATGCTGGTGATTGAGCAGTTCCAGAATCCGGAGCTGGCGAAGCTGCAAACGAAACAGAATTATTCCGATGTG
>CAMGIN010000207.1 GCA_946056135.1 uncultured bacterium | reverse complement strand
ATGGAAATGGAAACCTTGATTTCACATCGGATGACGGCAGCATTAAGGGAACTATTCAAATCAACGGATGGGATGGAGCAACTTTCGAAGTCACGGAAACAATAGGAGCAGTTCCATTCTCTGTAGGGGAGAAATTTGACTTTCCCTTCGCATTTTAATCTGAAAGATGGTGATTCAAAATTATGCGAAAGCAGCCATACTGATGATTTGTCCAATTTGTAGAGAATGGAAAATTCCAGTTTATCGAGCAGTTATATATCCAAGAAGGGAACTATATGAAAGCCGTAATCTACGCTCGCTATTCTTCCGCCAGCCAGCGGGAAGAATCTATTGAAGTCCAGATACGGGAATGTACCGCTTTTGCTGAGAAAAACGATTATACCGTCCTAAAACACTACATAGACAAGGCAATTTCTGGAACTACGGACAACCGACCCGACTTCCAGCAGATGATTAAGGACAGCAGCAGCCGCTTGTTTGATACTGTTCTGGTTTTGCGGACTGACCGTTTCTCCCGAGATGTTGCTGATAGTGCTGTTTATAAGCAAATTCTTAAGAAAAACGGCGTTCGGGTCATTTCTGTGACCGAAAACTTCGGAGAAGATGCAGTTGGACAGTTAATGGGCAGAATCATGGAAAGCATGGCCGAGTATTACTCCAACGAGCTGCGGGAGAAAGTCCAGCGTGGGCAGAATGTCAATGCAGAGAAGGGCATCTGGAACGGCGGCGGTGTCCCCTTTGGTCTGCGTGTGTCGCAAGACCAGCGGCTGGAGCCTGACCCCATGACTTCGGCCTTTGTGCTGGAAGCGTTCAAGCGGTATGACGAGGGCGCAACCATGAAGGAAATTCGGGACTATCTGAACAATATGGGTATCACCAACGGTCGAGGGCTACCCATAAACTACGGAAACATTCAACATTTACTCAGTAACCGCCGATATATTGGCGAGTACGCATATCGGGATTATGTTCTCCCTGATGCAATTACGCCCATTGTTCCCCTTGACCTGTTTGAACGGGTGCAGAAGCGCATGGTAAAGAACCAAAAAGCCCCAGCCAGAGCAAAGGCTGAGGACGAATATCTCCTTACCACGAAAATCTTCTGCGGCAACTGTGGGGCGTATATGTGCGGCGAGAGCGGCAAAGGGCGTAACGGCACAATCCACCGCTATTACAAGTGTGTAACCGTCAAAAAACGGCGTGGAGACTGCAAGAAAAAGGCTGTCAGGAAAGAATGGATTGAGGATTTGGTGGTCAATGCCACCATGCGCTTCATTTTAGACGATGGCGCCATTGAGAGCATCGTGTCCATGCTCATGCGGATTCAAGACCAGGAAAACACCACGCTTCCCCTGTTGGAAAAGCGGTTAAAACAGGCTGAAACAGGTATCAACAATCTGTTGAACGCTATCCAAAACGGTCTTTTCACCCCCTCAACCAAGGAACGCTTGGAATCGTTGGAAGCTGAAAAAGCCGAGCTGGAGATTCAGATTGAAAAGGAGCGGTTGGCAAAGCCCAAAATCTCCGCCGAGTTTATGACCTTCTGGCTGCACCGCTTCCGTAAACTGGATGTGACCCAGAAATCCCACCGCCAGATGCTCATTGATACCTTTGTCAATGCTATATATGTCTATGATGACAAGCTGCTTCTGACTTACGACTTCAAAGAGGGAACAGATACCATATCTCTTGCGGATGTAAAAAACGCCGCCAAAGTGAAAAATGGTTCGGATTTGAAATCACTTGCTGCACCAACAAAAAGGCACCCCAAAGGCGGGTGTCCGTAACACAGTAATTCGATGAATTATTTATTACGGCATCTGTCTTGCAGGGTTGGTAACACGAAAATAGGCGATACCTGGTCATTTTCGACTGGGTATCGCTTATTTTTTTGCCTGCATTATAAAGAATAGACATATTCAGACTTTTCGGTTACAATAGATGCGAAGTACGACAAATCTGCACCCAGAAAAATTTTTCAAAAAATTTTGCAGCGATTGGAAAAAACCGCAATTCTGGTGCCCATGTATTATGGGGGGAATATGTTGAACGAGGTGATGAGTATGGAAAAGAGCAACCCTTATAGCTTTTATGTTGTGCTGGCGGATGGCATCATGGAGATTCCGCAGGAAAGCAATCTGTCCTGGATAACGCTGTTTTATGCGCTGCCGAAGGAACTTGTTGAGAAGCGTCCGGCGTATCTGGAACTTCCACGAAATATCCACCAACTATTGCATTCCGAGGAGTATCGCAAGCTGATTGAGTCGGAAGCCTTCTTGGAACTGGTCTGGGGCTGCTATGCTTGGTCAGCATGGCAATTCTTTCAGGTTCCCGGCAAGGGCGGCGTGAAACACGACATCCCCGGAGACTGGTCAAACTACTCCGGGGACTTTCCGCTCTGGCGGCTGTCTTTTGAAATCATCAAGCATTTTCGGCAGAAGTTTGAGACGGATTTGGAATGGAGCTTCCAGCGGCTGTTCATGATGGACAAGGATTCGGAACTGCCTTGGCTCAGTTACCAGCACTTCGGAAATCTGGTTGGTAACCTCACAGATATGATCGTGGAAGAACAGAACTGGCAACCCATGATCGACGAAATCTGGAATAACCGTCAGGTAGCGGATTACAGCGGAAAGAACATCAACAAGCGGGACTTTATGCGATCATGGAACCACAGCCGTACCGCAGAGCACATTTCCTTGGAGGATGTGCTGGGAAACGGAGTAAGCATCAACGGTGAGCAGCTTTATGATATTGCAGACCCCCGGGGTGAGTTTGAATCCACGGTATTTACCGAGCAAAGCATGGAGCAGTTCAAGGGTAAACTGACCGATCAGGACAGAAAGATTTTGCAGTTACGCTATGAGGGTTGCTCTTTGAAGGAAATTGCTGAGAAAGCCGGATTCAAAACGCCCAGCGCAGTCAGCAAGCGCATTGAAAAGCTGGCTGGGGCGTATGAGGACTTCATTTCCGGGGAGTACA
>CAMGIN010000206.1 GCA_946056135.1 uncultured bacterium | reverse complement strand
CCCTTGTGACGGTACTGCATGCAAAAGGGGCGTCAAGGATGCCGCCCCCTACGCTCACTGCGCAAATCTTTTGCGTATATTCTTCTATCGAGCATACTGCGGTAAACGATCATTTACGCGAAAAATCATGATACGACTGAACAGATACGTGGTTTATTAGACAAAAGTATTGGATGCTCCGTTCCTATTGCGCCGGGGACGGGAGCTATGCTATAATGGGTGCAAAGGAATCGAAAAAGAAGGGAAGGACAGCCGCTATGAGTGGAAAACACGAACGCAGTCAGCTCGAACGCAAGACCATGATGCTGGACGAACCGATTTCCCGGGTCATCCCCAAGATGGCCATACCTACCATCATCGCGTTTCTTATCAACTCCATCTACTCTTTGGCGGATACCTATTTCGTCAGTTCTCTGGGTACCAACGCCACGGCAGCGGTCAGCGTCAACGCGTCTCTGGATCAGCTGATTATGATGGCGGGGTCCATGCTGGCTCTGGGCGCCAACAGCTACATCGCCCGGCTGCTGGGCCAGAGCAATGAGAAAAAGGCCAGCCAGGTGCTGTCCACCGCCTTTTTCCTGGCGGCAGGGCTGGGAACCGTGCTGATGATCCTGGGCAATGTGTTCATGCTGCCCATGGTTCGGCTGCTGGGAGCGACCCCCACCTGCGAGCGGTATTCTGTGGACTACGCCACCTTCGTGCTGTACGCGGCTCCCTTTATGGCGGCGAACTTCGTCATGAACCAGTGCCTGCGCAGCGAGGGCAGCGCTACACTCTCCATGGTGGGCATGGGCTTCGGCGGCATTCTGAACTGCGTGCTGGACCCCATTTTCATCTTTGGCCTGGACATGGGCGTCGCGGGGGCTTCTCTGGCGACAGCAATCTCCAAGTGGGTCAGCTTCGGCATTCTGGTCTTCCCGTATCTGACCCGGCGGAGTGTGCTGCACCTGTCCATCCGGAATTTCTGCTTCTGCCGGGACATCATTCAGGAGGTGGTCAGCGTGGGCTCCTCCTCCATGTTCCGTTCGGGTCTGGCGGTGGTGGCGGGCATTATGCTCAACAACATCGCGGGCAGCATCTCCGACTCGGTGCTGGCGGCCATCGGCGTCTGTACCAAGGTTATGATGTTCCCCTTCGGTATCATTCTGGGCTTTGGCAACGGCTTCCAACCGGTGGCTGGTTTCAACTGGGGTGCCAAGCGCTATGACCGGGTTCAGGAGAGCTACCGGTTCAGCGCCAAGGTGGCGATCATCGGCGCTGCGGTCATGGGCCTTTTCGTTGCGGTGTTCGCGGATACCTTCGTGGTCCTGTTTGCGGGCAGTGACCAGGAAATGCGCCGGATTGGTGTGATTTGCATGGTTTCCCAGTGCATTGCTCTGCCAATCCAGGCCTGGGTGATGGTAGTGAATATGCTGTGCGCTGCCCTGGGAAATGCGAAAGGAGCCCTTGCGCTGTCCACATCCAGACAGGGCACCTGCTTCCTGCCGATTCTGTTCCCCATGGCCTGGGTGCTGGGCAGCTATGGTGTGGCGACCGTCCAGGCAACAGCGGATGTGCTGACGCTGGTTCTGGCGGTGCCCATTCTCATCGGCATGAAGAAAAAGATTGCCAGCGCCAGGCTTGCCCAGGAAGCGCTGCAAAACGCTCCAGAACGGGAGGGCGCCGTATCGGGAATCCCTATGGAACGGTATTGATTTTTCTTCCATGCATTGGTATAATTGCCTGAATATATATACGAAGGAGCAGCTATATGATCGTCAAGCGTGATTTTTTATACACCCCCAAGGGGACAAACCGGCCGCTGCATATCTACCTGCCGGAGGACTACGAAAGCTCCGGGGAGCGGTATCCTGTGATGTATTTCTTCGACGGGCACAACCTGTACAGCGATGCGGACGCCACCTACGGAAAGTCCTGGGGATTGAAGGACTTCCTGGATGGCTGGGTCAAAAAGATGATTGTGGTGGGCATCGAGTGCGGCCACGATGGGGACGAGCGGCTCAGCGAGTATCTGCCCTATCCTGCGGATGCCGGCTCCTGGTTTGAAAAGTACGCACCCATGGGGGAGACCACCATGGCGTGGATCGTCCGGGAAATCAAGCCCATGATCGACCGGGAATACCGGACCATTCCCTTCCGGGAGTGTACCGGCATTGCGGGCTCCAGCATGGGCGGCCTGATGGCGCTGTATGCTGCGGTGCGCTATAACCGGTGGTTCTCCAAGGCTGGATGCGTGTCCAGCGCCGTGGGGTTTTGCATGGGGCCTGTAATGCAGGACATGGCGGAAAATCCCCTGAGCCCGGACACAAGAATCTACCTGTCCTGGGGCACCCGGGAAGCCTACGGCTTGAAGGACACCGACCGGGAGGACCGCAGCAGCTGGACCTACCGCTGCAACAAGCGGATCGCGGACAAAGCCAAGGACTACGGCGCGGCGGTGAAGCTTCGCTGCCAGGTAGGCGGCAGCCACTGCGAGGCGGACTGGGAAAAGCTGGTGCCTGAATTTATGAATTTCCTTTGGATGGAATAATTGTTGATCTCCATATGAAAGCCCCTCACGCCATCTGTGCGTGAGGGGCTTTTCACAGGTTACCCGCGGTTAAGCTTCTTCCGGTTCCTCCGGGGACTGGGGCAGGTAGGGGGCGAAGACTTTGTTCAGCAGCCGGGAGTTGACGTAGGCGGCCCCGGCGAAATAGAGAAATGCCCCCAGAAAGGATGTTTGTAAAATGATATAAGGATTCAAAATCAGCAGGACTAGCGGCATACAGTTGATTACAGCGATCAGCAGGGAACGGGGCAGATAGCCGATGCTCAGCAGCAGAGCGTTTTTCAGGGTGGCGGCAATGCTGTTGCCAAACTTGCTCAGCAGCGGGAAGGTGTAGCTGAACAGAAACTCCGCCAATACCAGCAGCAGGATAAACAGGTACATGGCATAGTGCCAGAGCCCGTCCCGGTTCAGGCACAGCATCAGGTTGATGCCGGAACCGGTAAAAAACAGCAGCAGAATGACCCACAGTACGGTGCCCTGCCGG
>CAMGIN010000205.1 GCA_946056135.1 uncultured bacterium | reverse complement strand
TGGGCCTTCACACTCAGACGCATCTGCTGTTCCGGCTGCTCCAGATAGGTTTTTAGCAGATCGTAGGCCTGAACCGTCTGCCCCGCCCGGGTCTGGGGGAAGTATCGGTACAGAAGGATTGCACCGGCACAGGCAAGCAGCAACAGGGCCAGCAGCCACCAGCGCCGTTTGAAAATCTTTTTTTCGGTTTTTCTGCGCTTTTTCCATTCCCAAAGAAGCAATCCAAGAATCAGAAGCAGAACAACCGCCGCTGCCGCCAGAATGATCCATCGCATATTGGCGACAGGAGCCGCAGTGACGGCAATTTCCACCTCCGCGCCTGCCGCCTCAAAAGCAAGATAGCTGCCCATTTCCTCTGTAGAAGCCTTGCTCCAGCTTCCGTTTCTCAGAAGATAAACCACCGCATCCGCTTGCGTGGGCAGGTAACGAACGGTATGGCTTTCCAGTCCGTCGGCAGGGATGGAAATATGCCACTGCTCCAACACCGGATGTTCCTCCGTTTCCGGGAACGAAGTTGTACCGGGGACGATGGAAAGATTGTCCCTATCCTGAAATTGTCCCTGGACAAAGAGCATGGGCTTGCCCTCCGGACGCGTCTGTGTAGAACCCAGGGAGGTAATATAAGGATAGTACGATGCTTCGACTACCGTGTCAAACCGCAGATCTGCCAAATAGGTCGTACTCCATCGTGCGTAGCACCCCTCCCTTTGAGGAAGCTCCGGGAAAACAGAATCGTCAAAGGAATCTCCGTAATGGAAGGGGACGGTTTTGAGAGTCTGCCCATCCGAAACAAAGGACAGAGTGAAGGTTTTCAGGGGGCTGGGCAGAAAATCCTCGCTGTGCAGGGCATCGTAGGATATGGGCTGTGCCAGCGCGAAATAACTGACCCGGTTGATGCCTGCCAGCGTATCAGATACAAAGTAATTCCCCGTGAACACCCCGGTATTGACTCCGGCGATGGCGCCCACATATTGTTCCGCTTCCGGAATCTCCACCATGGAGTAGCACCCGCTGACAGTGCTGGAATCGCCGCTGTAATCCTCGGCAATGCCGGAGCCTACAATGCCGCCGATATAGCTTCCGCCGGACAGAGTACATTTTGCAAAACAACTCCGGATGGTTCCGCCGGTAAGACCCGCGATACCGCCCACATAGTCGCCGTTTTCACTGGTGATGGTGCCAAAGCCCCGGGATTCGCAGATCAGACCCAGTTCCATCCGTCCGCAAATGCCGCCCACATAGCTGCGTTTGCCGGTAATCCTGCCGGTATTTTCACAGTCGCGCACAATGGCCTTTAGCTCATACCGCCGCCTCTGGGTCAGATTTCCGCTGGGGGCATCATCCTCCGGGTCGGCGGTGGATTCCAGCCCCATGACGCCGGTAATGCCGCCCACGTTCAGATCGCCCTCCACCGCCGCACTGTTCTGGCAGGAGCCTACCAGACCTTCCGTTATGGCATCCAAATCCACCTCGGAGATATCTGTCACCGTCTCCTTTTTCGCATCCTCCGTGGCCAGCGCGAAGGTGCGGGAAATGGCGCTGATCTGACCGGAAATGGCGCTGATGTCATTGGTCAGGGTATCTACGCCCTGCCCGATGGCATTGCGCAGATCGCCGGAGGTGTTCGCCATCCCCTGCACGGCGCTGCCAAGGCTCGACAGGGCTTCCTCGTTCACCTCGCCGCTGGCAGCGCCGGAAACCAGGGATTCCAGCGCGGAACGGGCGCTGCTCTGATAGCCGGTCAGGGTCTGGATGCAGGACTGCACATCGCCGCCCATATCCGCACCGTTGCTGCCCGCCCGGCTGACCAGACCGCCCAGATTCTCAAACTGCTTACTCAGGGTTTCCAGATAGTCCGGAGAAAGAATGGTCTGGATGTGGGGCTCAATCTGTCCCACAACACCGCCCACATCCTTGCGCCCGGTGATAAAGCCTTCATTACGGCAGCCTTCCACAAAGCCGCAGCTTCTGCCCACGATACCGCCCAGGTTGTAGCCGATGTGGGGGTACCCCACAGAGCCGGAATTGACGCAGCTTGTTATGGTGCCGCTGGAATAGCCCGCGATACCGCCGGTGTCCGAGGCTGCATCCGAGTCGTCCAGATTAGCGGTTTTGGAAAAATCCATGCTGAAATCCAGCCGGATATCCTTGGGATTGATGGTGGGGTCCACGCTTTCGGTGTTTACAGATGCGCTGCTGCGGCAGGAGACAAGGCTGCCGCAGTTGTATCCTACAATACCGCCGGTGCGGTTGTCACCGGTTACATTGCCTTCCGCACGACAGGCGCGGAGCGTTCCGTAATTCATACCCGCGATGCCGCCGGTATTGGTCTTGCCGACAACGGTTCCGATGAACGTACCGTTTTCAACCGTACCATAGTTTTCCCCCGCAACACCGCCCACGGACAGTCCGTCGCCGCCGGGGGTGACAATTCCCTGAACCGTCAGGTTTTTGACTACCGCCGTTGGCTGCAGGATTCCAAACAGTCCGGCGGGCGACAGGTTCTGGGTCAGAGAAAGACCGCTGATGGTATGTCCGCCGCCGTCGAAGCTGCCGCCGAAGGTGGGTATGGAGGCAAAATCCGTTTCCTCCAGAGAAATATCCGCCGTGAGCAGCACCTGCTTATTCTGCGACCAGCTGTCCAGCACACAGTTTTCCGCAAAGGTCAGAAATTCTTCCGCGGATGTAATGTGGATGGTTTCCGGGGTATCCAGTAATTCCTCTGCCGCCGCGGGCAGCGACAGTCCAAACAGCAAGGTAAGCGCCAGCAGCGCGGCTAAGTATTTACGCTTCACGATTGTTTCCTCCTTCCTCCGTTGATTTTCCGGACAGCAGATTCAGCTCCACATCGCCGTCAATATCTGCCCGGACAATACCATTGACATAGCCGTGGATTTCTCCCCGCACCAGACCATCCACCCGGATATGGCCGCTGCTGGAAATCCGGGGCAAATTGGTATGGGGCATGGAGAAGGAGGTTTTGTCCACGACCTCGCCGCCGATCAGCAAGATTTGCGGCAGCACAAACATGACCAGCCCGATGGAG
>CAMGIN010000204.1 GCA_946056135.1 uncultured bacterium | reverse complement strand
AATAAAGGTCGAAAAAACGGCTTTTTATCCGCTGTAAGCCGCGACAGGAAGCAGCTGCCCAATTCGCTTCAACGGACTGCCCGTTTCGGATGAGCGGTGCAGACAGTTCGGTTGATACGGTGTAAGTTATGACTTGAAATGATGGGGCTTCGTGCATAATCGTGGATGGACCTGCTCCGCTGAAAGTCCAAAGAGCTGCACATAGATTCTGAGCCAGAGGCAAGCTAGCCACCCCAGCGGGGCTTGCCCTTGACGGGTTCAGAAAGAAATGCCAAACTGGAAAACCGACGGCTGTTACGGTGAGCTGCTCATGAGTTCGTCGCCGTCGGCAGCTAACGAGCGGCATTTCTTTCGGGTTCAGTCAAGGGTGGCGGTCACACCTGGAAAAAGAAAATTGAACCCCGTGCTCCTTTAGAGTGTTAGTTGCATCACAACAATCAAAATGAGAAACACAGATGCCCTTTCAGGAGCATCTCAACGATACCAATGACGGTTTTGCTGTTTTGCATCAAAAGTGATGCTCCTTTCTTGCAACGGCTGCTGCAGGAAAGGCTGTATCACACTCAAAGCAGGTACGCACCGTTCATCCGAAGCAGCTGCACCGCTTAAACCGAAACACTCACACCGTCCGAAGCGAGAATCTTACACCGTTCGGGCGAAATTTGCAGCAGCCCCGTATGTTTTCTCATCCACACAGGAAAGTCCGCCAGAACGGGCATAAAAGTCAATTTCGCACCTTTATCTGAATTACCTATGCAGGAGCCTCAGCCGATGCCCGTTTGGGTGTCGGCTGAGGCTCTTTTTTTGTGTCCAAATTGATAATTTTCATCGAATTTACAACGCTAATACATAGTCTGCGGTTTAGCGTTTCTGTATAACTATGCCTCTTATCCATATAATTATCATGAGCAATATAGAAAAGGGACACGGTATAATGTCATGATTGATAAAAGAATTGGCAAACGGTTCAAGCAATGCCGGGAGCGGCTGGGCTTGACGCAGGAGGACTTGGCTGAGAAGACCGGCCTGACCACAAACTACATCTCCACCGTAGAGCGCGGTGCATCTTTTCCCCGCTGCGAGAAGCTGGTTCTGCTGATGAACGCGCTCGAAACCAACGCAGATGCAATCTTCTGTGATGTGCTGAAACACTCCACGGAGTACAAAGCCTCTCAGCTTTCAAAGGAGCTGGCTACGCTCCCGAAAGACTCTCAAAAGCGCATTCTTCAAATGGTCGAGCTGATGATTCAGCAGGAAAAAGAAAACAGATAATAACAGGATTCCCAAAACTGCGCTGAAATATGCGCAGTTTTTTTCTGTTATACAATAATTCGACAGCATTCTTCATTTTCATGTGCTATACTATGGATTAAAGACATATACTAATTCTCTAATCCATATAAAAGAAAGAGGCACAAATATGAAGACCAAGACTTGCTGTTTTACCGGTCACAGACCCCAGAGTTTACCGTTTGGCTTCAACGAAAATGACAGCCGTTGTGCTGCGCTCAAGCAGACGCTCCGCGAGCAGATCATTCGTCTGATTGAGGAAGAAAATGTAACACATTTCATTTCCGGTATGGCAATCGGGATAGATATGTATGCTGCGGAGAATGTTCTTAACTTGAAAAAAAGCTATCCTGGCATTACACTGGAAAGTGCCATCCCATGTGAAACTCAGGCTGTAAAGTGGTCGGTCGCGCTCCGGGAGCGGTACTATGATATAGCCGCGAAGTGCGATAAAGAAACGATGCTGCAAACGCACTATACGCCTGACTGCATGGATAAGCGCAACCGGTATATGGTGGATCACTCTGATGTGGTGATTGCTGTGTGGTCTGGAAGACCCAGCGGAACCGGCAAGACTGTTACATATGCGCTTGCCAAGGGGAAGCCGGTAGTAGTGATTGATCCTGTTTCTCTTGCAGTATCGGAAAGAAGGTAAAAGGAGGACGCGCTATTGGTAAAAGTATGTTTTATATACAACACTCCATTTATAGAAAAAGCAGCTATTCAGAATCTTCGGGACGAATTGGATCGATTATCTGAGAAGGAAACGGAAATCGAGTTTTGGTTTCATGGTTTTCATTCCTATTTTAACAAGGCGGTCCTGCGTGAGGTTATTCAATTAAAGACGGATAAGCCTGATCAGCAGCTTGAAATTGTCGATATTGTTGACCCCGTTATTGAAGAGGATGATTTGATTTCGATGCCGATACATACTGAAACCGGAGAGACCGTTCCGGAATGGCACCTTCGCTTGGATGAGTATGATTACAAGGTTCCGGCAAGAGTGGAGTATGCACCCCGGTTTGAATTTCGGTCAGACAACAAGGCAGGACATTTCATTGCACACAGTCAAAGAAAAGACCGTTGGATGGTGAATAGCTGCGATTACCTGTTTGCCTATACCTACGAGAATCTTCCCGATAGTGCTAACACGACGATAAAGCGCGCCCTTGCAAAGAATCCCGATATGAAGATTATCTCTCTATGCGTCCCTTCCACGGCTGAACGCATAGAGGAATTAAAGGAGCAGTTGGACGAGCGAAAGAAGTATGTGGTAGATTCCTTTCTGGCCGGGGTTCCCAGCTCCGTGATCAGCAAGGAACTTGGTGTTACGATAAACAGGGTTCATCAGATCGCATCAAAAGCGACACGGATTATTTACCGGCAGCTCAAAAAAGAATACAGGTAATGAGAGTAAAAGCCTCAGTCCCATGAAGTTCAAGGGACTGAGGCTTTTTTTACAGAAGGTCGTTTCGCAGATTCATACACTTCACTCATGGACAGGCTCAAGGCGGCAAAGTCAGAGCCGCATGAGGAAAAAACCAAGCCTCACAAAGAGCGGAAACCGGAACGTGATCTATGAGTACAAGTCAGAAGTGGAAGCTCGAATGGTCATTCTTTCTGGATGCAGACGGGAGACGGAAATACAACGAGGTTTGCCGCCGCTGCGTCCGGCCATGCAAGCAGAGTTTCCGGGTAGACATGGTGGCGTGTCCGTCATTCCTCTCGAAGAGGACAGACGGGGGCAGAAAAATGTCGGAATAAAGGTCGAAAAAACG
>CAMGIN010000203.1 GCA_946056135.1 uncultured bacterium | reverse complement strand
ATGCGAAAGGGGCGTCAAGGATGCCGCCCCCTACGCACAGTTTTCCAATTCTTTTTTGCGATAAACGATCATTTATGTGGAAATGTCTGCCACAACAGAATCGTAACGTTCTGACAATGGAAAAATGAAATCATTCCCGGAGTTCGATTTTATCATCAGAATCCAACTCCGGGACCCTTTTTTCCGCAAGCTATGCCATGAGGTCCCGCAGCATTGCCGCATATCGCTCCGGGAAATGCATACTCAAGTCACCATGCCGCAAGCCTTCCAGAATCTGCATTTCACTGTTGGGGATGGCATCGTGCAGAAGCTTCGCAGAATCGAGGATATTTTTCTGCTCCCTGCCGCCTGCCACGATCTTCACCCTGGCTTTTGTTTGGGTCAGGGACGGCTTCACCGTATAGGCACTGTTGGCCTGTAAAAACGCGATCATGTCCGCCTTTTGGATTTTGCAGGTGTCCCGGTAGTAATCGTCAAACAGCGCCCCGGGCATTCCTAGATACGCAAACTGCAGCTTGGCAAACCACTTCTGCTTAATCAGGCCGTAGCTCATGCCAAAGGTCGGCCCGATCAGCGCGTGGGTCAGCTTCATGGGCTTGACCAAGGCGCTTTCGATGAGGGCGCAGCGGCAAATATCTGCTTGTTGGGACAGCATCTCCACCAAAATCTGACCGCCCAGAGAAAGGCCGCCGATGGCCGCCACCTGCCCTCCCTGCTCGGCATCGATGTATGCGATGATCCTTGCCGCGTTTTCTTCGATGGAGACGAAGGAATCCCCGCTGTCCCCGTGCCCGTCCAAAACAGGTAGCACCACATGAACATGTTCCGCCAGCACTTCGGCAGCGTCCCGGTAATTCCACCAGGACAGTCCGCCGCCATGCAACAGGATGACGGTTTGCGTGTTCTGCTTTCCGAATTCCATAACGGTCATGATTTCACTTCCTCAATTCCGGGCGGAGTTCCTTATACCTGCGCTTCCAATCCTCCGCAATCCGGTAAGAATCGCAGATTTTCTGGATGGCCTTTCCATTGATATTGTATCTCAGATCATTTTGGGGAAGCCACGCATACACCGCTTCCGGATCATAGACCGCCAGCTCCGCAATGAGCCAGCCTTCCGCCATCTGGACATAGTAGGCTTCATCATCGTGCATCAGCGGCAAAAGCTGCGCCGCATGTCCCTTGCACAGCCGGGAGATAAACAACACATACCCCCAGCGGCGGATGAAGGGGTCGTCTGCGTGGGTGTATTCCTTTGCATACCGCAGCGCGGAATCAAAATCCAAATCAGCAACATAGCGGATGAGCTGGTCGGTATGCCACCAGTCGGAAAAGAGTAGGTTCTCATGGATGAATGCCATCCGTTCCTCCACATCGCTGATCTGATCCAGGGTCACATAGTAATAAATTCTGTGGAATTGCTGCTCCGAGAGTATGTAAGGGCGCAGGGCGGACACATCCGCTTTCTGCTTGACATACTGCCGGATCAGTCGGTCCACATCCCCGGTTTTATAATGCTCCGGCAGCGCGTCCAGGTCTTTCTGCACCTGGTCTTTGGTGCGCTTCATGTTGTTTCCTACCATCTATTCCACCTCATAGGGCCAGTCGATAATGCCGCCAAATTCTTTAATGTTGGTATATCCCAGCTCCACCAAAATCTGTGCCGCGTTCTTGCTCCGACGGCCACTGCGGCAATAGACCAAAATCAGCTGATCCTTGTCTGGCAGAACTTCCTCCGCTCTGGCTTCGATTTCCGTGTCGGGGACCACAATCGCGCCGGGAATATGCCCCTGGTCATATTCCTCCTGGGTGCGAACATCCAGAAGGATATATCCCTCTTGGTCGTCCATGATCTTCTTGGCTTCCTGCGCTGTAATGTTCACATATACCGCCTCCTGGTCGTTTCCCTTATCTTGCCCGCAGGCGGTCAAAAGCATCAATACCAGAAGGATCCAGATGAATACTCGTTTCATTTTCCATTCTCTCCTGTCAGTTATTCATCCTCTTATGAATTTCCGAATCGTCTTTTCTTCCGCCATGGGATTCAGCAGAAGGATCTGTTCCTGGATTTTCCCATAGCTTTCGTCGGCATCCAATTCCGGGATATCAAAGCCACGTTCCTTCCAGAAACGCTCAACCGTAGTAAATGCGGTGCTGTTCCAGCCATATTCCATGCCGTATTTGTTCTTCTTCTGCTGTCTGCCGCTCATGGTGATAAACATCCGCATCTGAAGCTCCACCATGGCCTTGTCAAACTGGGCCTTGTCCTCCTTGCCGAAGCCGCCCAGTGCCTTGATCTCATGAAGCGCCACTTCACCGGCCGATACGATTTCGTAAATCCTCTTCGCCATGTGGCTGATGCCGCCACGGGCGTAGGCTTCTTCAAAGGACTCCCCATTTCTCCGGACAGCATAAAAATAGGAATACCAGTCCTTGGTGATGAATCCGCTGGTTTTGAAAAACACCTTGGAATACGCAATATCCCTGCGCTCCTCCAGCACCCGCATCCGCCATTCCCAAGGGTCAACCTCTGGGTCGCCGCAGTGCCATTTCACCGGAGTGTCCAGCATATCCTGCTTGGTCCAGCCATAGTCGATCAGCGCGAAAATACCCTTGGCATTGCCGCCGCCCATGGAAAAACCGCAGGAAAGCAGCTCCCGGCAGAAATCTTCAAAGTTGTGGATCATTCCTTATTTCCTTCTCTCAAAATAATCCCATACGCCCTGCCATCGTGTCCAATCAAAGGCGCATCCGCAGGGGGAAACACTTCCGGACAGGCTTCATAGCAATTCCTGCCGCTTCCTCCTTCTGATTCTACATTTCAATTATAGAACATCTGTTCATATCTGTCAATCACTTTACCGGAAAATCCGGGAATTCTTTTCTTTGCTGTAACGATTCCGTCGTACCTAGATTTCTCATATAAATGATCGTTTAGCGGGCAAGGCCCGCAGCAAATGCGTTACGCACTTTGGGTGGTTGACCAACATCCTTTGGGCCCCTCGACCGCAGGTGCAGTGCTATGGTAAATGATCGTTTATCTTCGAATGCAAAATGCTGAATGCAGAATGCAAAATG
>CAMGIN010000202.1 GCA_946056135.1 uncultured bacterium | reverse complement strand
GCATATTCAACGACGCAGTGCGTCGGCGGGGTCATGACCCCGCCCTACAGTTGGTACAACTATAAACCATCATTTCGATGAGAAATATGGGGTACGACGGAATCGCTGCGGTGATTGAATTCCTATTATTTCACGCGTAACCTGTTTCCTCCAAAACGAAAAAGCTGCCGTTGTCCCATAGCAGGGGAATGACTTCGGCATAGTGGGGCTTTCTCTGGGGCAGGCCCAGCGATTGCAGGAACAGGCCGATCACGCCGCTGTGGGCCACAACCGCAAGGTCTCCCTCCGCTGCTTCCGCCGCTTCCTGCATTGCCGCCGTAAACCGTGCCAGACACACCGCTTCTTCCTCCGCGTTGGGGGGGAGCAGATGGCGGTTCGTTCCCCGGGCGGCATACAATTCCGGGAAGTCTGCCCGGATTTGATCAAAGGTCAGCCCGTCCCAGTCTCCGGCATTCTGCTCCCGCAGTCCTTCCAGAATGGTTACGTCCGGCCGGATTGCCTGGGCTGTCTGCACCGCCCGGGAAAGGGGACTGGTAAACACCGCTGTCACCGGCGGCAGAAGCGCAGCCATTTGCGCCGCCTGGCAGCGGCCTTCCTGGCTCAGGGGCAGATCGGTGCGTCCGAGGCACATCCGTTTGCCTTCGGGGAAGTCCGGCAGGCCGTGGCGGATCAGAAAAACGCGCTTCATTCCAGCAGCCCTCCAAAATAGCTGTCGTACAGCTCCAGCGCGGTTTCCCGGAGCTTGCGCTCGTAGGCGTCGAAGCGTTCCAGCAGCAGGCGGCCCCGCTGGGTCAGACGGCTCTGGCTGCCTCCCGCGCCGCCCTGGGTCCGCTCGATGAGGGAGAAATTCAGCTGGCTCTCCAGGGTGTGAATCAGGTTCCAGCAGCTGGAATAGCTCAGCTGCATCCGCTGACCGGCGGCCCGAACGGAGCTGGTCTCGTCAATGAGCATCAGCAGCATGGCGGTTCTCCGGTCAAAAAAGGGCATCTCCCGGTTCAGGGAAACGCTGACCACCGGGCGGATCAGCTGGGAGTTGTGATACTCCACCAGGGCGGAGTAGTCCTCCGGCGTGTCCGCGTCCCGAAGAGTGCCGGGGTCGTTCACAGCCACGGCGGTCATGGCGGTGCCGCAGCGGCTGACCGCTCCTTTCAGGCCCTGTTCGCCGCAGTCCGACAGAATCTTCGGCAGCAGGGCGGCGGAAATCAGCAGCGGATGCCCCTGCTGACCGTCGCACACCGGACAGGCCAGGGCTGCGTTGGCATCCAGCAGCCTGCGCACCGTTTCCACCGTAAACAGAGGTACATCCACCGGGGTAAACAGCACCCGATCGCACTTGTCCATCAGGTATTTCAGTCCGATTTTCACGGAGTCAAACATCTGGGTCGTCTCGTAATGGTCGTTGCGCAAGAAAATCACGCCGCTGCCGGACAGATGCCGCTCCAGGGTGACGGCCTGATAGCCGGTGACCATCACAATTTTCTCAATGCCCGCCTGATGGAAGGTGGCAACTACCCGCTGGGCGATGGTAATGGAGCCGATGCTCAGCATGGGCTTAAAGTCTCCCATCCGGGAGGACATTCCGGCGGCTACGATCAGGGCGGCTGTCTGCATAGGTCACACTCCTCATGTTGTTTTGAAAAGCGAATTGCATTCATTTACGATTCCTATCAAGCTTATCATACTCGAAAATGGGAAAAATGTAAATGATTGACTGATATGCACTTGATATTTTGTGTATTGTGTATATAATGAAAACAAAGTTTTTTGCAATTATGCCTATCACAGAATCCGATGGGAGGAAACGCTATGGGAATTTATGTTTGGGGCATCGGCTGCGGAGCCTCGGAAGTGGTGGAGAAAGGGCTTGCGCCGGAAAGAATCGCGGCCTTTGTGGACAGCAGCCCTTCGGTGGAGCGCTTCCTGAACCGGCCTGTGCTGCTGCCGGAGGCGCTGGAGGGAAAGGACTGTGACCTGATGATTGTCACCATCCGCCACACGGAAGCGGTGGCGGCGCAGTGTGCCGCCCTGGGGCTCCCGGAGGACAGGATCCTGTACCTGAAAAACAGTCTGACCCTGACTGACCGCAACAGCCGCTGCACTGCCGCCAAGGCGTTGCTGGGAGAAAACCTGCTGGAGCGGCTGCTGCCAAGGTATCATGTGATTCCGGAACCCGCCGGGGGCGCGTCAACGGCTCTGCCACGGGAAGCGCTGGACGGGGATTACGTCCGTCTGGCCACCCTGGAGCTGCTGACCCGGCAGCTGGAGGCTGTACCCGGCGCGGCGGCGGAGCTGGGGGTCTACCGGGGGCAGTTTGCCGGGAGCATCAATCAGCTGCTGCCCCGGCGGAAGCTGTACCTGTTTGACAGCTTTCAGGGCTTTGCTTCGGAGGCCGGGGCATCGGCTGCCTTTCAGGCTGCCCATGAGGCCACTTCCATCCAGCGGGTGCGTTCCGCGCTCCCCCATCCGGAGCAGGCGGTGTTCAAGCCCGGCTTCTTCCCGGACTCCCTGGATGGCCTTGAGGAAAGGTTCTGTCTGGTTTCCCTGGATGTGGATTTTGTTCAGACAACCCTGGAGGGACTTCGGTATTTCTGGCCCCGGCTGTCTTCCGGCGGATATTTGCTGCTGCACGACTGGGGAAATCCCGGCCTGCCCGGTGTGGCCCAGGCTCTGGAGCAGTACCGGCAGGAATTGGGCGGCGTCCTTCCCGCCGTGCCCCTGCCTGACCGCTCGGGGACACTGGTGCTGTGTAAGCCGTAACGAGAGATTGCTTGTAACGATTCAGCTGCACCGATATTACCTGCGGTAAATGATCGTTTAGCGCAGAGCGAATGCAAAATGCTGAATGCTGAATGCTAAATGCTAAATGATGGTATCCCTTCGGGATGAATAAAACACGCAGGCAAATGCAAATAGATTTCTTGATTGCCTGGAGAAAACGTTCCTTTCTCGCTTCTTTCAATTTTATCCCCGGAGGGGATACCTTCATTTTGCATTCTGCATTCAGCATTTTGCATTCGAAGATAAACGATCATTTATATGAGGAATATGGGGTACGACTGAACAGTAACCATTTTTGGTGAAACAGAAATTGACAGGAGCTTCCATATGTGATAGGATGTGCACGAAAAGTTAG
>CAMGIN010000201.1 GCA_946056135.1 uncultured bacterium | reverse complement strand
AAGGCGTGACTGAGAGGGGATACGAAGGCCCTCTCCGACCCGGCGGCACGCCGGGTCACCTCTCCCATAGGGAGAGGCTTTGGTGCGATAAACGATCATTTATCGGAGGTATTTCCAAGCTCGATGCCGCAGACGGCCCGGTTGGACACCGCGTCCATCCAGTAGTACAGATTCTCCACTTCCCGAACCTGGAGCATTCCCTCCAGCTCCGGGTAGTCCGGGCACAGCCGGGAGAACAGATCGGGTTTCTCCCGGAACAGCTCTGGATTGTAACGGAGGGTCTTGGCATTGCCGTAGATGGCTCCATAGAGGATTTCCGCCTCTACCAGATCCTGGAACATGTGGCTGCCGTAGCTCAGCTCCGGATTGTAGCCCGCCCGGCTGTCGGAGACCTCGCACACCGCCGAGAAGTTGGAGATGTTCCGGAAGGTCACCGGCACTCCCAGCTCCGGAGACGAGGTGCCGATGCGCCCGGGGGTCATTAGCAGCAGGTGCTTCCCGCTGTCCCGGTAGTGGTCGTTGATCTTCTCCACTGCTTTGGCCACATCGTATTTTTTGTGGTAAGGATATTTGTAGTAGCGCACCGGGTCGATCTGCACCACCACGTCTATGGACCGCTTGCCTGAGGAGCCCATAGAGGAATCCCGGATGTCAAAGAAGACTTCTTTCAGCTTCAGGGTGTCCAGGTTTACCCGCTGGCCCTGGGAACCCTGGTACAGGGGCCTGCACTGCAGCAGATTCACCATAAAATCTCCCTGAGGATCCAGATTCACCGTGAATTCAATGTCCACCGGGTTGCCATAGATCCGTTCCAGAGTTTTCAGGAGCTTCTGCATCAAGCCGGTGAAGCGTTCTGTTTCCAGCAGCCTTTGACAGCTGACGAACCAGACCTCCCGGTATCGTCCGATTTCCCGCAGCCGGGCCTCCGCTTCGGAGTCCCGCTCCAGAACGGTTTTCCGGTACCACTGGGGCAGCACCGGCAGCAGTGCATCCAGAGAAACTTCGGTCAGGGCGTTCCCTTCGCAGTCCAGGACGTCAATATACCGCTGGGAGAACTTGTGCCGCTGCTCCACTGTGGTGTACATGGTCACGGCGGGCCGGTCCAGGTTGGATAGGCGGGGATAGTCCTCCTTGGTCCGGTCCACGGCTTTGGTGCCCAGTCCCATGACCAGGCGCAGCATTCCCGCACCGGGGTCCATATCCGGCAGCCACTTGTAGGCGCTGTGGCTGTAACCCACCCCTGCCGCGTTTGGCAGGAAGTATTTGCCGTAATAGGAGCCGGACACCCGCTGCACCAGGATGGCCATCTGCTCGTCCTTTTTGTCCAGGCCCCGCAGACGGCGGTATTCCAGGGCGGAAAAGTCCATGGTGCTGGCGTAGACCCTGCGGACCGCCTGCTCGAAGGTTTCCAGCCGCTGCTCGGGGCTGCCCTGGTTGACGCAGAACACGGATTCGTATTTCCCGGCAAACGCATTGCCGAAGCCATCCTCCAGAAAGCTGGAGGAGCGGACGATAAAGGGATTTTGCCCGAAATATTCCAACACGCTCACAAACTGCTCCCGGATCTTGGGCGGGAAGGTGCCTGTCAGCAGGTGCTGCCGCAGTTCCTCCGCGGCAGCGAAGTAGCCCTCTTTTGACCGCTGCCGGATTCGCAGCTTCCAGCCCCCGTTGGAGACAATGTAGGTGTAGAATACATCGGAGCCGATGTAGAATGAGTCGTGGGGCTCGCTGTATTCCGAAAACTCAGGAAGTTCCGCCTGGGCAATTTTTCTTGCCAGCAGCATGCCGCAGGCCTTTCCGCCGATGGCTCCGCTGCCGATCATCCGGTCCCGGAGCAGGAAGTAATCCTCCGGCCGGAAGTAGGCCTTCACCAGCTGTTTCAGGCGGCTGTCCTTGGTCATGGTGCTGCGAATGATCTGCTCCTCCGTATCCGCGCTGAAGCTTCCCTGGGCATATTGGAGCTTTGCCAGATGAAAGAAACGGTCATAGCTGTCGTAATTCTGGTCCTGACTGGTTCCGGCGCATTTCTGCTGGATCTGATAGTACCGGCTCATGCCCACGCCGTCCTCTACAGGGTAGAACTCCATCGTGCTTTTTTTGCAGCAGTGGGGCAGGAACATCCGCTGGGAGGACCGGTTCCACACCTTCAGTGGGTGCAGGTACACATATTTCTCATTGGAATAGACATTCAATAACAGCTGGGTAGTGTCCCGGATTCTGGCCACAGCGTCGAAGGAGTGCCGCCCCCGGAGCAGTGGGAAGTAGGCCACGGTGTCCAGCTCGAACAGGTATGGGCAGGTCACCCGGAAAAAGTTGCCCATCATCAGGTCGGTGTACCACACGGACTGCAGCTCCGACAGACAGTCGAAGACATAGAAGGCGTCCTTTCCCTGCCGGGTGATCTCCTCGTGGATGGCCACGGTGAAGGCCTCGAAGCCCTGGTCTGGGTCGAACTGCCGCACCTGGATGCCGCTGAGGTCCCGCAAAACCGGCGCATGCTGGGCAAAGCGGATATAGATCACATTCCGACCGTCCCGGACCGCCTGCCGGGCAAAGGGTTCCGCGAACAGCCGGAATTCCTCCAGCTCCGAAATCTGCCACACCACATTGTCACCCAAACGGATGTGATCCAAAATGGCATCCACCTGGGGGAATCCACTGCATATTTTGTCAAACGCTGCCATAACCGCCTCCTGTTCCCTGGGTAAAACACGAAAAAGGCAGGGCAATGAAGCCTAGAACTTCATTGCCCTGCCGGATAACGTTACTATACCATACTCAAAAGAGAATTGCAAGGGGGAGGGAATACGGAATGAAAAATGCTCGACGTGCGTCCTGCTTCAGCGTAACCGGCGCGACGATGGCTTACACGGCATGACCCTTGCGGCGGATGACCTCCACCACGGAGTCCACATACTCCTCGCAGACATCCTTGCTCTCCGCTTCTACCATGACCCGAATCACGGGCTCCGTGCCGGATTCCCGCACCAGAATGCGGCCGGTGTCCCCCAGCTTGGCGGCAACATCCGCAACGGCCTTCTGCACGTCAGGATCCGCCTGAGCCGTGGCCTTATCCGCCACCCGGACATTCTTCAGCACCTGGGGATAGAAGGTGAAGCCCTCGCACAGCTGGCTCAGGGTCTTCTT
>CAMGIN010000200.1 GCA_946056135.1 uncultured bacterium | reverse complement strand
AGCTCTCCCAAAGGGAGAGCCTTGGGTTGCGCAGATAAACGATCATTTATATGAGGAACTTGGTGTACGGCTGAATAGTAACGAATAAAAAACAGGAGGCTGCCCATAACCGGGAAACCTCCTGCGGGAAAGGTTATTTTGTGGGGAAATCCAATTCGCTGATCAGCTCCGCGTCGGAGGAGGAGATGGACCACTTTGTGTAGCCTTTGGCGGATTTCTTGAACACAAAGGTATCGTCATATTGGTAATAGGCGGTTTCCGGGCCGAAAAGGTACTCCTCGCCGTACCAGTCACTTCCCCGGGCGTAATAAATCGCGTATTCCCCCAGGGGGATGGCAATCTGGGCCGTGGAGCCACCGCGGACATAGAGCCGTATGTAGAAATTGTTGGCCTGGAGCTGCGCTCTGGTTATGTAGAATTCCCCTTCCCCAGCGGCAGGGAATTCCACCGGATCGATGACGAAGTAGTAACCGCCGCTGCCGGATGTGCGGATGGAGAGGGTGGCTGCGGCCTCCAGTTGGGGAATTTCTTCAAAGAGGAAGCCGTTCTGTGGTTCCGGCTGAGCAGGGGTGCCCATTGTCGGTGTGGTGGTTTCGGCAGAAGCTTCCGCCTGCTGGCCTTGGACATAGCCGATGTCATAGCCATCGTTGAAGCCGTCAGAGTAAGACCCTTTTCTGCCGCAGGAGCACAGGAGAACAATGGGAAGCAGGAGAAAAAGCAGGAATTCTTTACGCATGCGGACCCCTCCAGTAAGGACTGCTGCCAGCGTTGTCCGTCCGGCAAAAGCTGTATTCTGTGTAATAAATCCCATTTTTCTCAGTATAACATATTTTTGAGAATAGGACAATCTTTAATTTCATCCGTGCCGAATTCACATTTTGAACCGGGCGTTAAGAGGCCGTTGGTGCAGACCAGCCGCTGGGTTCCGGCGGAAATGTTACAAAACATACACAATTTTCCAGACGTTTTCTGCTATACTATCCCCAGATACAGAATCAGGAGGGGAAGAACATGTTGGAAGTATTACTGACCGTATTGTTTTGTTGGCTGCTGTTCAAGGCGGTGGGTCTGGCGTTCAAGGTCGCCTGGGGAACCACCAAGATCATTGCGTCCATACTGTTCGCTGTAGCGGTGCCGCTGCTGGTGGTCTGCTTGGTGTTTGCCGGGGGGATTGCGCTGATTGTGCCTGTGGCGCTGATTGGCGCCGCTTTCGGACTGCTGAAAAAGTGCGTATAACCCAATCCTATGAATGCCTCCCGCCCCCAAAAGCGGGAGGTTTCGTTATTTCTGGGCGTCGATCTTTTCCTTCAGTTCGGTGAGATAGAGCCACCGTTCGGTTTTGGCTTCCAGGGCATTCTCCAGCGCCGTCAGCTCGGCCTGCAGCTCCTGGAGCCGGATATAGTCACTGCCGCATTGCTCCTGGGAGACCTGATTTTCCGCGATTTTGGCTTCCAGACCGGCAATGTCCTGATCGATGGTGGCAAATTCCCGTTCCTCCTTGAAGGAAAATTTCAGCTTCTTTTCCCTGGGGCGCTCCTGGACGGACTTCGGCTTTTCCGCCTTGGCAGGCGCTTCCTCCTGGACGCGCTTGGCAGCCCAGTCGCTCCAGTTGCCGGTGTAGGGCAGCACCTGACCGTCGCCCCGGACCTCGAAGATGGAACCTGCCAGCTTATCCAGGAAGAAGCGGTCATGGGACACCGCCAGAATGGGGCCGGGGAAGCTCTGCAGATAGTCCTCCAGAATGGACAAAGTCTCCACATCCAGATCGTTGGTGGGTTCGTCCAGCAGCAGGACATTAGGCGCTTCCATCAGCACGGAAAGCAGGTACAGCCGCCGCCGTTCGCCGCCGGAAAGCCTGCCGATGGGGACGCTCTGCAGATCCGGCGGGAACAGGAACCGCTCCATCATCTGCTTGGCGGTGAAGGTCCCCTCGCCGGTGCGGACTTCAGATGCAATCTCGTGGATGAAGTCATAGACCCGCTGGTTCAGATCCAGCTCCCGGCCTTCCTGGGAGAAGTGGCCGATCTTGACTGTAGTGCCGATTTCTACACAACCGCTGTCCGGCGGAAGCTCTCCGGCGATCATGTGCAGCAGCGTGGATTTTCCCGCACCGTTGCGGCCCACAATGCCGATGCGGTCATCCCGCAGAAGGCTGTAAGAGAAATTTTCAATGATGGTGCGCCCGTCAAAGGCCTTGCTGACACCGTGAAGCTCGATGATTTTCCGGCCCAGGCGGCTGGAAGCGGCGGCCATCTGGACGGTATCGTCGGTTTCCGGCGCGTCCTGGTTCAGCAGGTTCTCATAGCGCTGGATCCGCTCCTTGGACTTGGTGGTTCGGGCCCGGCAGCCCCGCTGGATCCATTCCCGCTCCATGCGCAGAATGGACTGCCGCTTGCGCTCGCTGGCTTCTGCCATTTCCGCACGCTGCTCCTTCAGCTCCAGGAATTTGGAATAGTTGGCCTCGTAGTGGTACAGCTTTCCCCTGGAAAGCTCGGTGATGTGGTTCACCACCCGCTCCAGAAAGTAGCGGTCGTGGGTCACCATTACCAGGCCGCCCCGGAAGGAGCGGAGCCAGTCCTCCAGCCAGGCCACCATTTCGCTGTCCAAATGGTTGGTGGGCTCATCCAGTACCAGAATGTCTGCCGGATGAATCAGAGCCGCCGCCAGGGCCACCCGCTTGCGCTGCCCGCCGGAGAGGGTGCCAACTTTCTGGGTCACGTCCGTAAAGCCCAGCCGGGTCAGCATGGACTTGGCTTCATATTCCTTCAGCTCCCGGAACTGGGCCGGGAAGTGGAGAAACACTTGCTCCAGCACCGTGGCGCTGTCCTCCATCTGGGGATTCTGGTGCAAGAAGCTGATCTGGACGTTGGGATTCCGGGTAATGCGTCCCTCATCCGGCGGGAGAACCCCGGACAGAACCTTCAGGAAGGTGGACTTGCCGGTGCCGTTGATGCCGATGACACCCACTTTGTCTTCTTCATTCAGATAGAAATTCACATCCTGCAACAGCTGCCGACTGCCGAAATTGATGGAAAGATGCTCTGCGGATAATAACATGACTGCCTCCTGGTATTCTTGAAAATGATGGATTATCGTTCGTAATAAAGCGGCATCCTTGACGCCCCTTTTGCATGCAGTACCGTCACAAGGGGCGTCAAGGA
>CAMGIN010000199.1 GCA_946056135.1 uncultured bacterium | reverse complement strand
GAGCTGTTGGGGTTCGGCAGTGTGGGTACCCTTACCATTGTGATTAATCTGCCCCTGTTCATTCTGGGCGGCATGAAGATTGGAAAGCGGTTTTTCGCGGGCTCTCTCATTGGCCTGTTGGTCAGCTCTGTGCTGATCGATGCCTTTGCCTTGATCCCCTTTCCCTGTCCGGACGTACTGGTCAGCGCCCTCTACGGCGGCGTGCTGTGCGGTTTGGGCCTGGGTGTGGTCTATCTTTCCGGCGGCTCTACCGGCGGCTCCGACATTCTGGTGCGGCTGCTGAAGCTGCGCTACTGCAACGTACCGATTGGACAGATCTCCTTGTGTTTTGACGCCTTTGTGGTGGTACTGACGGGCTTGGTGTTCCGGGATGTGAGCAAGGCTCTGTATGCCGGTGTGGCGGTGTTTATCTGCGGGCAGGTGGTGGACGCGGTGATTTACCGCTTCGATTATTCCAAGGTGGCCCTGATTATTTCCTCGGAATATGAAGCCATTGCGCAGGCCATTGGCACCAAGCTGGACCGGGGCGCCACCTTCCTCCATGGTGAGGGCACCTACAGCCATCACAGCACCAAGGTGGTGCTGGCAGCAGTGAAAAAACAGCAGGTGGCGGAGCTGAAGGAGTTGGTGATGGAGATCGATCCCAACGCCTTTGTCATCGTCCAGGAGGCCCACCAGGTTCTGGGAGACGGCTTCTCCCACTATTCCAAAAACTCGATTTCGTAATATTCACGAAGAAACAAGGAGGGGCGTTATGAAGCGGAAAATGGTATGCCTGTTTGCTGCGGTCAGCCTGCTGCTTACCGGCTGCGGCTGGCTGGACGGCAATTATGTCAGCGTAGCGCCTCACCGGGAGCAGGAGCAGAGCCAGCAGACCGGCGTGATCTCCGCTGCCAACTACCAGGAACTGCTGGATGCCCTGGAGGAGTTGATCGCCTCCGGAACGGAGTCTGCCGTTATCAATGTGGCGGATTATCCCTCCAACATGGTGGAAAACGGCGTGGCTCTGGCGGTGCGCTATGCCAAGGGCACCTATCCCATGGGCGCTTACGCAGTGGAGGATATTGCGTGCGAGCTTGGTACCAGCGGCGGCCAGCCTGCTTTGGCGGTGACGGTTACTTATCGCTACAGCTGGGCCCAGATCCGGCGGATCCGAAAGCTGGAGAATATGGAAGCGGTGGAGACAGCGGTTGTCCAGGCACTGAAAAGCTTCGATCCCAGTCTGGTCCTGTTGGTGGAGACGTATGAAGACCGGGATTTTATCCAGATTGTGGAGAACTACGCGGTGGAGCACCCGCAGATCGTCATGGAGACGCCTCAAGTTACGGTGAATACGCATGGCGGTGGGAAGTCCAGGGTGGTGGAGCTGATCTTCACCTACCAGAACAGCCGTGATGCTTTGCGGCAGATGCAGTCCCAGGTGGAGCCGGTATTCAATGCCGCGTCGCTGTATGTCAGCGGCGAGGGCGCGGACCGGCAGAAATTCTCCCAGCTCTACGCCTTCCTGATGGAGCGGTTTGACTATACTGTAGAGACCTCCATCACTCCGGCCTACAGTCTGCTGCGCCATGGAGTGGGGGACAGCCGGGCCTTTGCCACGGTCTACGCCGCCATGTGCCGTGGGGCTGGATTGGAGTGCCGGATTGTCACCGGGACTCACGCCGGAGAACCTTGGACCTGGAATATGGTGCTGGATAATGGGTATTACTACCATGTAGATCTTCTGCGCAGCAGCGAGCAGGGCGGCTACCGGGAATTTACCGACAGCGAGATGCGCAACTATGTGTGGGATTATTCTGCCTATCCTGTCTGCACAGGTGCGGTAGTGCCGGAAGATCGGGAGAGCCAGTCTGCGGAAACGACGGTAGTGGCGGACTCTGAGGAAGAAACTCTGCCGCTGCCTACTATGGCAGAGGAGACTGTCCTGCCGGAGGAAACCACCGTTACGGAGCCGGATAATATTTTGGAAGAATTCAAAAAAAAGGCTTGACATTTCGGGAAAAATCGCTATAATAAGTTATGTTCCTCGCGGGTGTAGCTCATCTGGTAGAGCGCCACCTTGCCAAGGTGGAGGTAGCGAGTTCGAGCCTCGTCACCCGCTCCATAAAAAGAAGCTGCTTTTGGCAGCTTCTTTTTTATTTTCCTTACTGCATAAGCAAAAGGAGCTGCCGATCGGCAGCTCCTTTAATAATTTACTTGTTTTCTTCTAGGCTGGACTGAATGTATTCGTGCATAGCCTCGGCCACTTTTTTGCTGTAGGCCACGGCCTCAACCACGGTCCGGGCGCCCTTGACCACGTCGCCGGAGGCGAAGACGCCGGGACGGCTGGTTCTGCCGCAGTCGTCGGCAATCAGCAGGCCCCGGGCGTTGGCATCCAGGCCGGCGGTGGTGGTGACGATGGCGTTGGCGGGGCCCTGGCTGATGGAGATGACCACACTGTCCGCCGGGTACAGCTTGTCGCTGCCGGGGATTTCCTCCAGAGAACCGTCCTCTCCTTCGATCAGGTCCCGGAAAATGACACCCTCATCCACGATCTCGACAGGCTTCTTGTGGTACTCGAATTGCATGCCCTCCAGAGTGGCGTAGCTGAACTCATACTGGCTGGCGGCCACTTTTTGCCGCAGGGAGAAGCAGGTCACTTCCCGGGTGCCGTGGCGCATGGCGGTACGGGCCACGTCCATGGCGGCGTTGCCCGCGCCGATGACGATGACCTTCTCCCCCAGCTTGTAGACGTCCGGGTTGTTCAGGTAGTTGATGGCATAGTGGACGTTGCCGAAGGTTTCGCCCTTGATGCCCAGGGTGTTGGCCTTCCAGACGCCGGTGCCGATGAAGATGGCCTTGTAGCCGTCCCGGAACAGGTCGTCCACCCCGATAGCGTCGCCGATGCGGGTGTTGGGCCGAATCTTGATGCCCTTCAGCTCCAGATGGCGGTACTGAATGTCGTCCAGCACGGACTTGGGCAGGCGGAATTCGGGGATGCCGTAGCGCAGGATGCCGCCGATCTTGTCCTTGCTCTCAAATATGGTCACCTGATAACCAAGGCGGGCCATCAGGATGGCGATGGTAATGCCCGCAGGGCCGGAGCCCACAATGGCAACCTTTATCCCGTTGGATGGGGCAGGGCCCTTCACCATTTTGGAGGCATAGGTGCTGGAGATGTAGTTTTCAATGACGGAAAAATGGACAGGGGTTCCTTTTTTGCCCAGGAC
>CAMGIN010000198.1 GCA_946056135.1 uncultured bacterium | reverse complement strand
ACCCTGTCCGCCGTTGAGGTGGGACTGGTGAATGTCATGAGCCGGGAGACGGTGCTGCGACAGTATGTGGATCAAATCAAAAAGGACTACGACTATGTACTGCTGGATTGCCGCCCGTCCCTCGGTATGCTGGTCATCAATGCTCTGTCTGCATCGGATTATGTTCTGATCCCGGTTCAGGCAGAGTATTTTGCTGCCGAAAACATGACGGAGCTGGTGGGCACCGTGCAGAGCATCAAGCGGCAGATCAATCCCAAGCTGAAAATCGGCGGCGTGTTTATGACGATGGCGAATGAAACCAATTTCCGCAAGGATATTGTGGCATCCGTCAAAGCTGCCTACGGAAAGCATCTTCCCATTATGCAGACCGTGATTCCGGCAACGGTGCGGTTGGCGGAAATCAGCACGGCAGACCACAGCATTTTCAAGCATGAGCCGAAAGGCCGCGCGGCGGAAGCCTATCGCACTCTGGTGAAGGAGGTAATGGAAATTGGAGAAAAGCAGCGTAGCAAGCCTTCTGACATCAGTCGATAGCTTGTTCACCACCCAGGAGGAGCGGGACATTGCCACTCAGCCCAGAGTACAGGAAATCCCCATCGATCAGATCGACGATTTCCCAAATCACCCCTTCAAAGTCCGAATGGATGACAACATGATCGAGATGGCGGAGAGTGTGAAACAGCACGGCATTCTGGTTCCTGCCATTGTGCGCCCCAAGGAGAACGGGCATTACGAAATGGTTGCCGGTCATCGCCGCAAGCTGGCGTGTACCCTGATTGCGAAGCTGCAACTGCCCTGCATTGTTCGGGAGCTGACAGACGAGGAAGCGACCATTATTATGGTGGATTCCAATTTGCAGCGGGAGCAGCTTCTGCCGTCGGAGAAAGCCTTTGCCTATAAGATGAAGCTGGATGCCATGCGTAGGCAGGCGGGTCGGCCAAGCCGAGATAATTCTGCAACACTGTTGCAGAATTTCGGTGGTAAAACTTCCCGTGAACTTCTGGCAGATCAGGCGGGTGAAAGCCATGAGCAAATTCGCAAGTACATCCGCCTAACCGAGCTGATTCCCGAAGTTCTGGATTTGGTAGACAATTCTGTTCTGAAAGAAAAGGACAAACTGCAAATCGCTTTGCGCCCCGCCGTGGAACTGTCCTACCTGACCCAGCAGGAGCAGCATGATCTGTATGAAACCATGATAACGGAGGATTGCACCCCATCTCATGTACAGGCGATGAAAATGCGGAAATTTTCAGAAGAAGGCAGGCTGAACATGGATGTGATTTTCTCCATCATGCAGGAGGAAAAGCCCAATCAGAAGGAGCAGTTCAAGATTCCAAAAGATCGTATCAGCAAATACTTCGCGCCGGGGACGCCTGCGCAGAAGATTGAGGATACCATTGTAAAGGCATTGGAGTTTTACCGAAAACGCCAGCGGGAACAGGAACGATGACCACTCACAAGGGGGCAGTCTGCCCATCTCACAGGACTGGAGGCAGGGGAGTTGCACGGTTCCCCCTCTCCACACCTCACCCCCTCCAGACTACCTGTACACTCCGAAAAGGAGAACCAGGTTTGTACCGGTTTTAACAACAAACCAACAATCGCAGTCCTTGCTGTACTTCGGCAAGGGCTATTTTTGAAAGGAAAAATCATGCCAACTGTAATCAAACGATGTATTTCACTTCTTTTGATTCTGATGCTGGTGGTTAGTCTGATTCCCAGCGTATATGCTGCGGAAACAGCCGATGAAGCTGATCCTGCTGCTTCCACAGAGACAACGGAAGAAACCACGAACACAGAACCGGAAGAAAACATGATCCCACCGCCCGATGAAACAGAACCGCCTGTTACGGAGGAATCCGGTACTGAACCATCAGAACTTGACATTATCGATGATTCTGAGCCGCCTGTCATGCTTCTGATTGACGGAGAAGTTGCTCTTGCATCCATTTCCAACTGTCAGGCAACCACATGGGCTACCATCTGGGTCAACACAGATGAATACAGTCCCATTGCCGGAAAGACCAACCGATTTATCTACTACGAATTTGCGGGCAAGTCAAGAAATCGAAACAATGTCGGTCTGAAAGCCATTAAGGTCAATGGCACATGGCAAGCAGCTTACTGCCTGGAACCCGGCATTGCGGAGGGCTCCACTTATACGGAAGAAGATCTGACAATGGATGAATTTGTCAGCAGTTCAGCAGCCCCGTCCACCCTGACTGTACAGCAAATGAAAGCTATGTGCGTTGCGGTTATGTATGGACAGAGGACGCTTCCGCAATCCGCCAGCTATGAGCTGCTGTCCAATATGGTGGCAACGCAGATCATTGTCTGGGAAATCGCCATTGGCTGGCGAAATGCCACACCGCCGTATGCACAGACCAATGATGCGTTCATTCGCCGTTTCGAGAATGCCTACGGAAAAGGGCCTGAAGCTACTTCCATGTATATCTCCATCGGAGGTCGCTTGAAGAATGTCATTTCGGCATACAACCAGATTTCTGCAAACATGGCGGCGCACAGCGATGCCATCCCCAGCTTTACCAGCGCGGCCCAAAATGCTGCCCCGACCATAGATTTGAAACCGAATGGCAACGGTCAGTATAGTGCAGCCGTAACGGACAATAATCGGGTAATATCTGGGTATTCCTTTCCGAGGATGGATGGACTGACCTTTACCACGAACGGGAATGTGCTGACGATTACCTCTGACCGCCCACTGGACAATGTGCTGGTAGCACCCACACGAAACCGGGTGAACACCCAGGGGCATCCCTTCTTCGTGTGGTATAACGGCAGTTATCAGGTGATGCTGGGCAGCCAGGCAGACCCATCTTATGAGGATTTGCCGGTATACTTTCGGGTAAGGGCCGTCAATCCCACAGGCTCCATGAAATTGGTCAAGACCACAGAGGACGGAAAAAACCTGTCCGGCTGGAAGTTTGGCATTTATTCGGATTCAGCCTGCACCAACCTGGTTTCCGGTCCGCATATTACAGATTCCACAGGTGCGCTCTCCGTCTCCAATTTGACCGCAGGAACCGTGTATGTAAAAGAATTAGGCCAAACGGACGCGAGTGTTGCTACTCTGTATACCTGCGACAGCGCCAATCCTCAGAAAGTAACCATCACCGCAGGAGCTACTGCAACGGTTAATTTCCACAACAGGCTTAACACCGGCGGCGTTAAGCTGGTCAAGGAAACAAACACAGGCAAGAATTTGGA
>CAMGIN010000197.1 GCA_946056135.1 uncultured bacterium | reverse complement strand
CTGGCGGAGGAATTTCCCATCATGACCCTGCGCCGGACCTACTGGAAAAGCGCCGTGGACGAGATGCTGTGGATCTGGCAGAAGAAGTCCAACCGTATTGCCGACCTGGGCAGCCACGTTTGGGACGAATGGGCCGGAGAGGATGGCACCATCGGCAAGGCCTACGGCTACCAGCTGGGCATCAAGCACCAGTACAAGGAGGGCATGTTCGACCAGGTGGACCGGGTGCTCTACGATCTGAAGCACAATCCCGCCTCCCGGCGGATTCTGACCAACATCTACAATTTTGTGGACCTCCACGAGATGAACCTGTACCCCTGCGCCTACTCCATGACCTTCAACGTCACGGGGAACACCCTGAACGCAATCCTGAACCAGCGGTCCCAGGATATGCTGACGGCCAACAACTGGAACGTGGTGCAGTACGCTGTGCTGACCCACATGATGGCCCAGGTCTCGGGCTTGCAGGTGGGGGAGCTGGTGCACGTCATTGCGGACTGCCACATCTATGACCGGCACATCCCGGCAGTGAAGGCCATGCTGGAGCTGGAGGGCTACCCCGCGCCGACGTTTAAAATGGATGAAAGCATTACGGATTTCTACGCCTTCACCAAGAACAGCTTCCAAATGGAGAACTACCAGTACCATCCCTTTGATTTTGAAATTCCCATGGCAATTTAAAGGAAAAGAACTATGGAGTTGATTGTTGCTGTATATGACGACTGGGGCATTGGCCGGGACGGGACCCAGCCTATTGCCCTTTCCGCTGACCGGAAATTCTTTCGGCAGACCACAAAAGGCTGCCTGGTGATTGCGGGCCGCCGGACCATTGAGGACTTCCCAGGACAGAAGCCATTGCCCGGGCGGGTAAATGTCATGCTGACCCGCAGCGGCAGGGAGATCCCCGGGTTTACCGTCTGCAAAAGCCCGGAGGAAGCTCTGACCCTGGCACAGCAGGCGGACCGGGCCATGGTCATCGGCGGCGGCAGTGTGTACCGGCAGATGCTGCCTTACTGCGACGCTGCCTATGTCACCAAGGTCCATGTGACGCCGGAGTCCGATACCTTCTTCCCCAATTTGGACGAGGACGATGGCTGGTATCTGGCGGAGACATTGCAAAGCGGCGAGGAAGACGGCATTGCCTATGAAATGATTTTGTATCGAAGAAAAGCATCTGTTCGGTAGTGCCACAATTGTTTCCGTAAATGATCGTTTATCGCAGAAAAGGTTATATGGAAAAAAATATGCTGTGAGCGTAGGGGGCGGCATCCCTGACGCCCCTTTTGCACGCAGTACGTCACAAGGGGCGTCAAGGATGCCGCCCCCTACGAACTGTAAACGATCATTTACCATAGCACTGCACCCGCGGTCGAGGGGCCCAAAGGATGTTCGTCTACCACCCAAAGTGCGTAACGCATTCGCTGCGGGCCTTGCCCGCTAAACGATCATTTATCTGATGATATCACGCTGCGACGGAATCGATACGAAGAAAAAACAGCGCGCCAACCGTTTGATGCGGTTGGTGCGCTGTGTGTTTATGGTTCTTGCTTTTTCGGCATTTCTCCAAAGAAATGGTTGTCAGCCCTTTCTTCTTGGGGGAGCTGCCTTTTTGACAGGGGCTTTGGAGGTCTTCGGCGGCGCTTTGGGCTTCTTTCCGGCAGCCGCTTTCTTTGGCGGCGCAGCATACCCGCCGGGCTTCGGAGGAACAGCCCGGATCAGGCACTTGGGGCCGGAGCCGATGAGATCCTCCCGGTGGGCGGCTATCAGCGCTTCCCGGACCAGATAGTAGTTCTTGGGGTTCCGGTACTGGATCAGGGCCCGCTGCATGGCCTTCTCGTGGGGGTCCGTGGGGACGTAGACCTTCTCCATGGTCCGGGGGTCCAGACCGGTGTAGTACATCACCGTGGAGAGCGTGGAGGGGGTGGGGTAGAAATCCTGGACCTGCTCCGGGTTGTAGCCCATGTCCCGGATGTATTCCGCCAGCTCCACCGCCTCCTTCATGGTGGAGCCGGGATGGCTGGACATGAGGTAGGGAACCAGGTATTGATTCATGCCGTACTGCTTATTCAGGGCGAAGTATTTGTCCACAAATTGGTTATAGACTGCATTCTTCGGCTTGCCCATCCGGCACAGCACTGCGTCGGACACATGCTCCGGGGCGACTTTCAGCTGGCCGGAAATGTGGTATTGTACCAGTTCTTTGAAAAAGGTGTCCTTTTTATCTGCCAGCAGGTAGTCAAACCGGATGCCGCTGCGGACGAAGACCTTCTTCACTCCGGGCAGCTTCCGGAGCTTCCGAAGCAGGGTAATGTAGTCGGAGTGGTCTGCGTTCATGTTCTTGCAGGGGGTGGGGTACAGGCACTGCCGTCCACCGCAGGCCCCCTTGGTCAGCTGCTTTTCGCAGGCGGGGTGGCGGAAATTTGCCGTGGGGCCGCCCACGTCGTGGATGTAGCCCTTGAAATCCTTGTCCTTCGTCATCAACTCCGCTTCCCGAAGGATGGATTCGTGGCTCCGAACCTGGATGATCCGCCCCTGGTGGAAGGTCAGGGCGCAGAAGGAGCAGGCACCAAAGCAGCCACGGTTGGAAACCAGGCTGAATTTGACCTCCTCGATGGCAGGTACGCCCCCGGCCTTTTCATAGCTGGGGTGGTAGGTGCGCATATAGGGCAGATCGTAGACCGCGTCCATCTCCGCCGTGGTCAGGGGCTTCTGGGGCGGGTTCTGCACCACGAAGAGATTGCCCCAGGGCTCTGCCAGCCGCTTGGCGGTGAAGGGGTCGCAGTTGCCGTACTGAATTTTGAAGGATTCCGCGTAGCGCCGCTTGTTGGTCTTCAATTCTTCAAAGGAGGGCAGCACGACGGTGGGCAGGCTGTCGTCCAACTCCTGCGTTTTGAACACCGTGCCGTCGATGTAGGTGATGTCCTTGACTTCCATGCCGGCATTCAGGGCGTCGGCAATTTCCACGATGCTCTTTTCCCCCATGCCGTACATGAGTAGGTCCGCCTGGCTGTCCAGCAGAATGGAGCGCTTCATGCTCTCGGACCAGTAGTCGTAATGGCTGAAGCGCCGCAGGCTGGCTTCGATGCCGCCGATGAGGATAGGCACGTCCTTGTAAGTCTGGCGGATCAGGTTGCAGTAGACGATGGTGGCGTAGTCCGGCCGCTTGCCCATGACCCCGCCGGGGGTGAAGGCGTCGGTTTTCCGGCGGTGCTTGGTGACGGAATAGTGGTT
>CAMGIN010000196.1 GCA_946056135.1 uncultured bacterium | reverse complement strand
GCCCCTTTTGCATGCAGTACCGTCACAAGGGGCGTCAAGGATGCCGCCCCCTACGAACAGTAAACGATCATTTACCAAACTTTTTTACAGTCGGCATTCATCCTTTTTTCCAACACCAGCGTCTTTACCACCACCGGCAGAGCGTGGCCTACCGGGGCGCCGATGTCCAGATAGCTGCCCTCGCTGACCCTGACCCGGTCGATGCATAGGATCTCCGCCTCCCGGGGAAGCCGTACTGCCAAGGCCTGTCCCAGTGCTTTCGCCATATCCTGCTCCAGACACAGCAGGATTGGTCCCTGGGTCTGGGCCAGAATTTCTTCCGCCATGGCGACAGTCTCCCGGTAGCTGGGCGACATAAGTCCTTCCATGGCCAATACCACCGGTTCCTCCTGGGCGCTGAGACTGCGGCGGATGTCGGAAAGGGTCTCAAGGCGCACCACCGGCACATTTTTCAGCGGAAACCGGATATTCTGATAGAACACCGTACTGCCGGATAATTGGGCGCTGTGGCATCCGGCGCCGATGACCGTGGCCCGGATGGTCTCGCTGCCCAGCACATAGTCCCCCCGGCACAGGCGGCTTTTTCGGATGGCCTTGCCCAGCACCGGTCCCATATCTCCAAATTCCAGCCAGGGGAACTCCTGCCGGATGCAGTCCGCCACCCCTCCCGAAAAGGAGATCACCGCCTCCCCTTCCGGCGGAAGCCAGGGCTCCTTCGATTCCTCCGTGGTCAGTTGTCCCAGCAAAGGCCCCACTTCCCGGTGTCCAGAAGCCATTTCCAGAGCCTGGACCAGGATATCCACCACCGCCTCCACCTGCTCCTTTGCCGCCGGGTCTCCCACCTTTAGTCCGCAGATTTCCTTCAGCACCGGAGACACATAAGTCACCGTCCCGTTCTTGTTCAGCTTCATCAGCCGTCCGCCCACGTTCAGACATCCGGTTCGGACGATCTTTCCCTCCCGGATCAACGCCAGGTTGCTGGTGCCGCCGCCAATATCCATGTGCAGAACGGTTTTCCCAGTGCGCTCCGAGTAATCCACCGCGCCTGCTCCTTTTGCCGCCAGCACACTTTCCAGATCCGGCCCCGCCGCAGCCACCACGAACTCTCCCGCCAGATGGGACAGGGCCTCCAGCACCGCTTTGGCGTTCTCCTTCCGGCTGGTCTCGCCGGTAATGATGATGGCCCCGGTATCCACGCTGTCCCGGGTGATCCCCGCCCTGCGGTACTCCTCCTCCACGATCCTGCGCAGCCCGACACCGTCCATTCTGCTTTCGTCCAGCAAAGGGGTAAAATACACTGGGCTTTTGTATAGGATTTTCCGCTCCGCGATCTCCATTTCCGGCACGGCGAAGGAAGACGCCTTGTTTTCCACTGTCAGCTCCGACAGGATCATCTGGGTGGAGGTAGTGCCCACATCCAGCCCCACACTGCGAAGGCATTCAGACACGCCCAGTCACCTCTTCCAGAATTCGCCGCACCAGAAAATCCTCCACCTCCAGGGGATTGCTCTTGCAGCAGGGATCCTCCTGGGCCGCCTTTACGATCTCCCCGGCATTGCGCCACACCGCCCTTGGGTCCACCCCCGCCTGAGCCAGGGTCTCCGGGAGGTTCAGCTCCCGCCGCAGACGGATTAGACCGTTGCGCAGGTTCCGCACCGCAATGGTATCGGCGCTGCCTCCCATTCCCGCCGCCCGGGCAAGCTCCGCATACTTTCTTCCCGCCACATGGGCGTTGCAGCTGATCACGGAGGGCAGCAGAATGGCATTGAGCCGCCCATGGGCCACATGGAACATGCCGCCTAAGCTGTGGGACATGGCGTGACACAGTCCCAGTCCCGCCTGGGTGAAGGCCATTCCCGCCATGGTGGCCGCCAGGTGTACCTTCAGCCGGACCTCCTTCCGCCCGGCATAGGAAGCGGGCAATGCGGCATACGCGCTGCTGAAGGCCTCCTGGGCGAACAGGTCCGTCATGGTTCCGGCGCCCTTCGCAACATACGCCTCCACCGCATGTGCCAGTACGTCAAAGCCCGCCTCGGCGATCAAGCCCTTGGGCAGCTCCTGCAGCAGGTCGCTGTCCAAGATTGCCACATCCGGCCGCAGCCGCTTGTCCACCAGCGGATGTTTGACCTTGTTATGGGTCAGGATGGCGAAATCCGTCACCTCTGAGCCGGAGCCGGAGGTAGTGGGAATCGCCGCGAATTTGTAGTTCCCTTTTGCGAAAAATGCCATGGCCTTCGCGCAGTCCATGGCACTGCCGCCCCCCAGAGCCACCACCAGATCCGGCGCAAACGCCCGCAGCCGGGCGGTCCCTTCCGCTGCCAGCTCCACCGTTGGGTCCGGCTGAACCTTGTCAAATATTTCCACATCCGCGCATTTTGATGCCTCCGCCGTCCGCTGGGCCGCGCCGGATTTCATAAAATAGGGGTCCGTCACCAAAAACAGCCGTTTTGCCCCCAGACTCCCCAGGGTGGAAATTGCCCCGGCCCCGGAAATGATCTTTGTCTTGCAGGAGAATTCCTCCATATACCCACCGCCTTTTCAGGGGTAGTATTTCCCAGAAGGAGGATTTTATCAAATGAAATGCTGAATGCAAAATGCAAAATAAATGTATCCCCTTCAGGGATGATTGAAATAAACTCTGGTGGGTTAACGATGATTTACCGGGTTTTAACGATTTTTTTCCATTCACGAGAAAACACTCCCTGCTTCGCGTAAAATCGAAGCAGGGAGTGTTCTCTTAAAAATAGATGATTAGAACTGGGTGGGCTTGATGTGCCAGATCTCGTCGGCGTACTGACGGATGGTGCGGTCGGAGGAGAACTTGGCAGCGGATGCCACGTTCATCAGGCACTTTCTGCCGAAGGCCATGCGGTCAGCATAGTCCCGGTTGGCCCGCAGCTTGGCATCGAAGTAGGAAGCGTAGTCCAGCAGCAGGTAGTAGTGGTCAGCCTTATGCCAGCTGGCGCCGTCCAGCAGGGCGTGGAACAGCTCTCTCTGAGCATCGTCGGTGGGAACGGTGCCGTCCACCAGGGTGTTGATGGCCCGGCGCAGGTCGGCATTGCTGTCGTAGATGCCACGGGCATGGTAGGTGGCCTTGGCGGCATTAATCTGCTCCACAGTGTGGCCGAAGATATACTCGTTCTCGATGCCCGCCTCCTGGGCGATCTCCACATTGGCGCCGTCCAGAGTACCCAGCGTCACCGCGCCGTTGAGCATCAGCTTCATGTTGCCGGTGCCGGAAGCCTCGGTGCCGGCAG
>CAMGIN010000195.1 GCA_946056135.1 uncultured bacterium | reverse complement strand
TTCATCCCGAAGGGATACCATCATTTAGCATTCAGCATTTTGCATTTTGCATTCGTTCTGCGCTAAACGATCATTTTCACAAACAACTCCACACTCCTAACTCATTCTCCGTCCATCACGGTTTTGCAGGCAGCCAACACCTTGCTCAGGATGGGCACGCAGGTGTGACTGCCGTAGCCGCCGTTTTCCACCACCACGATGAAGGCCAGCGGATATTCTTCGTTCTCCACAAAGCCCGCGAACATAGCGTTGGAGGTCTGTCCGCCGCCCAGCTGGCTGGTGCCGGACTTGGCGCAGACAGATAGGCCGAGGAAATTCCAGTCGCCGTAGACGGACTGGACGTTATTTCGCATGTAGGATTGGACCATGGCAGCCACCTCCCGGGACAGAATCCGGTCGGTTTTCTGTGTCTTTGCCTCATAGGTCACCTGATTGCCGCACTGGATCCGGGACACCAGATAGGGTTCCGCCCCAACGCCACCTCCCGCGATGGCACCCATGAAGGTCATATACCGGGCGGGATTGATCAGATCCGTATGCTGACCGATGCAGCTCCAGGCGAAGGACACCGGGGCGGTATTGGAAACGTCATAGTTTCCCTCCGCCGTGGTGACGCCGTCAAAGGACAGTCTTTCGGTAATGCCGAATTTCTCCACATGGGATACCATGTTTTTCTTGCCGATAAGCTCCGCGATCTGGGCAAACGCGCAGTTGCAGGAATTGGCGAAGGCCTGCTTCAGGTTCTGCGTCCCGTGGGCCTTCTCGCAGGTAACGGCTTCTGTGCCGTATTCCAATTTCCCATAGCAGGTGAAGGTCATATTCTCAATGTCCGGCACGCAGTCCAGCGCCGTGGCCGTGGTGACGATCTTGAAGATAGAACCGGGAACATAAGCCGACTGGAGGAAGCGGTTGATATACACGCCCTCGTAAGCCTCGTTCCCTTCCATATCGGGAACATTGTCTGGATCATAGGTGGGGGTGGACAGGGCGCAGAGAATCTCACCGGTTTTGTAGTTGTATACGGCAATGGTGCCCTTTTTTCCTGCCATAGCCTCCAGGGCGGTGTTCTGCACATGGGCAGACAGGGTCAGCGTTGCCGTTCCGCCGGTACCGGCAGCATCGTAAACACCATTGATCCGGTCAAAGCCCGCCATCTCTGCGGCATAGCTGGACACCGCTCCGGCGCTGATATAGCCTTTCCGGTCCCCCAGCCAGTGGAGGGTGGATTTGCGGGTAGCCACATCGCCTGAATAGGTCCGGGTGTCCGTAATATCCAGAAGCACCTCCCCGGAGCGGTCCGTAACGGTGCCGCAGCCTAAGTTGGAACTGTTGTAGACATGGGGCGAGCCGGAGAAGGCCACCCAGTCCTTTGCCTCGGTGACATACTCCCAGGTAAAAATCAGCATACCCCCCAGCAGCACCAGAATGAAAAGGGCCATGAGCCAGGTTCGTTTGGTCACACGGTTCATCGGTCAAGCCCCCTTCTTCATCATCCGCACGGCGAAGCTGGCATTCTGCCGGGTGTCCGCCGCTTTGACAAAGGCCAGCAGTCCCCAGGCGCCGATCATGCTGGTGCCGCCGTTGGAGACAAACGGGAAGGTGACGCCTGTGAAGGGCAGAATGTCCACGGTTCCCAGGCAGTTCAGGATGGTCTGGATCACCAGCACGCTGGCTGCAGTGCAGGCGCCGATAGAATAGAAGCTGCTGCGGGCCACCCGGGCAGTTCGGATCACAAAGAAGCCGAAGACCGCGATGCACAGCACCGTCATCAGCGCCATCAGCAGGCCCCATTCCTCGGAAACGGTGGCGAACACGATGTCGGAATCCGCCGCGAACACATATTGCAGCTTGCCCCCCTCCGGGCCCAAACCGAACAGACCGCCGGAGGCGATGCACATCATGGCCCGGGTCTGCTGGTAGCCTCCCGCCAGGGGATCCTCCCAGACGTGCCGCCAGGTGGCGAAGCGCTGCAGGGCATGGGGCGCAATCTTCAGAGCCAGAACCCCGGCAAAACCCAGGGCGGTAATGGCCAATGCAATGGTGCCCACGCTGCCGGAACGAAGATACGCAATCACCAGGAACGCACAGAAGAAGATCAACGCCGTTCCGAAATCGTTCATCAGGGCCAGACACCCGCAGATCACAATGGAATAGCCAATGAACAAAATCAGGTTCCGCTTGTTCATGATCCGGTCCATGGTAGAGGCCCCCGCAAAGACAAAGCAGACCTTACTCAGTTCCGAGGGCTGCAAGGACAAGCCGCCGATCATCAGCCAGTTTTTCGCGCCGTAGTACTCGGTGCCAAACACCAATGTGATGAGCAGGAAGCCCACACCTGCCGCCACCGCCAGATAGCGGAATACCTTGGCCCGCTCCAGATCCCGCAGGGACCAGCCGATGACCAGGAACAGGACAACCCCCAGCACCAGGGCGATCAGCTGCTTCACCGTCTCCCCCGGCTTCACCGTGGCGATGGCAGCCATACCTATGGTGCACAGGAAGAAGGCCATGGTTTCCACCTCAAAGGACTGCCGGCGGATGATACAGTAGAAGATGTACAGCAGCCACTGGCACAGCACAATGCCGCCGAAGCCCTGGAGGATGCTGAGGAAATCCGACCGCTCTGCCTTCAGAAGAAAGCCCAGCAGCATCAGGCACTGCAGGATCGTCAGCAGCATCAGATTGGTGACGCTGTCCCAGCCGCTGGCGGCCTTGGTGCGAAGCTGGGCCTGCCGTTCCTCCTGGCGCTCGGTAATGGGCTGCAGCTGCATTTCCACGCCGCCGATGGAGATTCGGTCCTTGTTTTTCAGGGCGCAGATCTGCACCTTTCTGCCGTTGACCTCGGTGCCGGCCTTAGAGCTCAGATCCGTGATGGTCCAGCTGCCGTCGTCATAGCGGGTCAGCACCGCGTGGTTGCGGGAAACTGTGGGGAAATCGATGGTCACATCGCAGCCTTTGCTTCGGCCGATGACATTCTCCCAGTGGGTGATGGGCACCTGGGTGCCGTCGGGCATATTCAGCCAGGCCCAGATCTCCGGTTCTCTGCGGAAGGTCAGCAGTGGAAGAACGCAGCGCAGCAGCAGCAAAGCCGTAATCACCGGCACCGCGAAGCGCAGAAAGCCGATGTATTCCGCCGCCAGCGTGTCCTGGGCCCCAGCAAGGGCGTTAAAAAGCTCCTCCATCGTCTCACCGTCCTTTCTTTTGTGAAATAACATGGTTTTTATGGCAGGTAAATGATCGTTTAGCGGGCAAGGCCCGCGGCGAATGCGTTACGCACTTTGGG
>CAMGIN010000194.1 GCA_946056135.1 uncultured bacterium | reverse complement strand
CCAGGCGGCAGCCGGACTTGGTCTTGTTCAGCTCTGTGCGGTCCATGTCGCTCTTCTTCACAGACTCATCGATGTAGGCCTGAACTTCCTCCTTGTTCTGCACCCGGTCCATCAAATCCTGGACAATCTTGCCGTCGGGGGCCAGCACCATGAAGGTGATGCCGTAGATGGTCTCGATACAGGTGGTATAGATGGAGAAGGAACCGCCGCCCACCAGCTGGAAGTCCACCTCCACGCCGGTGCTCTTGCCGATCCAGTTGCGCTGGATCTCCTTGGTGGATTCGGGCCAATCGATCTCGTTCAGGCCCTCCAGCAGCTTTTCGGCAAAGGCGGGCTGGTCGATGACCCACTGCATCATGTTCTTCTTCACCACAGGGTAGCCGCCCCGCTCGGACTTGCCGTCGATGACTTCGTCGTTGCTGAGGACGGTGCCCAGCTCCTCGCACCAGTTCACAGGCATCTCAATGCGCTTGGCGTAGCCCGCCTCATACAGCTGCTTGAAGATCCACTGGGTCCACTTGTAGAAGGAGGGATCAGAGGTGGCCACCATCTTGGACCAGTCATAGTCAAACCCCAGCTCCTTCAGCTGGGCGGAGAAGGTCTCGATATTCTTCTGGGTGAAGCCGTTGGGATGGTGGCCTGTGCTGACGGCATACTGCTCCGCAGGCAGGCCGAAGGAATCATAGCCCATGGGGTGCAGCACATTGTAGCCCTGCATCCGCTTCATGCGGGAGACAATGTCCGTGGCGGTATAGCCTTCCGGATGGCCCGCGTGAAGGCCCACGCCGGAGGGGTACGGGAACATATCCAGCACATAGTATTTGGGCTTGGAAAAATCCCAGACGTCCGTGTGGAAGGTATCGTGCTCCTCCCAGTACTTGTGCCATTTGGCTTCAATTTCTGCGTAATCGTAATTCATGGCAAATCCACCTCTACCAATCTTTCGTTATTCTTCTATAATAATATCCCGGATGTCCACCTGCTCCGCGTCCGCCCACAGCCGTTCCAGGTCGTAGAACTTCCGGGCCTCCTCGGTGAACACATGGACCACGATGGTGCCGTAGTCCAGCAGCTCCCAGGCGCTGCCATGGTGGCCTTCCCGGCCAAGCATGGGCTCCCCAAGCTGCTCCAGGGTGTACTCGGCATAGTCGCACAGGGTCTTGACGTGGGTATTGGAGGTGCCGGTGCAGATCAGGAAATAGTCTGCCAGGGAGCTGACCTTATCGATCTTCAGCAGCTTGATGTCCCGGCCCTTCTTCGCGTCCAGCGCCTTGGTGACTTCATAGGCGATTTCTTTGGGTGTTAACATAACATCTTTCCTTTCTGGAAAATCTATCGCATTGCGTAGGGGGCGGCATCCCTGACGCCCCTTTCCCGTGACGGTACTGCATGCAAATGGGGCGTCAAGGATGCCGCTTTATTACGCAGGATTGTCCGATGATTGGGAAAGGGGTAGTCGTATCCGCTCTCAGCTTTCCTTCCGTCCATTCAGGTACGCCAGTGCCTCTCTCGATTCCGGTGACACCTCGCTGCCCTGCTTTTTCAGGTGGTCCATGGTCATTTCCAGACCCAGCTTCAGCGCCGCATGGATGTCCGTGTAGGCCAGCTTTCTCAGCTTCTCCACCCCGGGGAAATCCCGGTTGGGCTCCATATAGTCTGCCACATAAATGATGGCTTCAAGCAGGTTCATGTCCGATTTTCCGGTGGTGTGGCTGCGGATGGCGGAAACCACTTCCTTATTTTCTCCAAAAATCCGCTCCGCCACCAGAGATCCGGTAAGCGCATGGAGTGTTTTGGGGTAACGCCTCGAAAAATCACTGAGTATTTTACCATAAGCCTCACACAATGTCAATTGCAAGGGGCCGTCCAAAGCTTTTGTAATATCGTGCAGAATGCCCGCCCGGGCCGCGTCGGTGACGTCCGCACCCCAACGCTGGGCCAGCTCCACCGCCGAGTCCCGGCAGCCCAGCACATGGGCCACCCGGTTGGGATTCAGCAGGCTCACAACGATGCGCTCCAGCTCCTCCATCGGAAGATTCTTCCAGTCAGCATTCACATCGTACAGCCCGTTTTCCCGGATGTAGTCCCCCACGCCCTCAGGCAGCAGGGAGTCCGCGCACTGAAACGCCAGCAGCCGCCGCATCTGGGTGGAGGAAATGGGGATCACATCGTTTTTCACCAGTTCCACCCTGGCCCCTTGGCGCTGGAGCTGGGATTTCTTGTCCTTGATGGCAGAGTCCTCGCCCTTGTCCCCCCGGCAAAAGACCCCCAGGGTGGTGTTTTTCAGGATCTTTTTGGCATTCTTCCAGCTGTCGATGGACAGGAACATGTCAGTGCCCATGAGCAGCACCAGCTCCGCGTCGGGGTTCTGCTTTTTCAGGGCCGTCACCGTCTCCACGGTGTAGCTGACCCCCTCCCGGCGAAGCTCCATGTCCGAAACCTCCAGCCCCGGGCAGTCCGCCGCCGCGATGCGCAGCATGTCCAAACGCTGCTCCGGTGTCGGGGAATTCTCCGGCAGCTGTTTATGGGGCGCGATCCGATCCGGGATCAGCAGCAGCTTGCTTAAGCCCAAAGCCGTAATAGCCTGCTGCGCCGCCTGGATATGCCCGATATGGGGTGGGTTGAAGGTTCCGCCAAAGATACCGATTCGTTCCATTTTTTCATCCCCCTGCAATTATTGCCTGTCAATTGATGCAGAATCCATTGTAGGGCGGGGTCATGACCCCGCCGAAGCACCAAAATGATAAAAGTGCCCGGTTCGTTGCAAAAGCGGAACAGTGTGCATACAATTTGCACAGGCAATCCCTTAGGCTGGTCGGCGGGGTCATGACCCCGCCCTACAATTGGTGCCGCAATACTCCTTCTGACGGTCAATCCTTTTGCCGCAGCTGCTTCTCCCGATCCCGCTCGATGGCCTTCTCGATGGCCTGCTCCCGGAAGTACTGGTTGCGCTGTTCTCTGGCCGCTCTGGCTGCCTGCCGCCGGGCTCTGGCTCCCTTTCCCACGGGATCGGACTTGCTCTTGGGCAGCTCCTTGCGCTTGGCCCGGCCGGTCTGATTTCTCTCGGCCTGGCACTTCTCGCTGAAGCGCCAGATGACGAACTTGGAGCCCACACAGGCGATGCCCTCCGCCCCGGTGGCTTCACAGATGGCGTCGCTGACCTCCCGGGCGCTCATCAGGGCGCTTTCCAATACCCGGCCCTTGACCAGCTCTCTCGCCGTCAGCAGCCGGTCCGCTTCCGCTGCCACCGCTTCGGTGACACCGTCCTTGCCCACCATCAATGTGGTTTCCAGTCCATTGGCCTGGGCTCTCAGTTCCGCCCGCTGTTTACTTGTCAGCATAGCCTTCCTCCT
>CAMGIN010000193.1 GCA_946056135.1 uncultured bacterium | reverse complement strand
GCGGTGTAGCCCCGGGCCTCGAAGGTGGCGCGCAGGCCGCCGGAGGGGAAGGAGGAGGCGTCAGGCTCGCCCTTAATCAGCTCCTTGCCGCTGAAATCCATAATCACGCCGCCGTCGGGGGCGGGGGAGATAAAGCTGTCGTGCTTCTCGGCGGTGATGCCGGTGAGGGGCTGGAACCAGTGGGTGTAGTGGGTAGCGCCCCGGGCCACGGCCCAATCCTTCATTGCCACTGCCACGGCGTCGGCCACCTTGGGGTCCAGCTTCTCACCATGGTCAATGGTTTTGCGCAGGGACCGATACACATCGGCGCTCAAATTGGCCTTCATTTCCCGGTCGTCAAACACCAGACAGCCAAAGTAATCGGATACAGTTGCCATAAATAACACTCCTAATCTCTGAATATTTCGGAATAGCCCGGAAGGCGGCTGCCACATCCGGGAAAGCCGGAAACAAAAAAGAGGCAAGGGCGTCTATGAGCCGCAGCTCAAAGACGTCCTTGCCTTTACGCGATGCATTCTACACCAGATTTTTCCGTTTGTCAACACCCTGCACAAAAAAAGTTTTTTGTGATTGTGAAGATTGACAAGCGGTGGATAATCGCGTATAATGTAAGCAATGAGCAAGGACGTTCATGGCTGCGGAATTTTTCCGTGCCGATGGACGTCTCTTTTTTTCGGCTCCGGGAAGGGAATTCCTGGAAAGGATCGTTTATCGTAGTACTCACTGTAGGGGAGGGTCATTGACCCTCCCGCTGGCTGAAAAATTTTGAGCGGTCAAACCTGTCTTTTTTGTGAAAATCAGCACTGGAAGCAACCTATTTCACGCTCTGTTTCGTTACGCAGCGGGAGGGTCAATGACCCTCCCCTACAGTGGGTATGCAAATAAACGATCCTTTGCAGCAGAGTTTTCCGGAACGCAGTGAAATCGCCGCTGGGGAATTTCTTTGACTTCCCGGGATAAACCACTGGAAAACCCGGGCAGAATGTGGTATAACAGTGCCATAGCGTCATATTTCAGAGCCGGATTCCAAAAGCAGACCCAGGAGGAAGGAAGGGGTTATCGTATGAAATACACACCGCAAGAGGTTATGCAGTTTATCCAGGAGGAGGACGTGAAGTTCATCCGCCTGGCGTTTTGCGATGTTCTTGGCAAGCCGAAGAACATCTCCATCATGCCCCAGGAGCTGGAGCGGGCCTTCAAGTACGGCATTGCCATCGACGCCTCTGCCATTGTGGGTTTCGGGGATGAGGTGTACTCGGACCTGTTCCTGCACCCGGACCCTGCCACCATCTCGGTGCTGCCCTGGCGGCCGGAGCATGGACGGGTGGTGCGGATGTTCTGTGCCATCACCACGCCCGACGGCAAGCCCTTCGCCCACGATACCCGGCACCTGCTGAAGCAGGCCATCGCCGACGCTCGCCAGACGGGCTATACCTTTTCCTTCGGCTCGGAGCTGGAATTTTACCTGTTTCAGCTGGATGAAAACGGGGAGCCCACCAACATCCCCTATGACAATGCCGCCTATATGGATGTCTCTCCGGACGACAAGTGCGAGAATGTCCGCCGGGAAATCTGCCTGACCCTGGAGCAAATGGGCATCCAGCCGGAATCCTCCCACCATGAGGAAGGGCCGGGCCAGAACGAGGTGGACTTCCGCTATTCAGACGCCCTGACAGCCGCGGACAACGCGGTGACCTTCCTGACGGTGGTGAAGACCATTGCCGCCCGGAACGGCCTGTACGCGGACTTCTCGCCCAAGCCTCTGCCCGGACGGCCCGGCAGCGGCTTCCACATCAACATGTCCGTCAAGGGCCCCGGGGAGGAGCGGATGCAGCAGATGATGGCGGGAATCCTGACCCATGTGGAGGATATGACCCTGTTCCTGAATCCCTCGGAGCGGTCCTACCAGCGTCTGGGGGCCCACAAGGCGCCCAAGTATGTCTCCTGGTCCAACAACAACCGCTCCCAGCTGATCCGGGTTCCCGCCGCCGCCGGGGAGTACCGCCGCTGCGAGCTGCGCAGTCCTGACTGCACTGCCAATCCCTATATTGCCTTTGCCCTGCTGATCTGGGCGGGCCTGGACGGGCTGCAGAACAGGCTGCCCCTGCCGGAGGAATGCAACGTCAACCTGTTTACCACCTCTCGGGACAGCCTGTCCCATCTGCAGACCCTGCCGCTCTCCCTGTCCACGGCTTCCCGGAGAGCGTCTTCCAGCGAATTCCTGAAGCGGCACCTGCCCCGGTCGCTCATCGATTGCTACTGCAAGGAATAACATCCGCCCATTTTGCGGAAAGGAGGGAGCATGTATGCTGTTCAGCGAGCAGACCTACAGTGTGCTTGTGGTATCCTCGGCGTCAAAATTCAACGACATCCTGCGGCAGATGCTCCCGGGATCGGACTACTATCCGGTCACCTTTGTCAGCAACGCCGCGGCTGCCGGGCGGGAGATGATCGGCAAGAGCTACGACTTCGTCATCATCAACGCGCCGCTGCCGGATGATTTCGGCACCCGGCTGGCCATCGACGCCGCCGGAAAGCCGGGGACGGTGGTCCTGCAGCTGGTTCGTTCGGAGCTGTACGAGGAGATCAACGCCAAGGTCACGCCCCAGGGCGTTTTCACCCTGGCAAAGCCCATTCCGGCCCAGCTGCTGCAGCAGAGCCTGCTGTGGATGGCCTCGGCCAGGGAACGGCTGCGGAAGCTGGAGCAGAAGGCCACCACCATCGAGGAGAAGATGGAGGAGATCCGCCTGGTGAACCGGGCCAAATGGATCCTCATTGAGCAACTGAAAATGACCGAGGAGGACGCGCACCACCACATCGAGAAGCAGGCCATGGACCGGTGCGTCAGCAGGAGGGAAATCGCGCTGGGAATCATTAAGACGTATACATAATGGAATGCAGAATGCTGAATGCTGAATGCAAAATGATGGTATCCCCTTCGGGGATGATGAAAAAATGGCGGGGGAACGTCAGCTTTCGACATATTTTGCGCCTTGGCGGATAAGCTAATGCTGAGACTTTGGTCTCAGAAAAGAAAAGCGAGGTGTGGAATATGGAAAGTAATGAACTGCCACTGGGCTTTGGCTTCGCGCTGGCCCAGAATCCGGAGGCTATGCGCAATTTCGCCCTGCTGCCGGAATCCCAGCGGGCCCAGATTTTGCACAAGGTCCATGCAGTTTCCTCGAAAGAGGAAATGCAGTCCCTGGTGGACAGTCTGACGGTTCAATAAGCGAATATGTCCCTGTTTGCCGCCTTACATGACTGTAGGGCGGCTTTTTAATCGGAAATGTTACGATTCAGTCGTACCCAAATTACTCCCGTAAATGATCGTTTAACGCAGAAAAGAATTGGAAAACTGTGCGTAGGGGGCGGCA
>CAMGIN010000192.1 GCA_946056135.1 uncultured bacterium | reverse complement strand
TGAACGGCGTCTGCGCAGGCGGTACCGGCTCCTTTATCGACCAGATGGCGGCGCTGCTGCAGACCGACGCAGCGGGATTGAACGAAGCCGCCAAGGACTACAAGCAGATTTATTCCATCGCCGCCCGCTGCGGCGTGTTTGCCAAGACGGACATCCAGCCTTTGATCAACGAGGGCGCCACCAAGGCCGACCTGGCTGCCTCCATTTTCCAGGCAGTGGTGAACCAGACCATTTCCGGCCTTGCCTGCGGCAAGCCCATTCGTGGCTGCGTGGCCTTCCTGGGCGGCCCGCTGCACTTCCTGACGGAGCTGAAAGCCGCCTTTATCCGCACCCTGAAGCTGACGGACGAAACCACGGTAGACCCGGAAAATTCCCACCTGTTTGCCGCCATGGGCGCGGCGCTGGAATCCGAAGATACCCAGACCGTAGACCTGAGCGCTTTGATCGAGCAGCTGGAAAAGGGCGTCCAGGTGTCCTTCGAAATGCCGAGGCTTGCCCCGCTGTTCCGGGACGAGGAGGAGTTCCGGCAGTTCCAGGACCGCCACAGCAAGGCCGTGGTGAAAAAGCAGGACCTTTCTACATACTCCGGAAACTGCTTCCTAGGCATCGACGCCGGTTCCACCACCACCAAGCTGGTGCTGATTGGACAGGAAGGGGAGCTGCTGTACCAGTTCTACGCCAACAACCAGGGCAATCCCATTCTGACGGCCCAGTTTGCCGCCGGAGAGCTGAAACGCCAGCTGCCGGACACCGCGAAAATCGTCCGCAGCTGCTCCACGGGCTACGGCGAGGCCCTGTTAAAATCTGCCTTCTCCCTGGACGAGGGCGTGGTGGAGACCATCGCCCACTGCACCGCCGCCTCCTTCTTTGACCCGGAGGTGGACTGCGTGCTGGACATCGGCGGCCAGGACATGAAGTGCATCAAGCTGAAAAACGGCACCGTGGACACGATCCTCTTAAACGAGGCCTGTTCCTCCGGCTGCGGCTCCTTCATTGAAAATTTCGCTTCCTCCCTGGGCTACACCGCAGAAGGCTTCGCGAAAGAAGCCCTGTTTGCCAAGGCTCCTGTGGACCTGGGCACCCGCTGTACGGTGTTCATGAACTCCAACGTCAAGCAGGCCCAGAAGGAGGGAGCCAGCATCTCCGACATCTCCGCGGGCCTGGCCTATTCCGTCATCAAGAACGCCCTGTACAAGGTCATCAAGCTGGCCTCCGCCGAGGATCTGGGCAAGCACATCGTGGTTCAGGGCGGCACCTTCCACAACCAGGCGGTGCTGCGGGCCTTCGAGCGGATCGCGGGCGTGGACGCCACCTGTCCCGACATCGCGGGCCTTATGGGCGCTTTCGGCGCGGCATTGGTTGCCCGGAACCACTATGCGGGCCAGGAGACCACCATGCTGTCCCTGGAGGAGATCCAGAAGCTGTCCTATACCACCAGCAGCGTCCACTGCGGCGGCTGCTCCAACCACTGCATGCTCACCATCAACAAGTTCTCCGGGGGCCGCAGGCACATCAGCGGCAACCGCTGCGAGAAGGGCGCAGGCAATACGGACAGGGGAGAAAAGGCGCCCAATCTGGTGGAATATAAACGCAAACGCATCTTCGGCTACGAGCCTCTGGCGGAGGAAGATGCCCCCCGGGGCACCATCGGCATTCCCAGAGTGCTGAATATGTACGAGAATTACCCCTTCTGGGCCACCTTCTTCAAGGAGCTGGGCTTCCGGGTGGTGCTGTCGCCCTTCTCTGACCGGAAGATCTACGAGCTGGGCATGGAGTCCATCCCTTCCGAGTCCGAGTGCTATCCCGCCAAGCTGTCCCACGGCCACGTCCAGTGGCTCATCAACCAGGGCATTAAGACTATTTTCCACCCCTGTGTGTTCTACGAGCACCAGGAGACGGGGAAGGCCCAGAATCACTATAACTGTCCCATCGTGGTGTCCTACGCGGAGAACTTGAAAAACAACGTGGAGGCCATTGCCGAGGGGGACGTCCACTACATCCGTCCCTTCATCGCCTTTACCACGGAGCAGACCGCTGCTGACCGGCTGGTGAAGACCGCCGCCGAGGAGTGGAGCATTCCCGAGAAGGAGGTCCGGGCCGCCGTCCACAAGGCCATCCAGGAGCAGATCGCCGCCAAGGAAGACATCCGGGCCGAAGGCAAGCGGCTCCTGGAGGAAATGGAGCGTAAGGGAGGCCGGGGCATCGTCCTGGCGGGCCGCCCCTACCACATCGACCCGGAGATCAACCACGGCATTCCGGAGCTGATCGCCTCCTACGGTCTGACGGTGTTTACGGAAGACAGCCTGCCCATCGACTTTGAACCGGAGCGGCCTCTGCGTGTGGTGGACCAGTGGGTGTATCACTCCCGTCTCTACAGTGCCGCCCAGTTTGTCAGCCGCCGGGATGACCTGGAGCTGATCCAGCTGAACTCCTTCGGCTGCGGCTTGGACGCCGTCACCACGGACCAGGTCTCCGAAATTCTGGAAAAGAGCAACAAGCTGTATACCCTTTTGAAGATTGACGAGGTCAACAACCTGGGCGCGGTGCGCATCCGCATTCGCTCCCTGCTGGCTGCCATGGACATGCGCCGGGAGAAGCGGATCGTTGCCAAGCCCACGGACTCCCACTATGAACGCAAGGAATTTACGAAGCAAATGTTCCGGGAGGGCTACACCATCCTGGCCCCCCAGATGAGCCCCATCCACTTTGACATCCTGGAGCCGGTGTTCCGCAAGTACGGCTATCATCTCGTCCTGCTGGACAACGACAACCGGGAGGCCATCGACATGGGCCTGAAGTTCGTCAACAACGACGCCTGCTTCCCCTCCATCACCGTGGTGGGCCAGATCATGCAGGCCATCCTCTCCGGCAAGTACGACACGGACCGTCTGGCGGTGGTTATGACCCAGACCGGCGGCTGCTGCCGGGCCAGCAACTATGTGGCCTTCATCCGCCGGGCCCTGGAAAAGGCAGGCCTAAGCCACATTCCGGTGATCTCCCTGAACGCCAACGGCATGGAGAAGAACGAGGGCTTCAAGCTCAGCCCCAGCCTGCTTATCGACGCGGTGCAGGCAATCGTCTACGGCGACCTGCTGATGCGCTGCCTGTACCGGGTCCGTCCCTATGAGAAGGTCCCCGGCTCCGCAAACGCCCTCCACGCCAAGTGGCGTGACCGCTGTGTGGAGGCGCTGACCGGCAAGCACAGCACCCGCAGCTACAAGCGCCTGTGCGGCGAGATTGTGGCGGACTTCGACAATTTCCCCATCGACGAGACCCTTCGTAAACCCCGTGTCGGCGTGGTAGGCGAGATCCTGGTGAAGTATATGCCCCTGGCCAACAACCATCTGGTGGACCTGCTGGAGCGGGAAGGGGCGGAAGCCGTGGTGCCCGACCTGATGGACTTC
>CAMGIN010000191.1 GCA_946056135.1 uncultured bacterium | reverse complement strand
CCTGTTTCATAACCTCGTCGGTGCCTTTCGCAGAAAGGCGGATTATAACCATGACACAGATCACATACACGAAACAGGGGGATTATCTGCTTCCGAATCTTCTCCCGCCCCAGGAACCCCAGATTCCCCTTGGGAAGTACGCATCGATGCGCCGCAGATTCCTGCAGCAGAGCCGGAAAGTGACCTACACGAATCTTCTGACCACGGGGCAGCTCCACAGTCACCTGATGGAGATCGAGGAAACAGCCAAACAGAGAATCTCGCTGATGGTAGCGCAGATGGCGCAGGCCGAGGGCGTGACGGAGGAACTGAAAGCCACCGACCAGATGAAATGGGTGGGGCTGATGAACAACTTCCGCTCAGCAGCGGAGGAGCAGATTCTGCAGGAACTGATTTACGCATAGATGGAATTATACCGCCGCCCAGTTTTGAGGAGCAAATCTCCTTTTTGGGCGGCGGTTATCTTGCGCCTGAGCAGGAGGGCGAACAGCAAACCTTCTTCTCCCAGCCACAGCTTCCCCAGCAGGTCATTGATGAAGTGCTGTGTATTGGTTTCAATGACAGAAACAGCCGTCTCATCATCTGCGCTTACTTTATGAAAGACAAGCCGCTGGAAGATAACGCTGCTTTCCTGCAAAAGCGCTACGGCACTAACGGTGCGGGGCTTTTCATCCATGATCGGGAATACGCCATCTGGTATGATGCCGATGGCATCCGAATTGCCACCGGGCGCACCGTCCAAAAGCGGTATACCACCCTCGTCACATGGGAGCAGGCAGAAAAACGCATCCGGGAATTGCTGGGCATGGGGCGATATATGCCCCAGAACGAGCTTGACCGGGTGCAGGACTTCGAGCGAATGGAGCTGGCAAAGTCCCTGATTTATGCCAGACGGGAATTCAGCGATGAAGCCAGGGAAGCCGGGTATCTCCCCTTGACTACGCTGACCTATTCTGCTAAGGGCGGCTTCCCGGAAATTGAAGCACAGATGCAGCGCCTTCTGGAAGATCGTGACACACTCAGTCAGCTTGTAGATGAATGGACTTTGTTCGCCGCTGTCTATGAAAAAGACCGCAGTTTGCTCAGAAGTCGATGGTATGACCCTGTAGCATTGCTGCACAGATTGGAAGATTTACAACGGGAACCCCTTGTTTTCACCGCCGCCGATGGGTATGACCCTCAGCGGCGGTTTTTCATTTCCGACGATGAAATAGACCGTATTCTGCGTGGCTCCGAGCGAAGCTATGAATCCCGACTGGATACTTTCTCCTTTTTCAGTCGGAACACGGATACCAAAGAGCGGGAGCGGTTTCTGAAACAGCAGCATGGCGAGTACAGCGGCTATCATGGTGGGAACGACAACCAGACCTATACCTCTGCCGGACTGTCATTCAGCCACGGCAGTTTGGGTGCCCCCTATGCGCAGGTGGAACTGAAATGGCCTGCCATTACAAAACGGGTTTCCGATATGATTTCCCTTGGCAGATTTCTGTACCCCAGCGATGCTGAGAGGATGGCTGATTACGAGGTCAAGCAGCTTGCGAAGCTGGTTATAAACTTCTTCCGGGATGCCCCTAATGAATATGCCAGACCCACCGAAAAGAATATCTTTGACTACTGGGATGGGGTGGCAGATATTCAGGGGCAGCTTTCTGATCCGGAGCGGGTAAGGGAGATCTATGAAACCATGATGCTGCCTCTGTGGAATGCAACCCTGCCGGGTGACCGTTTCTATCCGGAGCGGGAGCGTGGTATGGAGGCAATGCAGGCATATCGGGCAGGCACCTTCTCCGTTTTCGGCAGGGATCATACCTTACGTCCTTTGACGGGACTTTCTCAGCCGGAAGAACAGCAGAAGATGGCATCCAATGATGATCTGGATGCTGCCAAAGAGTTGATCAATCAATTCTGTTCTCAGGAATACGGCAGCGAAGCTGGCTTCTCAGATCTTCAGAAAGTGAGTGTTGCCTACACCACCATTACGGACGATGAAATTCCCGTCGTAGTCTATGTGAATCTGATTAGCTTCAGGCTGGATCGTTATATCGAAGGCATTATCGTTGATTCCAGGAAATACAACTCTTTGAAAGAGCTGACAGAACAGGAACTGGTTCATCTGGATTTTGACGAACTGGTTTCCTTTTCAAAGGAGCAACTCGCAAAGGTAGCGATTCACGAAGTCGAAATACTGCTGCAATGGGATTCGGAAGGTGAGCTAATCCAGACATGGCAGTATTCCAATGGCTGGTTCTATAATCACTATGGCATTGAGGATGGGGTTGCAAGCTCTGTTGCAGGTCCCTTCGATACTCTTGAAGATGCAAAGGCAGCAGTTCTTGTCCACCGCCCTTTGGCGGTGGAAGTATCTGATCCTCGTGATGCAGAAGATACTTTTGATGATATCGACCCGGAACAGATTCGGCAGAATCTGGCACATCGGGGTATTATCAACGGCGAAGTGGTTGACCCGGAGGCACTGAACAACGATCCCTTTATCCAGCAGGTGGTAGCAGATGCCGAAGCAGCGCAGGAGCAGCCTGCCGTTCCCATTCTTCCCCAGCTGAAACAAAAACGGGAGCGCATCACTTTTGAGCCGCTGCACCCGGAGATTCCCAGGGAACAGCGCACCAATTACCGCATCACCGACCCGGAGCTGGGCTACGGCACCGCCAGCGAAAAGTACGCTGTCAATGTTGCCGCCATCCGAATGCTGAAACGCATTGAGGATGAGGGCAGGCTGGCAACCCCGGTGGAGCAGGAAATCCTCTCCCGGTATGTGGGCTGGGGCGGTTTGGCGGACTGTTTTGACGAAAAGCACAGCAAATATCAGGAGCTGAAAGCCCTACTTTCCGAAGAAGAATACGCAGCCGCCAGAGCCAGCTCCCTGACTGCGTTCTACACCTCGCCGGTCATCATCCAGTCCATGTATCAGGCTTTGGAGCAGATGGGCTTCCGGGAAGGTAACATCTTGGAACCCTCCTGCGGCGTGGGCAACTTCATCGGCATGATTCCGGGCTCCATGGCGGGCAGTCACGCCTACGGTGTGGAACTGGATTCCATCTCCGGGCGCATTGCCCAGCAGCTCTATCAGAACAGCTCCATCGCCGTCTCCGGCTTTGAAAAGGTGCAGATGCCGGACAGCTTCTTTGATGTGGCCATCGGCAATGTACCCTTTGGGGATTTCAAGGTGCTGGACAAGCGGTACGATAAGCACCATTGGCTGATTCATGATTACTTTTTCGGTAAGACGCTGGATAAGGTCAGACCCGGCGGCATCGTTGCGTTCATCACCTCCAAGGGAACGATGGACAAAGAAAACTCCGCCGTGAGGAAATACCTTGCACAGCGGGCGGACCTCATTGGTGCCATCCGTCTGCCCAACACCGCTTTCAAGCGCAATGCCGGTACGGAGGTCACCAGCGATATTCTGTTCCTGCAAAAGCGGGACAGCATGACGGATATCGAGCCGGACTGGGTGCATCTGGACACCGAT
>CAMGIN010000190.1 GCA_946056135.1 uncultured bacterium | reverse complement strand
CGACAGGTTTGACCGCTCAAAAATTTTCAGCCGGCGGGAGGGTCAATGACCCTCCCCTACAGTGGGTGCTGCTGTAAACGATCATTTATATGAGGAACTTAGGGTACGACTGAATAGTTACAATATCAGTATAAAAGGACGCTCCCCGAATTCGTTCAGGGAGCGTCAGTTTTTTTAGGAGAGCTTCACAACCAGAATGTCCCCGATGCGCTTCAGGGAGCCGTAGTAGGGATAAACCTCCATTTCCTGGTATTCCGGTGTGTGTGTCACGGCTTCGATTTCTTCCTCCGATGCGAAGGCTATTTCAAAGCCCAAATAGTATTCCAGGAAGCGCTGACTGGAGTAGTCGTTTGGCGTAAAGCCCCGGACGCCTTCCAGTTGATCCAGAAATTCGAATTGGATGCTGCAATACTCCGGCTGCTCCAACCAGCCTATGAGGGCCAGCTTGGAATTCGCATCAAAGCCCGGCGTCATTTTGATGTCCGCTGCCAGAGAGGTAAAGAAGGCGTAGGCGTTTTCGTAACGCAGATACAGGTTCAAGAAGGCCTGATTGGAAAGACAGACGTTGCTTGCCAGAATGACTGCCAGCGCCAGGGTCACGATGTTGAGGGCCACCCGGCGGCCCAGAGCGGGAAGCGTTCCCGGGACAGCCAGAGGAAAGCAGGCTTCCGCCAGAATCGCTGCCAGGAGATACACGACCACAAAGCTGTACAGCACCAGGGTATGGATGGAATCGGCGGCGGTGATCAGATACATGCAGTTGATTGCCAGAGGGAGAAGGGCGATCAGCGCCAGCAGGAGCAGCAGTCGGGGCAGGCTTTTTCCTTTTTCCTGGCAGCACCAGACCAGCAGCAGAACTCCGGCGGCGCCCAGGCAGATCCAATGCAGAATGCGGGATAGGGCGGTGGGCATCAGGCCCCGGTAGCCTTCGGTAAAGAACCGCAGGAAGCAGGAATAGGCCAGAGCGGCCTTTTCGGGAATGGAGGAGAGGCTGAAGGTAACGCTGTCGGAGGCGTAGCTGTTGAATTCCGTACCCGTGATCCGCAGCACGATCCCGGTGGCAATGCAGTAAAGCCCCAGGGAAACCAGAAGAAAGACGACGAACCAGACGCCTTGCCGGATCACCGGAGCGGCCTCCTGCCCTTTCAGGAGCCGCTGGATCAGGACCAGCACCAGCAGGCTGACCGTAATGGCAATGTAGGACTGATAAATGCTTAAGGAAGCGATCATGCAGACAAGGGCGGGAAGGGCATACCATTTGGAGGGTTTGCAGAGAAACCAGACCGCCAGCACCGCCATCAGGAAGGAAATCCCATAGGCGCTGCTGGTGAACATGTAGCCGAAGGTGCCGATCAGAGAGGGAAATACCAGAATGCATCCCGCCGTAAGCGCCTGCAGCAGTTTGCTGCGGATGGAAAAAAGACGGAGGATGACACAGATGGCGGCGGTCATCAGCGCAATGGTCAGGATTCCGTAGAGCCAGGGCATGGAATAGTTGGGCAGGATGCTGTCCAGGGCTCCCAGTCCCCAGCGCCCGGAGCCAACGGTGGCGCCCTTGGAGAACAGACAGAACACCTCGTCGTGGTTCACCAGCTTGTTGGTAAAGGCGAACCCATAGGCCAGCATCCCGAAAATCGCGCAGGCCAATATGGGGACCTGATTGTCTTTGATCTGTTTTACAACCCATTTGGCTGCTGCATCCAGCAGAAAGGGCGAATTATCTTGCTCCATAACGGGACTCCTTTTTCAATTTGATTCGAACGTGGGACGTTTTTCTTTCATGGAACCAATCCCTTTCCGCTTCTCACGCCTCTGCGGAATTGCTTCGATGTCCTTAATTATACGCATTTTCGCCGGGGCCGTCAATAAAAAAGAGAGAGAAAGAGAAACCGGCGGAAACCGAAAGTAACCCTTGCAATTCCCATTCATTTCGAATATAATAAACTGAATTATTATCTTTTACATGAGGTTATGCTGTGTATCTGAAAAGTTTGGAATTGCAGGGTTTCAAATCCTTTCCGGACAAAACCCTGATCCGGTTCGGCGATGACATCACCGCCATCGTCGGACCCAACGGCTCCGGAAAGTCCAACATTTCCGACGCCATCCTCTGGGTCATGGGCGAGCAGAGCTCCAAGACCCTCCGGGGCGCGAAAATGGAGGACGTGATCTTCGGCGGCACCCAGAAGCGCTCCTCCGTGGGATTCGCGGAGGCCACCCTGACCCTGGACAATACTGACCGGGCCTTGGCTTACGATGCCGACGAGGTCATGGTCACCCGAAGATATTACCGCTCCGGGGACGGAGAATACTACATCAACAAGCAGTCCGCCCGGCTGCGGGACATCAACGAGCTGTTCATGGACACAGGCCTGGGCCGGGAGGGCTACAGCAACATCGGCCAGGGCAGAATCGACGAAATTCTGTCCTTGAAAAGCGGTGACCGACGGGAAATCTTCGAGGAGGCGGCGGGCATCTCCAAGTACCGCCACCGCAAGGAGGAGACCGAGCGCCAGCTGGCCCGCACCGAGGACAATCTGCTGCGCATCGGCGACAAGGTTTCCGAGCTGGAGCTGCAGCTGGAGCCATTGAAGGTTCAGTCCGAGAAGGCCAAGAAGTACCTGGAACTGAAGGACGAGCTGAAGGGCGTGGAGGTGGCCGTCTGGCTGGATTCTCTCGAAAAGCTGGCAGCCGCTGCCAGAAAGGCGGAGGAAGACTATGCTTCCGCTTCCTTTGTCCTGCAGCAGGCGCACGACGATCTGGATTCCCTGTACCGCCAGGCGGAGGAGCTGAGCCAGACCCTGCGGGACCGGGACGCGGAGCTGGAAACCGTCCGCTTAAAAGTCAATATGCTCTCCGGCACCCACCAGCAGCTGGACGGCCAGATGGCGGTGCTCCGGGGCAATGTGGAGAACAACAACAATAATATCACCCGGATCCAGGAAGAATTGAAGGGCCAGGAGGACCGCAGCGGCGGTATTACGGCCCAAATCACCCAAACCCAGGACCGGATTGCGGAAATTGAAACCACCCTTGATAGCAAGCGCCGTGAGTTGGAGGAATTGCAGCAAAAGCTCACTGCCATGACTGCCAACGCCCAGGGGCTGACCAAGCAGTACCTGGAGCTGCGGGGGAAGGAATCCACCCTGGCTGCCGACATTGCCGGACGCCAGGCGGATGTCCGGGGCCTGGAGGACAGCATGGTGCAGACCCGGCAGCGTCTGGAGCAGCTGAGCAGTGATCTTTCTGCCGGCGCTGCCCGGCGGCATGAGGCCCAGACCAATCTGGATGCGTGCCGAAAGGAGCTTCGCAAAGCCCAGGAGGAGGTCACGGCGGCGAACAACACCATCGCCGGTTACACCCTGCGGCAGAACACCCGCCTGAAACGCCGGGACGAACTGCAGCAGACCCTTCGGGATTTGAATTCCAAACTGGACTCCGTCACCGCCAAAGCCCGGGTGTTCCGGGCCATGGAGCGGGATTTTGAAAGCTACAACAAGGCCGTCCG
>CAMGIN010000189.1 GCA_946056135.1 uncultured bacterium | reverse complement strand
CCGTTGAGGACGTCTTCACCATCTCCGGCCGTGGTACCGTTGCTACCGGCCGTGTCGAGCGTGGTGTTGTCAAGAAGAACGAGCCCGTGGAAATCGTTGGCCTGCGTGAGGACAAGCTGAACACCGTCGTCACCGACATCGAGATGTTCCACAAGCTGCTGGACTACGCAGAAGCCGGCGACAACATCGGCGCTCTGCTGCGTGGTATCGACAAGAAGAACATCGAGCGTGGCCAGGTTCTGGCGAAGCCCGGTTCCATCCACCCCTACACCAAGTTCGCTGGCCAGGTTTACGTCCTGTCCAAGGAAGAAGGCGGCCGTCATACTCCCTTCTTCAACAACTATCGTCCCCAGTTCTACTTCCGTACCACCGACGTTACCGGCATCATTTCCCTGCCCGAAGGCACTGAGATGTGCATGCCCGGCGACAACGTTGTTATGAACGTTGAGCTGATCACCCCCATCGCTATCGAGAAGGGCCTGCGTTTCGCTATCCGTGAAGGCGGCCGTACCGTCGGTTCCGGTGTCGTCACCGAGGTTTCCGACTAATCTCTTAGCCTGCCAATAACGAATTCCCCAGCCTGAGAAAGGCTGGGGAATTTTTTTGTTGGGGGGTTACGAGAGTGGAGTGCGGAGAGTGGAGTGTGAACTCCACACTCTTCCACGCTCTCTTTGCGGCAAAGAAACGGTAAAATTCACCTTTTATTCATGAGTTTCTTCCCGTTTTGCTTGTCCTCAAGAAATTTCTTTGGTATAATGTTGAAAAAGTCTACAGGGAAGGTTATGAGATTTGAAGGAACTTCATTCCAAGATCAAGGAGGCGTTGATTTCTGCCCTGCCGATTACGGCGTTGGTTTATCTTTTGATATTGACTCCGTTTTTTTCTCTGTCCAAGGTGGAGCTCATTACCTTTACCATCGGCGCGGTGCTGCTGGTGATTGGAATTGGACTGTTCAATCTCGGGGCGGATCTGGCTATGACGCCTATGGGCAGCCATGTGGGTTCCGGTCTGTCCCGGCAGAGGAAGCTGGGACTGCTTCTGAGCGTCTGCTTTGTGCTGGGTATGCTGATTACCATCGCGGAGCCGGACCTACAGGTTCTGGCCGGGCAGGTCAGTGCTGTCATGAACGGTACGGTGCTGATTTATGCCGTGGGCGTGGGTGTGGGATCTTTTCTGGTGGTAGCCATTCTCAAGATCGTCTTTAAGAAGTCCCTGTCCCACATCCTGATGTTGTTTTATATGTTGCTGTTTGCCTTGGCGCTGCTTGTGGTGGTGAACGGCAGCGAGGCCCTGCTTCCGCTGGCCTTTGACTCCGGCGGTGTCACCACGGGGCCCATCACTGTGCCCTTCATCATGGCTCTGGGCGTGGGCATTTCCAATGTGCTGGGCGACCGCAGAAGCAAGGAGAACTCCTTCGGCCTGGTGTCTCTGTGCTCCGTCGGCCCGGTGCTGGCGGTGCTGGTCCTCGGCCTGTTCTCCAAAAACGAGCTGACCTATGCGGTACCTGATTACACGGTCAGCAACGATATTCTGGGGGCCTTCTTCTATACCGCGGTGGAAACCTGCAAGGAGGTTGCCGTGGCCCTGGGGTTGATTGTGGTGTTCTTCCTGCTTTGCCAGGTTCTGTTCCTGAAGCTGCCCCGGAAACGGCTTCAGCGCATTGCCGTGGGCGTGGGCTTTACCTATGTGGGACTGGTGATCTTCCTCACCGGCGTCAATGTGGGATATATGCCCGTTGGCTATCAGCTTGGCTGCGCTCTGGCACTGGGGGGCCATGGGTTCCTGGTGGTGTTCGGCCTGGTCATCGGCGTGCTGGTGGTCCTGGCGGAGCCTGCCATCCATGTGCTGAACAGCCAGGTGGAGGAGGTCACCGGCGGCCTGGTCAGCAAGAAGGCCATGATGATGGGCCTGTGCGTGGGTGTGGGGGCTTCTATCGCTCTGTCCATGGTGCGGATCGTGTTCGACTTCCCGCTGGTATATTACATCATTCCAGGCTATTTTCTGTCCCTGGCCCTGTCGCTGTTCGTCCCGCCGGTGTATACCGCCATCGCCTTTGACTCCGGCGGCGTTGCCAGCGGCCCGCTGACCTCCGGCTTTATTCTGCCTCTCGCCATCGGGGCCTGCGTGCAGCTCCAGGGGGCTGACGCGGTGCTGCGGGATGCGTTCGGCGTGGTGGCCATGGTGGCCATGACGCCGCTGATTACCATTCAGCTGCTGGGCTTCCGGGGCATCGTGACCGAGAGACTCAACGAGCGCCGTGCCATGCGCCGGATTCTGGACGCCGACGACCAGCAGATTATCAATTTTATGTAACAGGAGGGCCGAAATGAACAATACGATTAACGAATCTGCCATCAAGAAGCTGAAGCTCCTGTTTACAGTAGTGGACCGCCCCAAAGGGGAATTTTACTTAGATGTTATCAGCCAGTTTGACGTCAACTGCCAGATGGTGATGGGTGGTATGGGCACGGCCAACTCGGAGCTGGTGGAACTTCTGGGCTTGAACATCCACAAGGCCGTGATTCTCAGCGTGATCCGGGAGGACATGGCGGATGCGGTGCTGAACTGCCTGGAGGACAAGTTCGCCACCATCCGAAACGGCAAGGGCATTGCCTTCGCCGTGCCGCTGAGCAGCGTCATCGGCGTGAATCTGTATCAGTTTTTAAGTGACAACCGTATGGGCAGGGGGGAGAATGTATGAAGACCAATGACCATGAAGTGATTTTTGCCATCGTCAATTCCGGCTTCGCGGAGGACGTGATGGACATCGCCCGGGAGCAGGGCGTCCGGGGCGGCACCATCCTGAACGCCCGGGGTGTGGTGAAGGAAGAAGCCGCCGCCTTTTTCGGCATCACCCTTCACCAGGACAAGGAAATTCTGATGATGGTGGTGGAAAAATCCCTCCGGGACAATGTGCTGAACGCCATCTATAAGAAGATGGGCATGGCGAAAAAAGCCAAGGGTATTGCCTTCTCGCTACCTGTCTCCGATGTGGCAGGCCTGGCCCCTGCCATCGAGCCGAAGGAAGAAACCCAGGTATAAACAAAAAGCCACCGCTGTTTGCGGTGGTTTTTGCTGTGACGCAGGCCTGTAAGCCGGGTTCTGTCTTGACAGCCATCTATCTAGCCCCAGGATCGCTCCTGGGATCAAGCCGCCTCCTCGGGACGATCGGGCCGATCATAAGTCCCTCCACGGCGTTGCTCCGGGATAGAGTTTACATCGTAAAACTTATGTTACCATAAGCCGGGTGCGCTCTTACCACACCTTTTCATCCTTACTGCGCGGCATCCGAAGATACTCGCAGCGGTATCTCTCTGTTGCACTTGTCCTGGGGTCACCCCCGGCGGGCGTTACCCGTTATCCCTGCCCTGTGGAGCCCGGACTTTCCTCATCCTCCGCCTTTCGGCATGAGTCCGCGGCTGTCCAGCCTGGTCGCGGGAATATTGTACTCCATGGAAGGCAAATTGTCAAATGTCTTGCAAATTCTTTTCAGAAGGGATATACTGATATTCAGAATTGTAAATGATCGTTTATCTTCGAATGCAAAATGCTGAATGCAGAATGCAAAAT
>CAMGIN010000188.1 GCA_946056135.1 uncultured bacterium | reverse complement strand
CATACCGGTCTGGGTGCATTCCAACCTCATCCGACCCGGCTAACGCCGGGCCACCTTCCCCAGAGGGGAAGGCTTTGGTGCGGTAAACGATCATTTACAGCAAGAAAGATAGGTGCGACGGAATTGTTCCATAATATCAAAACAGGGTTGGCATTTTGTGTGCCAACCCTGTTTTTCATTCCATATTCCGAACCATCTGGAATTCCTTCAGCATGGTGCCGTCCGCCAAACGGATGGCGTTGGGCAGGGCCCCGGTGGTATGGAACCCCATTTTTTCGTATAGCCGCCGAGCCCGGTCGTTGCCCTCGATGTATTCCAGCTCCAGTTGTTTGAGGCCCCAGTCTTCGGCAATGGCGATCATTTCCCTAAACAGGGCAGTGCCGATGCCAAGGCTCCAGTATTCCTTCAGCAGGGCAATGGCCACACTTCCCCGATGCCTGGTTTTCAGCCTGTTCATCCGGGTGATCTGGCAGTTTCCCGCAAGAACGCCATCCACCGTGCACAGAATCATGACGGAATCGGGGGAATCACAGAAGCTTTGCAGAAAAGCCGCTTCCGCCTCCGCCGTCATAGTGCATTCGGTCGGTGTGCGCAGAAGGAAGTCCGTCTCCCCAGCAGTCTGAACCATGTAATCCACCAGAGCCTTGGCATCCTCCCGGGTGGGGCTGCGGAGTATGGCGGTTCTGCCGTCCTTCAGAGGGATCTCTTTTTCGGGAAACAGCATAGGCGTTCTCCTTACAGAAGAGGGATTCCGGCCTTCTCGCAGGCATCCACAGTCTCCCGGTCCCAGATGCTGGACTGGACCTCGCCGATATGGGCGCAGCCCATCATCAGCATGGCGAGCCGGCTCTGGCCGATGCCGCCGCCGATGGTCAGGGGCAGCTCGTTGTTCAGGAGCATCTTGTGGAAGGGAAGCTCCCGGCGGTCGTCGCAGCCGGCTTCCGTCAGCTGGCGGTCCAGGGACTCCGCGTCCACCCGGATGCCCATGGAGGAGACCTCCAGCGCCCGGTTCAGCACCTCGTCCCAGAAGAAGATGTCGCAGTTCAGACTCCAGTCGTCATAGTCCGGGGCCCGTCCGTCATGGGGCTTGCCCGAGCGGAGCTTCCGGCCAATCTGCATGATGCATGCGGTCTTGTGCTCCTTGACGTAGGCGTTCTCACGCTCAGAGCTGCTCTCCAGCTCGGGGTACAGGTCCTCCAGGGCCTGGGAGGTGATGAAGGAAACCTCCCGGCTCAGCGCCACCTGCAGCTGGGGGAAGCGCACCCGCAGCCGATCACTGGTGTCGCAGATGGCCCGGACGATGGCCCGGACGATGAGCTTCAGAAATTCGGAGTTCCGGTTTTCCCGGGTAATGACCTTCTCCCAGTCCCACTGGTCTACATAGATGGAGTGGATGTTGTCCAGCTCCTCGTCCCGGCGGATGGCGTTCATGTCGGTGTACAGGCCGTTGCCGGTGGTGAAGTGGTACCGCTTCAGGGCCAGCCGCTTCCACTTTGCCAGGGAGTGAACCACCTGGGCATCGGCGCCCACGGCGGGGATATCGAAGGAAACAGGCCGCTCATAGCCGTTCAGGTTGTCGTTCAGGCCGGAGCTGCCGGTGACGAACAGGGGAGCGGAGACGCGTTTCAGGTTCAGCGCCTTGGAAAACTCCTCCTGGAAGGTCTCTTTGATGTAAGCAATGGCCCGCTGAGTGTCATAGGCGTCCAGAGTGGGCCGGTAGTTCTCAGGGATGTAGATTTTGTTCATAAAAGGCATCCTTTCAAGGAAAAAAGATACATCCTATTGTACTGATTTTTTTGACAAAATCAAGAGGATTGTGAAAATTTCCCAGATGTGGTAGGATTATTTTGTGAGAAATGCGGTAAGCACCGTAAGAATCATTTTGTTTTTTTAAAATCCGTGAAATCAAACCGCCCTCCCGGATTGTATTACAGGTGAAAAGCTTTTCAAGGAGAAAACGATATGTTGACGAATGAGCAATTTACCCGCTATGTGACGCTGTATCTTGATACCGTGTACCGGGTGGCCTTCAACTACATAAAGTCGGCGGCGGACGCGGATGACGTGACCCAGAATGTTTTTCTCAAGCTTTTGCAGGAGCGAAAGCCCTTTGAAAGCGACGCCCATGTGAAAAACTGGCTGATCCGGGTGACCTTGAATGAGTGCAAAAACCTGGTGCGCTCCAAGTGGTGGAAGCATGAGTCCTTTGAAGACTATGCGGAGAATTTAAGCTTCGACAATCCGGCCCAGTCGGACCTGTTTTACGCCGTCATGGCCCTGCCGAAGAAATACCGGGTGCCCATCTACCTGCACTACTATGAGGAGTACTCCACCCAGGAGATCGCCAAAATTCTGAAGGTATCCAAGAATACGGTATGCACCCAGCTGAGACGGGGCAGGGAACTGCTCAGAGAATCCCTGCAGGAGGTGGACGCAAATGTTTAAGGATGATTATAAAGCCGCTTTTTCGAAAGTGACCGCCTCCGGGGAAACCTACAGGAGGGTAATGCAAATGACACACAGAAGCAATCAAAAGCGCCGCTCCGTGGGCGGCACCGTGTCCAAGCTGCTGGTGGCGGCCATCGTTGTCTCGCTGCTGGCTGTGACCGCTGCCGCAGCGGCACAGAACTGGTTCGTGCCATATTTTTCCGGGGAAAGTGAATCGGGGCTTTCTCAGGAACAGGTGGACTTCATTGAACGCAACGAGCAGCACATCGATCAAAGCCAGACCCAGAATGGATGGACCATGGAACTGCGCTCCGCCATCAGCGATGGAACCAAGGGCTACATTATGCTTGGCGTCACAGCTCCGGCAGATGTTGACCTGGAGGCGGAGATACTGGAAAAACAGGACTACTGCGGACCGAGAAACGATTATCTGCCCAAATCTCCCGATGCCGTGCTGACTTGCTCCGCGGGGTTGGTTGGCAATATCGGCGGCGACAACTGGCAGCAGGACAGCGACGGGCGGAAGAACACCCTGACCTATGTGATCCCGGTTACCCCGGACCCCATGTTTTCCACAGAAGACCCCTTCGGAAAGGATGTCACATGGCATATTCATTTTGTGGATATTGTCCAGGGCTTCCCAGAGCAGGAGACCTTGGCAGAGGGAACCTGGGACTTTGATTTCACATTTGAGATCGATAAAACCGAGATCGAATTGCTGACGGAACCGATGAAAACCCAGGCGTTTGCACTCCTGCCGGATGGAACAGAATCCCTGACAGAAGTGACCGTGACATCCTTTGTTTTGCGGCCTTTCGGCGCTACTGTTTTTTACGGGGACGCCAGCGACGAGGTGGATTATACACGGACAAACGTAAATTTCACGGATTCCATGTCTGAAAGGACGCCTTGGTTTGTGGTGATGAAGGACGGAACCAAAATGGAGCTGATGTATGACAACACGAACCCGGTAGAGAGATATGTTTTTATGGAAGTTCAATCGCCCATCGTGCTGAAAAATGTGGATTACATTCTTCTGGCCGACGGCACCAGGCTTCCCATGCCCAAATGACCAGCCCAATACCCCAAAAGCCCCTCCGGAAACTGATATGATCCCCCTAAAGTAGACCATGGAAATAACCAAAGTCTGCTTTAGGGG
>CAMGIN010000187.1 GCA_946056135.1 uncultured bacterium | reverse complement strand
CTGGTGCCCCAGCTCAGCGGCCTGTTCGGTTAAGCCGCGGGCGATAATCGCTTATGGGCGGCATACTCGACAAACTGGACGAGTGGCTGCGCGGGCTGCTCGCGGAAGGGATCAAAGGAAACCTGACGGGTATGTTCGATTCGGTTAACACCAAAGTAGGCGAGATCGCGGGTGAAGTGGGACAGACGCCGCAGGGCTGGAACAGCGGCGTCTTTTCCATGATCCAGAACCTGTCCGAAACGGTGATCGTACCCATTGCCGGGGTGATCCTGACTTTTGTTATGTGTTATGAGCTGATTCAGCTTGTGACAGAACGGAATAATCTGCACGACATTGATACCTGGATGTTCTTCAAGTGGATATTCAAGACCTTCTGTGCCGTGTTGATCGTGACCAACACCTGGAATATCGTCATGGGCATCTTTGATGTTGCCCAGGGCGTTGTCAACCAGAGCGCCGGGGTGATTATCGGAAACACCTCCGTGGATATTAGCAGTGTGATTGCCAATCTGGATGGTCAGATAGAAGCCCTGTCCACCGGGGAATTGTTCGGACTATGGTTTCAGTCCCTTTTCGTGGGGCTTACCATGAATATCCTGTCCATCTGCATCATGCTGGTGGTCTATGGGCGGATGATCGAAGTGTACCTGACGGTCTCCGTTGGGCCGATCCCCCTTGCAACAATGACCAACCGGGAATGGGGCGGCACAGGGCAGAACTACCTGAAATCCCTGTTTGCTCTGGGTTTCCAGGCGTTCCTTATCATGGTGTGCGTGGGCATTTATTCCGTGCTGGTGCAGAACATTGGCGTTGGTGGAAATGTGACCTCTGCCATCTGGGCCTGCATGGGCTATACGGTTCTGCTGTGCTTTGCTCTGTTCAAAACGGGCAGCCTGTCAAAATATCTGTTTGGAGCGCATTAAATAGCAAAGCCACCTTTCTCAAGGTGGCTCAGCTGGTAGAAGTATTCAGTTGTTAGTTTTTGCCAGACTTATTGTTGGTAGGATCATTCAGAACATAAGTCTGACCGGGTTTCTTGGTCGGCGGCATTGGTTCACCTTTCGAAACGGTAACTTCGTGGTTGATTTTGCCACCACGAGGGCCAACAACGCCATACTGACCAGATTTTGGAGCTTTCTGACCGGGCTTCAGTCCCATAGGCATCCTCCTTTCGTAACATTAGCGCTCGTTTGTTCGACCGCAGGACACATTATACTCCATATTGTGATTTTGTCAACAGAAAAACACAATATATAGTGGCGCGAGGTGATAATTATTGCATATGTAACAATTCCCAAAGACCTTACCAAGGTCAAATCCAAAGTGCTGTTCGGCCTGACGCGCCGGCAGCTTATCTGTTTCGGGGCAGCGGTACTTGTAGGAGTGCCGCTTTTCTTTTTGCTCCGAAATACCGTTGATTCCAGCACGGCCACCCTCTGCATGATTCTGGTAATGATGCCCTTCTTCCTGTTCGCCATGTATGAGCGGCACGGGCAGCCTCTGGAAGTAGTCATAGAGCAGATGGTGCAGGCCATGTTCGTCAGGCCGAAGGAGCGGCCATATCAGACCAACAATTTCTATGCCGCCATTGAACGGCAAGTCTCTGTGGAAAAGGAGGTACGTGCGGTTGTTCAAAAGACAAAAACAGCCGGAAACACACAAAAAGCAAAAGCGTAAGCTGACCGCCGCCGAAAAGCGTGAAATCCGCAGGATCATGGAACAGGCCAGAGGGGACGGCAAACCCTACTCGGCGCAGGATACCCTGCCTTTCCGGCAGATGTACCCGGACGGTCTGTGCAAGCTGGACGATGCTATCTGGTCCCGGTGTATCGAGTTTGAGGATGTGAATTATCAGCTCGCCCAGCCGGACGACCAGACGGCGATTTTTGAAGCCCTCTGCGACATGTACAATGCCCATGACAGTTCCATCGGCATGGAAATCACCCTGCCCTGCCGTCACATGAACCGGGAGGATTTTGTGAAGCGCATTGAGATTGCGGCCCAGGGGGACGACTTTGACGATCTGCGGGAGCTGTACACCCAAATGCTCCGCTGCCAGTTGGAGCAGGGCAACAACGGTCTGGTAAAATCCAAGCTCCTGATTCTGACGATAGAGGAAAACGACATTCACAGCGCCAGAGCCAAATTCTCCCGCATTGTGCTGGATACCCTGAACCATTTCAAGACCATGGGCGCTCTGGCAAAGGCGCTGGATGGGCGGGAGTGGTTGGAGCTTCTGCACGGTATCCTCCACCCGGACGGGGAACGATTCTCTTTTGACTGGGACTGGCTGGCACCTTCCGGGCTGCATGTAAAGGATTTTATCGCTCCGTCTTCCTTCCGGTTTGGGGCGGCACGGCGGTTCCAGATGGGCACAAAATACTGCGCCGCTTCCTTTCTGCAAATCACCGCCCCGGAAATGGATGACCGGATTCTTGCGGAACTGCTGGATACGGACAGCGATCTTCTGCTCAGCATCCATATCCGCAGTATGGATCAGAATGAAGCCATTAAGACGGTGAAGCGAAAAATCACCGATATTGACAGTATGAAGATCGATGCCCAGAAGCGGGCGGCGCGGGAAGGCTTCGATATGGATATCATCCCCACCGATATTGCCACTTACGCGGGAGAAGCAAAAAATATCCTTCGTGACCTGCAAAGCCGGAATGAGCGGATGTTTCTTGTGACCTTCCTTCTGGTGAATATGGCGGACAGCAAGCGGAAGCTGGACAACGATATTTCCCGTGCATCCAGTGTGGCACAGAAATACAACTGCCAGCTTACCCGGCTGGACTTCCAGCAGGAGCAGGGATTTGTGTCTGCGCTGCCTCTGGGGGTGAATCAAATCAAGATTCAGCGGGGACTGACCACTTCCGCCCTCGCAATTATGATGCCCTTTACCACCCAGGAGATCTTCCAGGGTGGGGATGCCCTGTACTATGGGCTGAACGCCACTTCCGGCAATATGATTCTTGCGGACAGAAAGCAGAACAAGACCCCAAACGGTCTGATTCTGGGTACCCCCGGCAGCGGCAAGAGTTTTTCGGCAAAGCGTTCCATCCTGAACGTGTTCCTGATAACCCGTGACGATATCATCATCTGCGACCCGGAAGCCGAATATTTCCCGCTGGTTCACCGTCTGCACGGTCAGGTTATCAAGATATCTCCCACCAGTAGGCACCATGTCAATCCTATGGATATCAACCTGAACTACTCCGAGGACGATAACCCGCTGGCGCTGAAGTCGGACTTCATCCTGTCCTTCTGCGAGCTGGCAGCCGGTGGTCGCAACGGTTTGGAGCCGGTGGAAAAGACGCTCATTGACCGGGCGGTTCGCTCCGTGTACCGTCCCTATATCGCTGATCCCAGGCCGGAGAATATGCCCATTCTGGAAGATCTGTATGACGAGATTAGGCGGCAGCCGGAGCCGGAAGCCCAGCGGGTCGCCGCCGCCCTGGAACTGTATGTTCACGGCTCCCTGAATGTGTTCAACCACCGCACCAATGTGGATATCAACAACCGGCTGGTATGCTTCGATATCAAGGAGCTTGGCAAGCAACTCAAGAATTTGGGTATGCTGGTCATTCAGGATCAGGTGTGGAACCGGGTGTCCCA
>CAMGIN010000186.1 GCA_946056135.1 uncultured bacterium | reverse complement strand
CATCTAATTCTTTTTCGGAGTGTGAAAATAATGTCCTATCAAATCATTACCGATTCCTGCTGTGACTTCCCCAACGAAATGTATCCGCGGCTAAACCTGACCGTGGTGCCCCTGAGCGTGGAATTCCGTGGCGAGGTCTATGACGATAGAAACGACGACAGCCTGAAGGATATGTACGATGGCCTTCGGTCCGGTGAGGAGGCAAAGACCTCCGCTGTAAATCCTGACCGCTGGGCCACTGCCATCGAAAGCGCCCTCTCCGCCGGTCAGGATGCGCTGGTGCTGGCCTTCTCCTCCGGCCTGTCCACTACCTATCAGTCTGCTGTCATTGCCGTGGAGGAACTGAAAGAGAAATACCCGGACCGGAAAATCTATGTTTCGGATACGCTGTCTGCCTCCATGGGCCAGGGTCTGCTGGTGTGGTACGCCTGCCAGAAGCGGGATGCGGGGATGTCTCTGGAAGAGGTGTACACCTGGGTAGAGGAGAACAAGCTCCACCTGTGCCACTGGTTCACCGTGGATGACCTGATGTACCTGCGCCGCGGCGGACGGATCAGCGCCGCCACCGCTCTGGTTGGCACCATGCTGCAGATCAAGCCTGTGCTGCACGTAGATGACGAGGGTCACCTGATCAGCATGGCCAAAGCCCGGGGGCGCAAGGCCTCCCTGGACGCCCTGGCCCGGAAGGCTGTGGAGCTGGGCGCCAACTACGACAACAGCACCATGTTTATCTCTCACGGCGACTGCCTGGAGGACGCCCAGTATCTGGCCAAGCAGCTGAAGGAAAAGTACGGTGTCAAGGAAGTCATCATCAGCTACGTCGGTGCGGTCATCGGCTCCCACTCTGGTCCCGGTACGGTAGCCCTGTTCTTCCTGGGCGATCATCGGTAAGCTTGCCATTCGCTTTTTCTTGCCAACATTAAAGCGTAATTCTACACAAAAACGAGACGCCTGATAGGGTGTCTCGTTTTTCCGTTATTGCGTTCGGCGCAAAATGATCTTTTATCGGCATCACTCCCAATGAACGCGAGACAGACAATTCCTTCTTTCTTTGCGTTGATCCGATACGCATTGGGGAAAGACCGGGAATTCAGCTCTCCATCTGCTTTCCCAGGAATCCGGCAGCGGTTTTGGCCAATCCCCGGTCGGCTTCCTGTAAGGGGGTGTCGCCTTCGTTCTGAAGCAGCATCACGCAGCCCATCAGATCTCCCTGAGAGAGAATCGGAGAGGCGGCTCCCAACCGGTATTTTTCCTCGCCCTCCGTGGCAAAAATAGGCGTGTCGCCGCTTTTGTAAAGATAGTTTTTTCTCTGCTCCATTAATTTTTCCAATTCCGGGGAATTGGGTTTGTCCAGAAGCTCCCGTTTGGGTGCGCCATGCAGCGCAATGATGCTGTCCCGGTCCGCCACAGCTGCAATATGCCCGGTTGCCGTACCGATAGACTCACACATCTGGACCGCGAATTCTTGAAGGTCCCCCATAGGAGAATACTTACGAAAAATCACGCCTCCGTCTTTCTCCGTATAAATCTCCAGCGGGTCGCCCTCGTTAACAACATTGACAGTAAAGACCTTGTCCTTCTGGTGCGTGGACCTCTGGACGATGGTTGTGGATGCGATATCCTTACTGTCCGTCGAAAAATTTATGGAGTCCTCATGGTCGGGAGCCAGCTTCAGCAGGGTATCGATGTCCGGCTTCAGCTTCACATCCAGATGGTCGGTGTACACGCTGATGCGCTCCACCAGGAAGGAAATGTCCCGCTTATCCAGGGTGGGCTTTCTGAGAATGTCGTCAAACACATCGATGACGGTTTTTGCAGCCCGGTTGACCTTCAGCATATTGTTCCGCAGGGTGTTCCCGGCATCGATCTGCTTTTCCAGACCGGCAATCCGCTGAGTCAGCTCGTTTTCAATTTCCGTGTAGGTTTCCTCAATGATGGCGGCGGTTTCCGGCGCCTTCCCCATGGTGTCCAGCAGCTTGCGCTTCAGGGTATTCTTCAGCTGCTCCTTGGCCTGTGCCAGCTGAACCTGAACGGAATCAATGGTTTTGCCGATCTCCTCCTCCCGCTGGGGCTGCTCCCGGATGGCGGTTTCCAGCTCCTCCAGCATGGCGGAGGAATTGTCCCGCACCTGTTTGAGATACCGTTTCAGCAGATCGTCCAGGGTATCCACCCGGATGTGGTGGGAGGTGCAGCCCTTGAGACCTCTGCGGTGGTAGGTGCCGCAGGTGTAGGCGGCGGGGATATCCGGCCGGGACAGGGAGAACATGGGGCTGCCGCAGTCTCCACAGAACAGGAATCCGGAGTAGTCCGTGGCATACTTCTTCTCGCCCCGGTAGTTGCTTTTGGTACGCAGCTTCATCTGCTCCTGGGTGTAGGCAAAGGTGCGGGGATCGATGATGGGCGTGTGGGCATTCTCGATGACAATATGCTCCTCGTCCCCCACCTTCTGATCCTTGCCGTTGATGCCCTTGCGGACATACTTCTTCTGCCGCAGGGTGCCGATGTAGAAGTCATTTGCCAGCAGACTGGACAGCGTGGCGGTATTCCAAACGGTGCTGCTGCGGATTTTGGTGGGGATTCCGGCAGCTTCCTTCTGGGAAATCTCGTTGGCACGGGGGGTGGGGACGCCGTTGTCCGTCAGGTAGTTGGCAATCTTTTTGTAGCCCCAGCCGTTGTTGTAGAGCCGGAAGATTTCCCGCACCACCTCCGCAGCGGGCGGGTCAATCTCATAGGTCATGGCCTTGGTGTTGATGATCCGGTAGCCATAGGGCACGGCACAGACCCATTTGCCGTCCTTCTGGCGGCTCTGGATAATCTGCTTGATCTTTCGGGAGGTGTCCGTAACCGGCATCTCGTTCATCAGGAACTTGAACTGAATCAGCATCCAGTCGTCCTTGGTGGGATAGTCAATGCCGTCACCGATGGAAATAATCCGGATACCCGCATCCCGCAGGGTTTCCAGCTCCAGCAGTCCCAGACTGTTTCTTCTGGAAAACCGGGAGAAGTCTTTCACCACCAGAATGGTGCACTCCCCGGACATCATACGGCTCCGCATTTTCTGGTAGCTCTCCCGCTGGGAGAAGGTGTAGCCGGAACGGTCCCGGTCCTCAAACAGAGTCAGGTGGGCATCCGGGAAGGTGGAACCCACGAAGTCCGTGATGATTTTCTTCTGGTTTTCGATACTGGTATTCTCCCGGCTGTCCTCATCCAGGTCAACGGAGATTCTTGTGTAGCCAAATACTTCCAATGTTGTTCACTTCCTTACTGTATCTATATAATAACATTGTATATCGTGATTTCGGAAAATGCAAGCGTTATTTCCTGACAGGGGCGCTGTCAGCGCCCCATGTCATAGCTTCTTGTTCTTGATTTCCTGACTGGCTGCGGATGCACATAGCTGCTCAAGTTGTGCCGGAGCAGATCTTTGGTGGTTTCCAGAAGGTCTTCCTTGCCGGAGCGGTACACCACCGCCAGATACTTGTGATCCTTACATTCCTTGTAGAAGGGCTTCAATCTGGCATCCACTGCCGCGTCATCGCTTTCCGCTTTGGTCAGCCAGATTTCTGCGATTTTCTTATCTTCGTCCATGTGAATCCGCATTTCAGGTCATCTCCTTTCTTACAGTATTTTCCAATGTGTTTCTGATTATTCTCTGGT
>CAMGIN010000185.1 GCA_946056135.1 uncultured bacterium | reverse complement strand
TGAAGTACAACCAGTGGTGCAGTGTTCTGCGCTGGGAGAAGACCTCCCGCCCCTTCCTGCGGCACCGGGAATTCCTGTGGCAGGAGGGACACACCATGCACGCCACTGCCGAGGAGGCCAAGGCCTTCACTGAGCAGATGCTGAACATCTACGCCGACTTCTGCGAGAATGTGCTGGCCATGCCCGTGACCCGGGGCCAGAAGACCGACAAGGAGAAGTTCAACGGCGCGGAGGCCACCTACACCATCGAGTGCATGATGCATGACCGCAAGGCCCTGCAGGCAGGCACTTCCCACTATTTCGGCGACGGCTTCGCCAAAGCCTTTGAAATCGAATACACCGACAAGAACAACCAGAAGGTCAACCCCCATCAGACCTCCTGGGGCGTTTCCACCCGTCTCATCGGCGGCATCATCATGACCCACGGCGACAACAACGGCCTGGTGCTGCCTCCCAAGGTGGCTCCCATCCAGGTGGTGATCCTGCCCGTGGCCCAGCACAAGCCCGGCGTCCTGGAGGCTGCCGCAGAACTGAAGGATCGCCTGACCAAGGCCGGCTTCCGGGTGAAGGTGGACGATTCTGACAACTCCATGGGCTGGAAGTGCGCCGAGTACGAGATGAAGGGCGTGCCCCTGCGTGTGGAGTGCGGCCCCCGGGATCTGGAAAACGGCCAGTGCGTGCTGGTTCGCCGGACGGACCGGGAGAAGACCGTTGTCAAGCTGGAGGATCTGGAAGCGGCGGTTGCGCAGCAGCTGGAGCTGGTTCACCAGGGTATGTACGACCGGGCCAAGAAGAATCTGGAGGACCACATCTACGAGGCCCACTCTTTGGAGGAGGCCAAGGAACTGCAGGAGAAGAACGGCGGCTTTGTCAAGACCATGTGGTGCGGCAGCGAGGAATGCGAGCTGAAGATGAAGGAAGTGGCGGGGATGTCGTCCCGCTGCATCCCCTTTAAGCAGGAGCACCTGGGCGACACCTGCGCCTGCTGTGGCAAACCCGCCAGCAAGATGATCTACTGGGGCGTGGCGTATTAAAAAATGCAAAATGCAGAATGCAGAATGCAAAATGAAACAGGCTTGCGAAGCGGCAGGCCTGTTTCTTAGGGACTTGAGTTTACATAATTATAATTTATGGTAAACATGAGATGATAAATGATCGTTTCGCGTAGGAGGGTTGCTGTGGCGCGGGAGCGCCCAAGCCTCTCCCTTTGGGAGAGGTGGCCCGGCGTTTCGCCGGGTCGGAGAGGGTCGCTGTACCCTCTCAGTCACGCCTTCGGCGTGCCAGCTCTCCCAAAGGGAGAGCCATGGGCTGCGCAGATAAACGATCATTTCCGAAAGAAACGGAGGAAATGTGGAACGAATTTTGATTATTGGCTGCTCCGGCAGCGGAAAATCCACCCTGGCCCGGGCGCTGGGGGAGAAGCTGGATATTCCTGTGGTCCATTTGGATCAGCTGTGGTGGAAGGAAGGCTGGGAAAATGTGACCAGAGAGGAATTTGATTCCCGGCTGGCCATGGCGATGAATGGGGATCGGTGGATCATCGACGGCAACTACAGCCGGACCATCCCCATGCGGCTGCCCAAATGCGATACCATTATCTACCTGGATTTTAACCGCTGGGAGTGCCTTTTGGGGATGATGCAGCGGGTGCTGGGCAGCTACGGCAAAGTGCGTCCCGACATGAGCCCCGGCTGTCCGGAACGGTTTGATCCGGAGTTTGTCAAGTGGATCTGGAATTTCAATAAGAACAACCGGGTTCGGAATTACACCTGGCTGGCCCAGGCGAAGCACGCGGAGTCCATCGTGCTGAAAAACCGGAAGGAAGTCAAAGCTTTTTTGGAGCAGTTGTAATATATTTTTGGTAACGATTCAGTTGCACCTATAACGCTGTAAATGATCGTTTATCGCAGCACCCACTGTAGGGGCAATGTCATCAACTTAAGCATTGAGAGCCGTATCGTAGGGGGCGATGCCCACATCGCCCCGCAGGGAAAGCTACACTTTTTGCACCAGACTGCGGCGAATTCGGAACATTGAGCAAGGGCCGATGTGGGCATCGGTCCCTACGGAGCGGCCTTAAGTTGATGACATTGACTGTAGGGGAGGGTCATTGACCCTCCCGCCGACTGAAATTTTTTGAGCTGTCAAACCTGTCGCTTTTTGTGAAAACCAGTACTGTCAGCAACATATTTCGCACTCTGTCCCGTTACCAAGCGGGAGGGTCGATGACCCTCCCCTACAGTGGGTACGCGCGTAAACGATCATTTATCTGCATTTTGCAAGCAGGCATGAGCCAAATCAATAAAACATCCCCTGCCGGATGGCAGGGGATGCTGTTGTAAGAAGGGGTTTTACACAATACCCTGTGCGTTCATGGCGTCGGCAACCTTCAGGAAGCCCGCGATGTTGGCACCGGCCACATAGTTGCCCTCCATGCCGTACTCCTTGGCGGCATTGTCCAGGTTGTGGAAGATGTTGACCATGATGGTCTTCAGCTTGGCATCCACTTCCTCGAAGGTCCAGCTCAGACGCTCGGAGTTCTGGGTCATCTCCAGAGCGGAGGTGGCCACGCCGCCGGCGTTGGAGGCCTTGCCGGGGCAGAACAGAACGCCGTTGTCCTGCAGGTACTTGGTGGCGTCCAGAGAGGTGGGCATGTTGGCGCCTTCGGCAACCGCAAAGCAGCCGTTCGCCACCAGGGTCTTGGCGTCGTCCAGCAGCAGCTCGTTCTGGGTCGCGCAGGGCAGGGCCACGTCGCACTTGACGGTCCAAACGCCCTTGCCCTCGTGATAAACGGCACTGGGCCGGGCCTTGGCATACTCCGTCAGACGGGCGCGGCGGACCTGCTTGACCTCAATCAGGGTGTCCACGTCGATGCCGTCCGGGTCGTAGATCCAGCCGGTGGAATCGGAGCAGGTCACGGGCTTGGCGCCCAGCTGCCAAGCCTTCTCAATGGCGTAAGTCGCCACGTTGCCGGCGCCGGAGACCACAACGGTCTTGCCCTCCAGAGACTTGCCGTTGCACCGGAGCATCTCGTCGGTCAGGTACAGCAGGCCATAGCCGGTGGCCTGGGTACGGGCCAGAGAGCCGCCATAGCTCAGGCCCTTGCCGGTGAGCACGCCCTCGTACAGGTCCCGGATGCGCTTGTACTGGCCGAACAGGTAGCCGATCTCCCGGCCGCCCACACCGATGTCACCGGCAGGTACGTCGGTGTCCGCGCCGATGTACTTGCACAGCTCGGTCATGAAGCTCTGGCAGAAGGCCATGACTTCACGGTCGGACTTGCCCTTGGGGTCGAAGTCGGAGCCGCCCTTGCCGCCGCCGATGGGCAGGCCGGTCAGGCTGTTCTTGAACACCTGCTCGAAGCCCAGGAACTTGATGACGCTGAGGTTGACGCTGGGATGGAAGCGCAGGCCGCCCTTGTAGGGGCCGATGGCGCTGTTGAACTGGACGCGGTAGCCATTGTTGACCTGAACCTGGCCCTTGTCGTCAACCCAGGGTACCCGGAACATAATGGCCCGCTCGGGGGTGGTCAGCCGCTCCAACAGAGCGTTGCGGCGGTAGGTTTCCTCGTTTTTCTCAATCACGACCCGCAGAGATTCCAGAACCTCGTAAACGGCCTGATTGAACTCCGGCTGATCCGGGTTCTGCTGCCTGACCCGTGCCAGAGT
>CAMGIN010000184.1 GCA_946056135.1 uncultured bacterium | reverse complement strand
GCCGCCATGGTGCCGCAGGCCTTCATGTCCTCGAAGGCAATGACCTCCGCCCGGATGAAGCCCCGCTCGAAATCCGTGTGGATCTTGCCTGCGGCCTGGGGAGCCTTGGTGCCCTTCTTGATGGTCCAGGCCCGGCACTCGTCGCTGCCTGCAGTCAGGAAGGAGATCAGCCCCAGCAGTGTGTAGCTGGCCTTGATCAGCCGGTCCAGACCGGATTCGGCAACCCCCAGCTCCTCCATGAACATAGCCTTTTCCTCCGGATCGTCCAGCTCCGCGATGTCCGCCTCCAGCTTGGCGCAGATCGGCAGGCACTGGCTGCCCTCGGCGTCGGCCAGGGCTTTCATCGCCTGATAGTGGCGGTTGCTCTCCGGCTCGTTGATCTCGTTTTCCGCCAGATTGGCAACGTAGATGGTCTTTTTCAGGGTCAGCAGGTCGGAGGTGCCGATCAGCGCCAAGTCCTCGGCGTCGTCGGTGAAGGTTCTGGCCAGCTTGCCCGCATTCAGGTGCTCCAGCAGCTGCGTGAAGACCTCCACCTCCCGGGCAAACTTCTTGTCGCCGCCCTTCATGGCCTTCTGTGCCTTGTCGATGCGGCGCTCCACCATTTCGATGTCCGCCATCACCAGCTCCAGATTGATGATGTCGATATCCCGCAGAGGATCGGTGCTGCCCTCCACATGGGTGACGTTGGAATCCTCAAAGCAGCGGACCACATGGACGATGGCGTCGGTGGTGCGGATGTTGCTGAGGAACTTATTGCCCAGACCCTCGCCCTTGGAAGCGCCCTTCACCAGGCCGGCGATGTCCACGAATTCAATGACGGCAGGGGTCACCTTCTTGGGGTTGTGCAGCTGGGCCAGCCAGGTGAGCCGCTCGTCGGGAACGGAGACCACACCCACGTTGGGGTCGATGGTGCAGAAGGCGTAGTTGTCCGCAGGGACACCCGCGTTGGTGATGGCGTTGAACAGGGTGGACTTGCCTACGTTGGGAAGTCCCACGATACCTAATTTCATTTATTGCAAAGCTCCTTTGTCTGCATTGTATTTTATTTTCCGGAATGTGCATACCAAGACACTTTATTCTAGCACGAAAGGGGAAAATATGCAACAGCTTTTCGGATTTTTCCGTACCCGGCCTGCTGCGCTGCACCTGCAAGATTGTCTGAAAAAAAGGGGTGCATTTTTCCTGGGATTGTGCTATGATAAAGTAGAGAAAATGGAAAACGAGCCAAGGATGTGATTGAGATGAGAGAGAATACTGCGTCAGGGCCGGAGCAAGCCGGAGCGGGAGCGCTGAGCTGCTGCGTCAACCGGGAGCTTTCCTGGCTGAAGTTCAACGAGCGGGTGCTGGAGGAGGCCAGGGACCGGAGCAATCCTCTGTTTGAGCGGCTGAACTTTGCCGCCATCTTCCAGAGCAACCTGGATGAATTCTATATGGTTCGGGTGGGCATGCTGATGGACACCCTGAACGACGGCGTCACCGACGACAAGACCGGTATGACCAGCGCCCAGCAGCTTTCCGCCGTGCTGGATCGGACCAAGGTGCTGCTGGCGGAGCGGGACCGGATCTACAAGGAGCTGATGCGGGAGCTGGGCGGCTACGGCGTGGAGCTGTGCCGGTTCGGCAGCCTGCCGGATAAGACCCAGGCCTTCCTGGAAAAGTACTTCATGACCGACGTGCTGCCGCTGCTGTCTCCGCAAATCGTGGGGCGCAAGCAGCCCTTCCCATTCCTGCGCAACAAGGGAATTTACGCCGTGGCCATATTGCGGACCAAGAGCAGCGAGCGCATCGGCATCGTGCCCTGCGCGGAGGGAACCCTGCGCCGTCTTGTGCCCCTGCCGGGGGAGGGACTGCGGTTCGTGCTGCTGGAGGAGCTGATTGTCCAGTTCCTGCCGAAGATTTTTGTCCACTTTAAGGTGGAGGGGGCGGCCCTGATCCGGCTGGTGCGCAGTGCCGACATCCAGGTGGACGACATCGCCTCCAACGAGGATGAGATGCTCCCCGACGAATACCGCAAGAGCATGGAGAAGCTGATCCGCCGCCGGACCAAGCTCAGCCCTGTGAAGCTGGAATACAAGGGCAAGCTCACCGACACCGTTCGGGACAGCCTGTGCCGTTGCCTGGGGCTGTCCCGGAAGCACCTGTTTTCCAGCGACATTCCGCTGGACCTGTCCTTTATCGGCTATCTGAAGGATGCCCTCCGGGATAGAACGGAGCTGTTCTATTCTCGCCGGGTGCCCCAGAATTCTCCCAATGTGGATCCGAACCTGCCCATGGCGGCCCAGATCCGGCAGCGGGATATTATGCTCTTCTACCCCTATGAGAGCATCCGCCCGCTGCTTCGGCTGCTGCAGGAGGCGGGCCAGGACCCGGAGGTGGTGTCCATCAAGATGACGCTGTACCGGGTGGCCCACAACAGCAAGATTGTGGAGGCCCTGGTGGACGCGGCAGAGAACGGCAAGGAGGTCGTGGTGCTGGTAGAGCTGCGGGCCCGGTTCGACGAGGAGAACAACATCGGCTGGTCCCGGGTGCTGGAGCAGGCCGGGTGCCGGGTAATCTACGGCCTGGACGGATTGAAGGTCCACTCGAAGCTTTTGCTCATCACCCGCAAGCGGGGGGACCATGTGGAGTACATTACCCAGATTGGCACCGGCAACTACAACGAGGACACGGTGCGCCTCTACACAGACCTGGCGCTGATGACCGCCTCTCAGGAGCTGGGTGCGGAAGCAGCCAGGGTCTTCAACAGCCTGTCCATGGGCGAGGTGGTGGAGGACACCCGGTATCTGCTGGTGGCTCCGGAGTGCCTGCGGCCCCGAATCTTAAGTATGATCGACGATGAGATCCAGCAGGCGAGATCCGGCGGGGAAGGGTATCTGGGCTTCAAGCTCAACGGCCTGACGGATAAGGGAATCATTGAAAAGCTGGTGGAGGCCTCCCAGAGCGGTGTCCATGTGGACCTGCTGGTGCGGGGCATCTGCTGCCTGGTGGGCGGCGTGCCTGGGCTCACCGACAACATCCGGGTATACAGCATCGTGGGACGGTACTTGGAGCACGCCCGGATCTACCTGTTCGGAACGGAGGACCGGCGGAAGGCCTACATCTCCTCCGCGGACTTCATGACCCGCAACACCATGCACCGGGTGGAGGTTGCCGCGCCCATCTACGATGAAAGCCTGAAAAAGCATGTGGAGGCCATCTTCTTTGACCAGCTTCGGGATACTGCCAAGCTGCGCGCCCAGCAGCCGGATGGGGTCTACGTTCACCAGGCGGGGGAAGGGAAGCCATTCAACGCCCAGGACTACTTCTACGAGCAGGCCTGCAGCGGCGCCTGGGCCATCGCCAAACCGGAGCAGCCCCAGGAACCCAAGCCAGCCGAACGGGAGCTGCCCCCGGTCAAACAGCAGAAACAGCCGGCGCCCGTTCCGGCAGCGGCGCAACCCGTCACCGTGACGCCGAAGAAGACCGGCCTTGCCAGTCTTCTGTCCAGGATCAGAAGAAAACCATAGTGAAAAAGCGCTCCCAAAGCCAAACGGCCATGGGAGCGCTTTGGCATATGAGGCAGCTTTACGCGGCCGTTTTCCCGCCTCGCCCGGTATTTTGCTGCTGTAAATGATCGTTTACAGTGCGTAGGGGGCGGCATCCTTGACGCCCCTTGTGACGGTACTGCGTGCAAAAGGGGC
>CAMGIN010000183.1 GCA_946056135.1 uncultured bacterium | reverse complement strand
GCAGCATGATGGTTCTTTGGATCGCATTGTTCGTTGTTTCCGGCGCCGGCGCAACTTATTGTACCTTATCGGGCGCAGACAATAGTGCCCAGTTTCACGCCCTCAAAGTGCCACATACCGAAAAAGGCAAAGGAGCGCCATGCCCCCGTCAGGCACGGATAAAGCAAAAGCCTTGGGAGCATAACACTCCCAAGGCTTTTATCGGTTATTACCGCCCACTGGGCGCGATCTGCACATAGCTTACAGGCTGGCCGTTTGCGTCCAGAACGGAGAAATCATAGCAATTTGCTCCCTCACCGGCGGATTTTGTGTTGACAATGCCTCCTGTGCCGCCGGAAAGCTGCGAGGTGTTCTTATAGTAGATGCCGCGCTCCAGCAGCGTATCCTCTATCAGGATGGCGGGGCTGCCGTAGGCTTTCAGCGTCACGCCCTTGTCCACCATAAGGCAGCTCCTGCTTTGCTCGCAGTGGAGATAAATACCCACACCGTTGGGCGAAGCGCCGCTCTCGTTCACGGTGAGGCTGCCTGTTCCGGTAAGGGTCACGCTGCCGCCGTATAAAGCGCCCCACACCGACAGATGATCCAGCCGGTTATCGCCGATAAGGTGGATCTTCAGGCCGTTGCCCATGAGGTTCAAGTCCAGCGTGCCGGCGGAGAAATTCTCCAGCGTCAGGGTATTCGTGGCGGCGTCGTACCGTGCATTGGGTACGGTGGAGACCGAGTTGGGAACGAAAACGCCGTTTTCGTCCGTGATACCGAATTGACCCCATGCGCTGCCCATCTCCAGAAAGATAGGCCGCTCATCGCCCACATTCGTAAAGCGGACATATTCCTCAGAGCCCAAATCGCTCCAGGCGTAGTCCCCGGCAAAATCCGGCGCCAGGTTCGGCAGGCTCGGAAACTCGTCGCCGCCCACAGGCTCGGTGATCACCGTTCCTCCTCCTTCCGGGAGCGGCACATCCATGGAAGGCCTGCCGGACACAGACCCAAAAAGGGTGGACAGGGCCACACAGCAGACCGCCGGAGCCAGCATCATCCGCTTGAGCAGACGATGTCTGTCTTTTTGTTCCTCGCTTTTCTTTTTCCCCTCTCCCGTGCCCACCTGGCAAGTAGGAAGCTCCGCCACAGGAATGGAAAACTCCAACTCCATGTCCGTAACCGGTTCTTTTGCAGCATACCGGCTCTCTGCCGTCGGCTCTCCCTGGGGAGCGACATGGAATTCGTCTTCCCATGCGTAGTTCATAGTATGACGCACCTTCTTCCCCGGTATTTTACGCCGCGATCACTTCGTATGCACATCCATCTGGGGGAACGGGCACTCCACGCCCAGCTTTCTAAAGCCCAGAAGCAGGTCATGGTTGAGAATACGGGCGCCAGAGTAGATCTCCTTCTCATTTACATTCACTACAAAGCGCAGCACCACCGCACTGTCTGCAAGAGCCTGCACACCCAGATACACGGGAGCCGCCTGCATCACGTCGGGATGTTTTTCGTATATAGACTGCATCAGAGCCGGGATCTCCGCCTCCAGCTTCTCCAGATCCGTTTCATAGGGGATGCAGATGTCGCTGACACTGCGGGAGAGCTTGTTGGAGCGGTTGAGGATATTGCGCATGGCGGAATTGTTTATGATCTTCACATTATCGCCGGGATCGGTGATGCTGGTGGTGCGGATGCCGATGTTGGTCACCACGCCGCGAAAGCCGTCCACCTCCACAATATCGCCCACATTGTACTGATTCTCAAACAGCATAAAGGCGCCCGTCACCACATCAGCAATGAGGCTTTCCGCGCTGAAGCCGATGATCAGGGCTACGATTCCCACGCTGGCCACGATGGTGGACACATTCACTCCGATAATTGCCAGGCCCCAGCACAAAATCACCAGTCCCGCCACATATTTCAGCAAACTCTGCACAATGGTCAGAATGGAGCGTGCCCTGTGGTTTTCCGGCTTGGGAAGCCCCAGCAGGAATCCGATGAGTCTTTCAATGGCCATGACCGCCGCGATCATGATAATGAGCTTCAAAATAGCGGAAAAGTCAACGGAAATGTTCCCCAATTCTTCCACACTGAACACCTTTGTGAAGATACCCACGGGCACCGTAATACCCAGAATAACCAGGCAAAGAATCAGGCCGATCAGTTTAGAACCGTTCTTTTTCATATGTATCCCATTCCTTTTCTTTTTTTGGGTAATTATTAATTATTATAAATTAATCGCCCTGTTTCGTCAAGAGCGCAGTATGCGGCAAAAGGGCATCTCCTGTAGGTGTTACGATGATGTGTGACAAACAGAAAAAAGGATAGCGAATAGGGATGGTCTGTGTTAAGGTTGAGTTGTCGAGACAAAACCGAAAGGCAGGTGCCACCCTATTCGCCATGGATAAGATAACACAAACGATGCAGTATAGGCAATCCCTAATTCGGTATGCTGAGAAATACGGAGTCACAAAAGCAGCGATTCGTTACCGCACCAACAGGCAGTATATCTATCGGTGGAAGAAGCGCTATGATGGAACTCTGCAATCTCTGGCAGACCGCTCTCACCTTCTGTTTTTTCTTTTTATATAGGAAAAGGCGGCGACAGCAAAATTGCTGTCGCCGCCTGCGGCTTGGTGTCAATCACGCATTATTTGGCAGAAGACTTTCTCTTTCTGCTGTAGATGGCCGTTGCGCCGGCGCCGGAAACAACGAACAATGCGATCCAAAGAACCATCATGCTGCTGTCGCCGGTCTGGGGTGTCCCAGGCTCGGTCACGGCTTCGTAGCCCACGGAGAAGCTCATGCCGTTGGCATATGCTTCGCTGATTTCGCCGTCAACGATCTCCTTAACAGCGATTTTCAGATCCAGCGCGTCGTTCTCGAAGAAAGGTTCAATGCGCCACTGCTCGGAAGCATAGGTCCAGCCCTTTGTGGAGCCCTTCACCATGCGGACACTAAAGCCCTCGGTGAGGTTGCACAGTTGATCTTCGCCGGTCACCTTAATTTTGATGATACCTTCGATGAAGGCAACGCCGTTCTCGTCAAACGCGATGTTTTCAGCCGTAACGCTGTCGTTCAGAATCTCGAACTCGGCATCCTCGACGCCCAGGTCGTAGATTTCGAACTTGAAGGTTTCCTTGGCAGGCTTCTCATCACCGGTCAGCTTTACGGCGAGGGAAAATGGCAGATCGATGGTGTACTCCTGCAGGCCAAGTGCGGGAGTGATGACATAATCACACACAGAGCACTTAATCGGGTCGGTTTCGGTTGCAGCCTCACGGTCAGGTGTGTGAGCCGCCTTGCTGCTTTCGATTACCACACCACAGCCTGCAACGGTACAGGTGTGCCAATGATTGTCCTTGTCAGACTTCCATTCGGTGCCTTCGGTATGTCCGAGAGGATCACCTTCGGTTGCATGGCATACAGAGCAGGTTTTTGGAGCAGTACAGGTAGCAGGAGTCCAGTTGTGATCTGCCAGTTCACCGTACTCAAAGGTTGCCGTGCCCTTTTCGCCGCAAGCGCAGGACTTGTAATAAGTAGCCTTTGCTGTGCAGGTGGCATCAGATGCCTTGTAAGCTTCGGTTGCTACTTCCTTGTCAAACACATGGGTATGGCCGAGCTGTGCTTCAATGACATATCCACACTTGGTACACTTAATGGCGTACTCCTCGGTAGCGTGACCTGTATGATCCGGAGTATGAG
>CAMGIN010000182.1 GCA_946056135.1 uncultured bacterium | reverse complement strand
ACGATCTCCTGCAGATCAGCAGACTCCAGGAAGATATCAAAGAGCTTCTTCTCCCATGCGTAGTAACGGTCAAAAACCTGACAGATATACTTGTTGACCCCAAAGAAATCCGCCTTTTCTTTGATTACTATGAGGCAGCATTTCTCCCGGTAGTGGGAAAGCTTTGCGCCCTCGCCGATAACGACAATCACCACATTTTTCTGTAGCCGCGGGTGCAGCGGAAGGTGGTCCACCGTAGCCAGGTACAAATGGTCGGACAGAAACTCCACCTCATTATCCAGATACAGCTCCGGCCGGGAAATCGTCATCCCCGTGGTCCTTGTCCCCATCATTCTAACGGGATACCGCTGCGTTAACGCTCCGAATACAATATCCGCATTCAGTTTCATGGGATTCCCTCCCTTTTTTGTTCTGCCCTCATTATAGGGGAATGTGATCGAGAAGTCAATGTTCTGCCCGTTATTTTGTCGGATTATCGAGCCACAAAAACCTTTGTTTTGTGCATATTCATAGTTCCTTTTTCAAATTACAATAACCATGATGTTCGTTCCCGAGATGCGCATTCATTATTATACGCCCATCATAACGATGGGGACTAAGAAAGAAGGAATCTTTATGTCATTTCAGCCCGGTGATAAGGCCATGTTGGAGGGCTACATCAAAGCTGCCCGTCCCCTGGAGGATATGTTTTCCGTAAAAGGCAAAGTCGCCCTGGTACCCGGAGGCAGCTCCGGTTTGGGCTTTGACATTGCTCTGCGTCTTCTGCAGGGCGGCGCCAAGGTGGTCATCGCCTCCAACTCCGAAGTGGAAAAGGAAGCGGCCATGGATCTGCTGACCCAGCAGGGTTATGGCGATCGGGTTCAGTTCTGCTTCTGCGATGTCCGGGAAGAGGAACAGGTGGAAAATCTGGTCAGCTTCACCGTGGAAACCTTCGGTGGTCTGGATATCTTTATCAACTCCGCCGCCACCTGGAACTACGCCCATCTGTACGATCTGCCCAGAGAAGACCTGGAAAAGGTTATGGACACCAATGTCAACGGCTCTTTCTTCCTGGTAAAGTACGTCAGCCGCTATATGGTTGAGAATGGTGTGAAAGGAAAGATGGTGCTGATCGCTTCCAACAGTCCCTGGATGCCCTATCCGGTGTTCGGCGGCTATTCCCATTACGCGGCCAGCAAGGGCGCGGTGATCGCCCTGGCGACCCAGGCTGCCAAGGAGTTGAAGCGCTTCGGTATCATGGTCAATGCGGTAGCCCCCGGCGGCATGGTCACCCCCGGCTCCGCAGGCAATCTGGCTTCTGAGATGATCTCTGAAGAGAAGCAGGATGAAATCTATGACGAACTGATGGCTTGGAGAACCGACGGACAGCAGCCCGTTGATGAAGTGGCTATCATTGCTTACGCGTTGGCTACCCCCATGGCCGACGGCATCACCGGAGAGTGCGTTGTGGCAGATTCCGGCGCGAGCCACAATATTTTCCGTTTCCAGCCCGCCATTGAGCAGTATCCCCCCGAGGACTAAGAAAGGAGCAGGATTATGAGCAAGAAAATTGATGAAAGAATTCCCCAGAATTCCGGTGTGGGAACCACCATTAAGGAATATGTTGCTCTGCAGTCTCCATGGAATAAGCTGATCAGCTATCAGGAGGCTATGCACTATATCAGCCGTTTTGAGTCCGTTCTCTCCGCTGCCGTGATCCAGGCTCTGCGCATTATCGTACCCGATTATCCCGAGCGCGCGCAGCTGATGTGTGAGGAAGCCTTCCAGCGTCTGTACATGACCGGTAAGTATTATGGTGACGACGACGGCTTTGGCATTCACCCCTTTATGTGCGGTGACTATCCCGGCGCTCTCATCGGCGACAAGGGCGACGACGCGCTGCTGATGTGCGGCCGCTGCCAGGACTTCGGCACCTACCGCTGTGAAAAGGAGCTGGATGTTTGTGACTGGGATATCGTCGGCTCCGAGCTGTGCCGAACCACCACAATGTCTCTGCAGGGTCAGGCAAAGGCGTCCCGGGAACGCCGCCCGGACGGTCCCACCCTGGACTACATGATGGTCGAGGCAAAGGGCTGTGGCGACCGTCACTGCCGTATCATCGCCGAGAACCGGGAAAAGTACCCCGCTCCCCCTCACGCGCTGTGGGAGAGCTTTGGCCCGGCTGTTACAGATGATTATAAGAAGTACACCCAGGAAGAGGACACCGTGGAAGAGTCCATGATGTTCCGTGAGGAGTGTAACTACCACTTTGTCAACGGCACCAACAACGAGACCGATTCCTCCAACCAGATGATGAACATGTCCACAGCCGCTTCTCTGTATGTGCTGCCCGCTATTGAAGAAACCGTGAAGCGCGGTTATGTGACCCGGAAACAGGCCGACCACATCCTGTGGTGCGTGCTGGAGGCTGCCGGCAAGGCTATGTTCGGCGAGCGTTACGCCATCAAGGGTCTGCGGGACTGGATGGGTGTGCCCAATTCCATCGGAGAAGACGGCCGTCTGCTTGCCGGTCTGATTGAAATGCAGCTGCAGGCGCTGGTCTGTTCTTACGAGGTGGAAGCCTTTAACGAGAAGGAGTGCATTCTGGTCATCGACCGCAGCGGTCTGGAAATCACCGGCACCAAGGATCTGCCCGAAGCCCATCTGGCCATGTGGTACGGTATGTCCAAAACCCTGATCAACGCCCAGTGGTCCTGCTGGGAAGAGGACTCCCCCGAAAGGAAGCTCCGCATTAAAATTGCCAAGAAAATCGACAAGTTCGCTTAATGGGGAGGAAGCACCATGTATAAGAACATTTTCAAGTATGACGACATGAAGCGCAGCGAGCACATGGCTGTCCGCAAAAACGTAGGCTGGTATTTCTGGACCCATCAGCTCATCGAGATCACCGGCCCTGACGTGGTGGCTTTTCTGGATTACATCTATACCGGCAACATTGCCTCTCTGGGTGTGGGGCGGGATCGATACACCACCATGCTGAACGAACAGGGCGAAATCATCGATGACGTGGTCATCATGCGGGTCTCCGAGGATACCTATTGGGTTTCCACGCTGTATGCCACCAAGGCTGACGACTGGTGGTACTACCATCAGGGCGATTACGATGTGGAATGGTCCGAGATCACTGAGGACTGGCAGATGCTGGCCGTCCAGGGTCCCAAGTCCAAGGCTGTCATCGAGGCCCTCTGCACCGATTCCGTGGAGGATCAGAAATTCTTCGAAATTCGGGACAATGAGATCAATGGCATCCCCGTGAAGATTAACCGCGGCGGCTTCACCGGTGAGAAATGGGGCTACGAGATCTATATGTCCCCCGACGATCTGGAAACCATCCAGCAGCTGGTGGATGCCGAGGTCGTGAAAAACGGCGGTATGCGTGTCACCGAGTTCCAGATCATGGCATGGACTCTGCCCACCGAGGCTGGCATCTACTACATGCGGGACCTCGCCCACACCAATCCCATCGAAGTGGGTCTGGACAAGAACATCAAGTGGGACAAGGACTTTATCGGCAAAGAAGCACTGCTGAAGGTGAAGGAAACCGGGCCCGCCCGGGAGATGGTTGGCTTTGAAGTGCTGGCGGATGACTTCTACATCCGCGCCAAGCAGTACGGCGGCCCTGGCGAAGCTGTCTTTATCGACTCCGAGGAAGAAGAGGTTGGCCGTGTCTCCAAGATGGTCTACTCCTATGTGAAGGAAGTCAACAACGGCTACAT
>CAMGIN010000181.1 GCA_946056135.1 uncultured bacterium | reverse complement strand
ACCGATACCTTCCGGTTCTATGAGGACGGCACTCTGCAATCCGTGGACCGGCTGGTGCAGACCATGGACGAAAACGGAGCCGTCATTGCGGAGCAGGCGCGGCGTTTGGAGGTTGAAGAGGATTTCTACGGCTATGTTTCCAACGTGGACTCTTACCAAACGGAGGATTCCTTTGATGCCGCCAAGAATTCCCCCTGGGGCATCTTTTTCCGGGTGGATGACGATCTGCTGTCTCCCAGCGGCGGTGAAGTCTGGATCGGCACCGACACTGTGGGCGTGTCCAACTACACAACGGATGGAAGTTATTGGCTGGAAAAGAAAATCGGCAACGACTGGAAGCGCCTTGGCAGCGAAGATACCCAGGCCAGCTGGGGCGAGGAAACCATCCAAATCGTCAGCCAAACCGCCATGCGTCAGGTGGATTGGTCCTCGGTCTACGGCAATCTGGATGCCGGCGTCTACCGCATGGGCAAGCGGTTCTACAATGGAACGGAGTCCATCATCCAGTACGCGGAGTTTGCCATTTACCAGACCGGCGGGGTCTTTGGCGAAGGCAGCGAAGAGGCCCTGGCCCGGGTGGACGCCGCTATCGAAAAGATTCAGAGCGGCAATTACCGGGTGGAGAAATATGAGTCCAGCTACAGCGCCTATGAGGATGGCTTCCATATGACCGAGGTAGACTGGAAGTATGGCGATACCATGGTCATCGATTTCTACAACAACGCGGGAGGGTATTCTCACAGCGCGGTGCAAGGGCCGGACGGAATCTTCTACGGCCTGTGGCTCAAGCGCAGCTTCTATGAATCTGAGTATGACTCTATTTACTTCCCCCAGGGCTACGGCCTGATTAGCGACAGGGAGATTCGGCTGGCCTATTCCTATTCTCAGAATGCGGCAGAGAATCCCTGTACGCTGTACACCTACCGGTTTGACGAAAACGGGAACTTGACGGAAATTGAGCAGGAAAATTGTGACGGTATGTGGGGCGGCTATGTGACGCGCTATGTTGTCACCGACACCCCGGAGAGCGAGATCTGGGCCTGGGTGGAAGCCAAACAGGCGGAACAATAACGCAAAAGCCGGAGACTGGTTGACGGACTTATACAGGCGCGTCCGTTTTTGACTCGTGCTTGATGAGCAGGTAGACGGCCAGGTACATGACGAGCACGAACACCACGAAAACCAGTGTGGACTGCTCCGTTCCGCTCATGCAGCAGGTGTCGTAGACGCCGTGGAGCAGTACCGCCGCCAGGTAGCCCAGCACCAGATTGAACTTGCAGCCGAACCGGTTGCCCCGGTCATAGCAGCGCTTGGCCCGGCCATAGAAGATGCCCATAAAGACCGCGAAGCCCATGTGGCCCGGAACAGCCAGGATGGCTCTGGGAAGGGCCACGGACAGGCCGTAGCGGAATACATATTTCACATTTTCAAAGGCGGCGAAGCCCAGGGAGACGAAGACCGCGTAGACGATTGCGTCAAAACGGAAGTTGAAGTTGGGGTCGTGCCAGGTTCGGCGGTACAGGAAGAAGAACTTGCACCCTTCCTCCACGACGGCCACTACCAGGAAGGCCAGCAGGATCACATAGTTGGGGTTGTCCGGGGACACCAGGGCATCCAGAATGGACTGCCCCAAAAGCTCCAGCACAATGGATGCCAGCGCTGCCAGAATCCCGCGCCAAACCAGGTTGGCCAGCAGCCAGGGCGGCTCCCGCTCAATGCGGTCCTGCTTGTAGATGTAGCGCATGAGAAAAATGGCAGGCACCACTGCGGCAAGCACATAGGCAATCATCAGGTAATAGACCGGGGCCGCGATCAGCGGAGCAAAAAAGAACATGGAGCATCCCTTCCTTGCATAGATTGTATGTATAGTAACAGAGCCGAAAAGAAAAAGCAACCTTTCCCTGTTTCCCCTTGACAAATTCCCGGTAAGGCATAGAATAAAATAGGAATAAGACTATCCGGTTCATACGGCTTTCGCGGCCCGGAAATGAAACTTTACAGGGGGAATTCCAATGGATAAAAAAGCCATGTACAATCTGTCCTACGGCCTGTTCGTTCTGACCACTCAGTATTGGGGCAAGGACAACGGCTGCATCATCAACACGGCGGCCCAGGTGACCTCGGAACCAAACCGGATCAGCATTGCCGTGAATAAGGGCAATCTGACCCACGATATGCTGCTGCACAGCGGGGTGTTCAACATTTCCATTTTGAGCCAGAAAGCCTGCTTTGACATTTTCAAGCACTTTGGCTTCCAGTCCGGTACAGATGTGGACAAGTTTTCCGGTTACACTGCCTGTAAGCGCAGTGCCAACGGTGTGTACTACATCACCGAGGGTACCAATGCCTATATCAGCGCCAAGGTGGAGCAGACCATCGACCTGGGGACCCACACCCTTTTCATCGCCGCTGTGGAGGATATGGAGGTGCTGTCCAAGGATCCCTCCGCTACCTATGCCTACTACCAGTCCAGCATCAAGCCCAAGCCTGTTCAAACCGCCGCACCCCAGGGGAAGACCGTCTGGCGCTGCACCGTGTGCGGCTATGAATATGAGGGCGAGGAGCTTCCAGCGGATTTCGTCTGCCCGTTGTGCAAGCATCCGGCTTCCGATTTTGAAAAGGTGGCCCGGTAACGGCCCTTTCCTTCCCATATTCCCGTCCCTCCCCGCATAGCTTTGCGGGGAGCTTTTTTAGGGGGATGGAAAAAAGTACCGGATTGTTCATTGAAAACCCGGGATTTTTTGGTACAATGGAACCGCTCGAAAAAATCAGCCCCTATGGGTATTTTACTTCCGATTTTGAAAGGAAACGCCGTCATGAAAGACAGAGAAAAAATCATCTCCCGGAAGCTTTTGTTGGGGATTCTGGCAGCCGTCTGCGTGGTCGTTGCCGCTTGTGCTGTGGGAAAGGCGGCTTTGGACCCCTATGGAAATCGGATTGTGTCCGACGTGACCGTTGCCGGATTGGATGTAGGCGGCATGACCCGCTCCGAGGCCCGAAAGGCGCTGCAAAGCACCGCCAATCGCCTGGCGCAGGAGGATATGGTGATTCGCTTGCCCCAGGAGGAGCTGCGCTTGACGCCGGAGGGCACGGTTGGGAAGCTTTCGGTTCGTGAGGCGGTGAAGGCGGCCTTCGCCTGCGGACGGGACAGCACCCAGGAGGAACGGGATTTGGGTCTGCTTCCGTTCCTGCAGCTGGATCAGGAGGTAATCCGTTCTGCTCTGCAGGACTACGCCGATCAATACGATGTGGAATTCTCCGACTGGCATTATGAATTGGAAGGGAAGAAGCCCGCATTGACGGAAACAGACTTTGACGAAACCGCGCCCTGCCAGACCCTGTTGCTGACGCTGGGAACGCCGGAACAGAAGCTGGATGTGGAAGCTGTCCTTGCCCAGGTGCTGGATGCCTATGACCGGGGCTGCCTGGTGGTGGAGGTGGAGATCCCCGAAGCCCAGACACTGCCGGAAGCACCGGATCTGGAGACGCTTTACCGGGAAGTCTGTACGGAACCGGTGGACGCGTCTCTGGATCTGCAGACCTACACCCGACTGGATGGGGTGTACGGCTATGATTTTGACCTGGAGGAAGCGAAGGCCCTGACAGAGGAAGCAGAATACGGCGAAACCGTTGCCATCCCCCTGCGGACCCAGGCACCGGAGATTCTGGGAGACGACGTCTACTTCCGGGATGTATTGGGTGCTTATAATTCCGGCCATTCCAACCGTCCC
>CAMGIN010000180.1 GCA_946056135.1 uncultured bacterium | reverse complement strand
CCGCGCAGGCGGTGCGGTATTTCCGAAGAACCTCCAGCCACATCAGATAGTCTTCATGGCTGTCGTCGTTGTGCATGGGAAATTCCCGGGCCACCTCCGTCCGGATCACCACGGAGGAGCAGTTGATGCGGTTGCTCAGCAGCAGATTGCCGTAAGTGATCTGCGGCTTCACCGGGATGATGTGCCCGGTCAGTTTTCCATCCATGTCCATCAGCTCCCGGGCGGTGGAGCAGATTACGCAGTTCGTTTCTTTCATCAGGGCCAGCTGTTTTTTCAGCTTGTCCTTCATCCAGTAGTCATCGGCATCCAGAAAGGCAATGTAGTTTCCCCGGGCCAGGCTGACACCACGGTTGCGGGTTGCGGCTACCCCGATGTTTTTCTCATTTTTCAGATAGCGGATTTTGGGTTCGCACCGATAGCGCTCCATGACCTGGTCCAGATTATCCTTGGAGCCATCGTCAATGACCAGGATCTCCAGAGGCACATCCTGGACCAATGCGGAGTCAATAGCCTGGCAGACATATTTTGTACCGTTGTGAACGGGAATAATGACAGAAACCAGCAATTCGTCCATAGTGCCTCCTTTCCGCCTTTATATAGACAAAATATCCATTTTCATGAGAAGTATTATATCATTTATTTTTTGATTTTGCAATATCTAATACTGATATCCAATAAAAGCCTTTGGTTTTGTCAGATAGGCACTGTGAAACGTCGCTGCCGTTTTCGTGTTTTTCGAGCGCATTTTGGAGGGATCTTCCTATTAAAACTTTCATTTTTTGAATGAAAGTGTTTTCGTAACGATTCCGTCATTCCTCGGACTCCGGCCCCTCCAACTCCCGGAACAGCTCGTCAGCCAGTTTTTGATTTTCCAGGGCTTTGTCAATGCCCTCGGTGCTGTCCTTGCTGAGGAGAATCCGCAGTGTCAGAATGATGAGCTTGATGTCCAGCAGCAGGGAGTAGTTCTCAATATACATCAGATCCAGGCGCAGCTTGTCATAGGGGCTGGTATTGTACTTTCCATAGATCTGGGCATAGCCCGTCAGGCCGCCGCGAACCTTCAGGCGATAGGGGAATTCCGGGATGTCCTTGGTGTATTCGTCGGCAATCACTTTCCGCTCCGGACGGGGACCTACGATGCTCATGTCGCCCTTCAGGATGTTCAGCAGCTGGGGAAGCTCGTCCACACGGCAGGCCCGGATGATCCGGCCCACCTTGGTGATTCGGGGATCCCGGTCCGAGGCCAGCACCGCACCGTCGTACTTCTCCGCATCTACGATCATACTGCGGAATTTCAGGATTTCAAATTCCCGGCCGTTTCGGGTCAGCCGCTTCTGCTTATAGAACACCGGGCCGCCGTCCTCCAGCTTGATGGCTGCTGCCACAATCAGCATGATGGGGGCAGCGGGGATCATGGCGATGGCGCAAAGGATAACATCCATGGCCCGCTTGGCCACCCGCTGGGCAGGGGTCAGGCCGGTACCCTTCACCAGCAGCAGCGGGGTGTCAAACAGGGTGTTGATCTTGGCGCCCCGGAGCATGATGTCCGTCAGCTTCGGCGCTACATAGGTGCGGACCCGGTAGCGGTAGCAGTATTTCAGAATGTCGTTGCGGATCTCGGCGGGGACATCGTTGAGAATCACGGCATCATGCATGGGAATCTCCTGGCGGATCGCGTCAAAGCCTTCCTCTGCGTTCATGAGCTTGCTGATGTTGTACTTGTCCCGGCGGGCGTCCATCTTGATTTTCAGCTCCACACCCCGCTTGCGGCCGTAAATCAGCAGCATGTCGTGGGGGGCATACAGACGGTGATACAGCTTGGCGTACACGTTTACCAGAAGCATGGACACCAGAATCTGCGCAGCGAACAGTTCCAGTATGGGGATCGGGGAGAGCATCTGGTTCGCAATCAGGCACAGCTGGAAATAGGTGATGAAATTGACCAGAAACAGGGAAATAATCTGCCCGATGACCAGGTCCAGCCGGTGCAGATGACCGAACATGGTGCAGTCCGAATTCTGGAAGAACACCAGGGCCAGCAATGCGTATACGCCCATCAGCACATATTTGCCCTTATAGGCAAAGTAGGACAGGGGGTAGCCTTTCATCCAGGCAATATAATAGAGAACGGTCAGTATCAGAACTTCCAGCAGTGTTTCCAGCACGCGGATAAACCCCTTGGTGTCCTCATAAGCACCGCGACTCAATTTCTTCATATTCTGCATCGCACATCCTTTGCATCTGTGAGTTCACAATGTATTTATCCGAATTTTATCATATCCCTTCGAATAATGCAAGTCCGGAAACCGGGCCGGGAAAATGAGACTTGCAAATGAAAACAAAGCTGTTATAATATAAAAATACGTATCATGGAGCAGTATATCCGCTGGAAAGGAGCCCCGTATGTCTTTGCGAGCGAAGCTGTATACGCTATGGATGAATCATCGTCCCAAATCCCTCAGTGCCACAAAAATTATCGCCATCGTCTTCGCGGTAATCATTGCGCTGGGCACCGGGCTGCTGTCCCTGCCGGCGGCGTCCCGCAGCGGTGTTTCCTGCGGCTTCCTTCCCGCGCTGTTTACAGCAACTTCCGCCACCTGCGTCACGGGCCTTTCCCTGTTTGACACTTGGAGCCAGTGGAGCGGCTTCGGGCAGGTGGTGATCCTTGGCCTGATCCAGATCGGCGGTTTGGGCTTCATGTCTGCGGCGACGCTGTTCGTCTTTGTCCTGCGCAAGCGGATCGGCCTGAAGCAGCGGCTGGTCATGGCCCAGGCTTTAAGCCTGAACGACATCGACGGCGTGGTGCGGCTGGAACGGACGGTGCTGGTGGGCAGCTTCAGCATGGAAGCCATTGGCGCTTTGATTCTGACCCTTCGCTTTTGGCCGGAATATGGCTTTTCCCGGGCCCTGCGCTGGGGAATCTTTCATGCCATCTCCGCTTTCTGCAACGCGGGCTTTGATATCTTCGGCTCCCTTTCTCCCGGCTCCAGTTTGCTGGAATTTCAGTCGGATCCGGTGGTGCTGCTGACCCTGGGCGCATTGGTGGTGGTGGGCGGCCTGGGCTTTCTGGTCTGGGAGGAGCTGGCCCAGCGCAGGCCCTTCAAACGGCTCAGCGTCTATACCCGGCTGGTACTGCTGACCACCCTGACGCTGCTGCTGCTTGGCTGGGGGCTGACCTGCCTGCTGGAATGGAACAATCCCGGAACCCTGGGCGGTATGCCCCTGGGGGACAAGCTGATAAACGGCCTGTTCCAATCCATTACCCTGCGCACGGCGGGCTTCGCGGCCATCGATCAGGGGCAGCTGACGGAGGGCGGCAAGGCCATGAGCGTGGTATTTATGCTCATCGGCGGCTCCTCCGGCTCCACCGCAGGCGGACTGAAAACCGTAACCTTCATCGTGCTGTGCCTGTTTCTGATTGCCCGGGCCAGGGGGCGCAGCTCCGTTTGCGTGTTCAAGCGCACCATTCCCCAGGCCCAGGTACTGGATGCCATGACCATCGCGGTGATGATGATTGCCCTGGGCATGTTTGGCGCGATTTTTATCTCGGCTACCTCCCCGGTGACCTTCACGGATGCCCTGTTTGAGTCGGTGTCCGCCCTGGGAACCGTGGGACTCACGGCAGGGGCTACGGGGGTCTTAAGCGTTCCGGCCCAGGTGCTGATTATTTTGTATATGTATTTTGGACGGGTGGGCGTGCTGACCATCAGCCTGGGCTTCCTGACGGGAGATCGGGCGGAGGAACGGTTCC
>CAMGIN010000179.1 GCA_946056135.1 uncultured bacterium | reverse complement strand
ATATGTTCACCAAACGCACCATTCAGCCCCACCGGGTTGTCACCTCCGTGGATACTGCCAGTGAAGCCCTGACCCTCTCCATTGCGGAAAAGGCTGAGGTGGACATGGCGTATATGTCCAGTCTCACCGGGAAAACCGCCGATGAACTGGCATCGGAGCTGCGGGGAGTGATTTTCCACGATCCCACCCTCGGTGCCATTGAGGATAATGAAGGCTGGGTAACTGCGGACGAGTATCTGTCCGGCAATGTCCGGCAGAAGCTCCGGCAGGCGGAAGCGGCTGCGGCAGAGAATCCTGCCTATCAGGTCAATGTGGAAGCCCTCCGGGCGGCACAGCCCAAGTATCTGGATGCTTCGGAAATCGAGGTGCGTCTGGGTGCAACCTGGATTGACAGGTCTTACATCAAGCAGTTCATGTTTGAAACCTTCGACACCCCCAGCTATCTGCGCTATTCCATGGATGTGCAGTATTCTCCCTATACCGCCGCATGGAGCATCAGCAACAAAACCCGGATTTCCTACAACGATGTTGCCGCTTGGAACACCTACGGCACCGATTGTGTCAGTGCCTATGAAATTCTGGAGGATTCTCTGAACCTCCGGGATGTGCAGGTGTACGACACCATTGAGGATGCGGACGGACACAAAAAGCGGGTGCTGAACGCCAAGGAAACCACGCTGGCAGCGCAGAAGCAGCAGCTGATCCGGGATGCGTTCCGTGACTGGATTTGGGCAGACCCCCAACGCCGTCAGGCGCTGGTCCGGCAGTACAACGAGGAAATGAACAGCATCCGCCCACGGGAGTACGATGGCAGTCACATCGTCTTTGCGGGCATGAACCCGGAAATCACCCTCCGGGAACACCAGCGCAACGCCATTGCCCATGTCCTTTACGGCGGCAACACATTGCTTGCCCACGAGGTTGGTGCGGGCAAAAGTGCGACACGTTCGTAACTGAAAAGGTTACGCACAAGTCAGCTAGAAATAGAATTGGGGAATCCCCCCCAAGACTTGGAGAACTAATATTCCGATAGGTGGAATGATGGGGTAACGCCCGGAAACGCCTACCTTACAAACTGCGATATGCGGCTTTCCTATGTAGCAAGGAATACTGTGTAACGCTCGCCAAAGTCGGCGGAAGTGCATCCAAACAGATTATGCTGTGGAAAGTGTCCCAGCGGTGGGATATGTGCATGATACGCCGGAGGTCTATAAACTGCCTATGGTCAGAATGTCATGGATGACTGACGAAACCCCGAATGTACGGGTCTAAAAGGCGCAGGAGCAGAAATGTTCCTTTCCGATTACGGAAGTATGTGAGGATGAGTAAGAATTTTTACTATGAAAATCCTTGCGGTGTTACAGGCACCGCCCAGCATACAGGCTCAGAGGGACACCTACGGGCAGATATGTACAGATAGGAATATTGGAACGTGGAAAGGATGGAACATGGAGCCGGTTACAGGCTGTGAAGTGTTGAATTGGAAGGTGCATCTGCATATAACAATTCTTTATCCATCTGAGAGAGGTGGCATAGTACCGATGAAGCCGCTGCGAAAAAGAAGCGGTGGAGGGATAGCCACTAGTCGTCAGCAGTAAATAAATTAAGAACTATACAGATTCAAAGGTTCGAGTATGACTAAGAAAAGCGAAATCCTCTCGCAAGAAAGGAAAGTAACTGACTTTGGCAAACAAGAAGAAACCCTTAAAGAAGCAGAAAATCCGCAACTCCGAATACTACGATATGCAGCTTGTTTTTGATGAACTGTATGCCGAAAGTGCTGCGGGACACCAGTTTCACAACCTTGTGGAACTGATAAAACGCCCGGAGAATATCAAGTTGGCATACAGAAACATGAGAAAGAATGATGGCAGTCGCACGGCAGGTGTGGATGGCAAGACAATAAGCGATTTGAATAAATGGAATGAAAATGCCCTAGTCTGCCATGTTCAGCGAAAGCTGGACTGGTATATTCCCAATGCCGTCCGCAGAGTGGAAATTCCAAAGGACAACGGAAAAACCCGTCCCCTGGGCATTCCCACAATTATGGACAGGCTCATTCAGCAATGTATTCTGCAAGTATTAGAGCCAATCTGTGAAGCAAAATTCTTCAAGCGAAGCAATGGATTTCGACCAGACCATAGCGCAGAAAATGCCATTGCCCAAGCGGAAAGAATGATACAAAGTGTCGGTTGCCACTATGTCATTGATATAGATATAAAATCCTTCTTTGACAATGTGAACCACGGAAAACTGCTGAAGCAGATGTGGACACTCGGCATCCGGGACAAAAAGCTTCTGTCCATCATTTCTGCCATGCTAAAGGCAGAAGTGGCTGGAATCGGCTTCCCCGAAAAGGGTACGCCACAGGGTGGCATTATTTCCCCTCTGCTATCCAACATAGTCCTAAATGAACTGGATTGGTGGATTGTCAGCCAATGGGAAGAAATGCCCACGAAAAAGAACTATGTACACAGAATATATGCAAATGGAACCCCCGATAAATCAAATACCATCCGGGCATTACGCACTACAAATCTGAAAGAATGCTATGTTGTCCGCTATGCAGATGATTTCAAAATCTTTTGCAAAAAGCGGTCAGATGCAGTCAAGTTGTTCGAGGCAACAAAACAATGGCTTTTGGAGCGATTGGGACTGGAAATCAGTCCAGAAAAATCAAAGATTGTAAATCTGAAACGCCATTACTCTGAGTTTCTGGGCTTTAAGTTAAAAGTCCGAACAAAGGGAAAGAAACCAGATGGGCAACTGCGGTATGTAGTGGAAGCGCATATCAAGGATAAGGCATTATTGAAAATTCGGGAGAAAAGCAAGGGAATCATCGGGCAGATACGGCAAACCTATGATCCCGGGATGGAGTATCGGCTGATTCAAAAGTACAACTCCTACATCATGGGCATTCATAACTATTACTGCATAGCAACCCATGTGAATATTGATATTCACAAAATCGCTTTCGATGTCAAAAAGAGCCTTTACAACAGATTGAAACACAGACTGCAAAAGAAAGGTCAAATCTCAAACAGGTACATTAAGGAGAAATACGGCACAAGCCGGGAGGTGCGTTATCTGAATGGTCACGCAATCGTCCCGATTGCCTATGTTCAGCATAGAGTGCCCATGGACAAGAAAAGTCGGATAAACAAGTACACGCCAGAAGGCCGGATAGAGATCCACAAGAATCTTTCGGGTATCAATATGGCAGTCCTCTATTATCTGATGAACTCGCCATGCGGCAAGCAAAGTGTGGAGTACAACGATAACCGCATTGCGCTTTATGTTGCACAGAAAGGTAAATGTGCTGTTTCCGGTGTGGAGTTGGAGGCAAATCAAGTGGATTGTCACCACAAAAAGCCCGTGGCATTGGGCGGTAATGACAGTTACCAAAATTTGATAATTGTTTCCGATGTGGTTCACATTCTCATTCATTCTTCTAGTGAGCGCACCATACAAAAGTACCTGAAAGTGCTGAATCCCAATAAAATGCAGTTGGCAAAGCTCAATAAACTTCGTGTGCTGGCAGAAATGCCGGAACTGGTTTCCTAAAAGGGCAAATCTGTTTGATGTATAGATTGTTATAAAATGTGCTGACGATGGAAAGCCGTGTGATGGGAAACTGTCACGCACGGTTTGGAGCGGGGGAAAATCTGGAGGAACGAGTATGCAGCCTTCGGCTGCATACCCAGACCTAAGGATTACCTATCGCTATCCTTTGAAATGGTTGCCGCCGCCATGGAGAGCAAGCGGCTGGGATTGTGCCAGAA
>CAMGIN010000178.1 GCA_946056135.1 uncultured bacterium | reverse complement strand
TGGATACCGTGGCCTTGTTCACGCCCAGCTCCTTGGCAATATCATTCAGGGTATACATTTTCTTTTCAACGTGCTCTGTAGGCAAGTCCCCACCTCATCTCCATGGTGTCACGCTTTTCCAATTTGGAAATGTACGATTACAGCTAATTTTATCAGTGAAATAACCCCATGTCAAGCGTACGCATTCGGCATTCATAACAAACGCCGCTATCCGTCATGGAAGACTGGCTGCAACAGCAAATAGAGCAGCGCCTATCGGTTACCGGCCGTGGGCGCTGCTGTAATATCATTCGTTATTCTTCCATAATCTCCAGCATCATTCTTGCACCTAAACGGAAACTGTTCTGGAACAGCAGACACTCTGCCATATCCTGAAATTCCCTCACACTGTCTGCATACCGGGAGAACAATTCTTTCTGTGCATCCGTCATGGTAGCATGCAATTCTTCTTCGTTTCGATTGACCAACTGGAGTGCTTTCTTGTATTCCTTACAGGGAGAAGTGTCATATTCCGTTGGCTCGATATTGCCATACCAAAGCTCTTCCAGTATGCTCATGCCCTATCCTCCTCGTAGACCAATTCCCGCAGGATAATCTCCTCTGCCCGGTTTCGGATGTTGTTCATTCGCTGAACCCAAGCCATCGGGTCAGCAGCTTTCAATTCTTCTGTCACTCCCTCGGCCATCTTCATCTGGTGGACCATCTGCTCCAGCCTGTCCTGCACCTGCTGATTCAGGTCAGCAAGATATGTCCACAGCTTGCCGGACAGGAACAGACAGTTATACTGAATCGGCTTGTGCTCTCTCAGGTACTCCCGGTGCATCCGCCCCCACTTGCCGATGGGTCTGGATTCCCTGTGTAACTCCAAATCTGGGATGTAGTAGTCTCCTACACGAATATATTGCATGTTCATAATCAATCCTCCTAAAATAAGAACCGTCTGAATTCCGGAAGAACTCAGACGGTCTGTTTTTGAACACCGCCCTTTGCTTGCCGCCCAATATATGTTTGCATTCATTGGCGTAAGCTTGGCATAACATGGTGTTTTTTAGGATTTTCGTACAAGTGAACTTGGAACTTTTTAGTACATTTTCGCACCAGCGGGAATGTGGTTGTCCAGCATCAGAAGGTGGAGCTTTTCGACCCCTTCTTCGTGGTGGACGGCGGAGATCAGCATACCGCAGGACTCGATGCCCATCATGGGTCTGGGGGGCAGATTGGTGATGGCCACACAGGTCTTGCCAACCAGCTCTTCCGGCTCATAATATGCGTGAATACCGCTCAAAATGGTGCGTTCTACGCCGGTTCCGTCGTCCAGAGTGAACTTTAAGAGCTTCTTGGACTTCTTCACGGCTTCGCAGGCCAGCACCTTTACTGCACGGAAATCGGACTTACTAAAGGTCTCGAAGTCAACGAAGTCAGCGAACAGCGGCTCGATTTCCACCTTGGAGAAGTCAATTTTCTCTTCCTTTTCCACAGGAGCGGAAACGGGAGTTTTCTCAACTTTTTCCGTAGGTTTATCAGCCTTGGGCACATCGGTGGGTTTCATTGTGGGGAACAAGATGACCTCACGAATGGAATCGGCGCCGGTGAACAGCATAACGGCCCGGTCGATGCCCATGCCCATGCCGCCCGTGGGAGGCATGCCGTATTCCAGGGCGGTGAGGAAATCCTCGTCCAGCATCTCCGTCTCGTCGTCGCCCCGCTCCCGCTGCTCCGCCTGCTTGACAAAGCGCTCCCGCTGGTCAATGGGATCGTTCAGCTCGGAGTAGGCATTGCCCATCTCGCTGCGGTTGATGAAGAATTCGAAGCGCTCCGTCAGCCGGGGATCTTCGGGAGACCGCTTGGTCAGAGGGGAGACCTCCACCGGGTACATGGTGATGAAGGTGGGCTGAACCAGATGCTCCTCCACCTTCTGGTCGAAGCAGGCGTACAGGGCATTACCCCAGGTCTTCTCGGCAGCCTCCGGCAGCTCCACACCCTTGGCCTTGGCGGCGGCCACCGCCTCGGCATCGTCGGTGATGGCGTCAAAGTCGATGCCCACATACTTCTTAACAGCTTCCACCATGGTCAGCCGGGGCCAGCCGGGGGTCAGGTCGATCTTCTCGCCCATCCATTCCAGCTCATAGGTGCCCAGAACCTCCTTGGCGAAGGAGGTGTAGATGCCCTCGGCAATGTCCATCATGTCATGGAAATCCGCATAGGCCTGGTACAGCTCTACGGTGGTGAATTCCGGGTTGTGCTTGGGGTCCATGCCCTCGTTGCGGAAGATCCGGCCAATCTCATACACCCGGTCCATACCGCCTACGATCAGCCGCTTCAGCGGCAGCTCCGTGGCGATGCGCATGTACATGTCGATGTCCAGGGTGTTGTGATGGGTGACAAAGGGACGGGCCGCCGCGCCGCCGGCAATGGTGTTCAGCACCGGGGTCTCCACCTCGATGTAGCCCATATTGTCCAAGTAAGAACGCATATGCTTGATGAACTTGGAGCGAATGACAAAATTCCGCTTGACCTCGGGGTTCACCATCAGGTCTACATACCGCTGGCGGAACCGGGTCTCCTTGTCGGTCAGGCCGTGGAACTTCTCCGGCAGGGGCAGCAGGGACTTGGACAGCAGGGTAGCCTCGTGGACACGGACGGAGATCTCCCCCCGCTCGGTCTTGAACACGTCGCCCACAACGCCCACGATATCGCCGATGTCGTTCTTCTTAAAGCGCTGGAAGGAGCTTTCCTCCATCTCGTCGAACTTGACATAGAGCTGGATGCGGCCGGTGCGGTCCTGCAGGTCGCAGAAGGACACCTTGCCCATGCCCCGCTTGCTCATAAGACGGCCTGCCAGGCGGACGGACTTGCCCTCCATGGCTTCATAATCCGCCTTGATGGCAGCGGAGTCGGCAGTCACCTCGAACCGGGTCTGGACGAAGGGGTCGAAGCCCTCGGCCCGGAGGTTCTCCAGCTTCTCCCGGCGGACCCGGACCTGGTCGCTCAGGGGCATTTCGGACTGGGGTACAAACTTCGCCATACCTTAGCCCTCACGCGTGACCTGGACAACCTTCATGGTGAAGGAGCCGGCGGGCGCATTGACGGTGAAGGTCTCGCCCGCAGCCTTGCCCACCACGGAGCGGCCGAAGGGAGAGTCGTCGGACAGCTTGTGCTCCATGGGGTTGGCCTCCTGGGAGCCGGTGATGCGGTACTCGGTCTGGACGCCCTTCTCGTCCTCCACCACCACGGTGCAGCCCAGGCCAACCCGGCCGCTGGCCTCGTTCTCGTCCTCGATGATGACGGCGTGGGACAGGATATCCTCGATCTCCGCGATGCGGCCATAGAGCTTGGCCTGCTCGTTCTTGGCGGCGTCGTACTCAGAGTTTTCGGACAAGTCACCGTAGGACCGGGCTTCCGCGATCATAGCGGCAACCTCCCGCTCCCGGGTGGTCTTCAAATAGTTCAGTTCCTTTTCCAGATCCGCCAGACGCAGACTTGTAATTTTAAATTCCTTAGCCATATTCCAATATCCTTTCTTGAGATAAAAATTTCCATAGCTCAGGTTATTATAGTGGAATTTTACCCCGCAGTCAAGGATATTTTCCCGCAATTGCGCCGGAAATATTTCAGGAGTGTGGAGTTTTTTGAGTGTGGAGTTTGGAGAGTGGAGTGTGGAGTTATGGTATCCACTTCGTGGATGATGAAAAAACTTGTCAGCTTGACTAAGCATGAAATAAATGATCGTTTACAGCATCACCCACTGTAGGGGAGGGTCATTGACCCTCCCGCCGGCTGAAAGCTTTTGAGCG
>CAMGIN010000177.1 GCA_946056135.1 uncultured bacterium | reverse complement strand
GCGGTGGTCAGGCAGCGCATAACGCCTTCGGTGATCTTCAGAACACGCTCCAGCTCTGCGGGGAACTCGGGTTTGGACTCGAAATTCATCAGAACGTAGTAGCCCTCGTTCAGATCGTTGATGGGATAGGCCAGACGGCGCTTGCCCCACTCGTCGACAGAAGTCAGAGTACCCTCCGCCTCCACCATTGCCTTGAACTTTTCCACAAGTGCTGCGGTGCCCTCCTCGCCCAGGGTGGGGTCGATGATGTAAAGCACCTCATACTTACCGGTGATCTTAGCCATGTTGATTGCACCTCCTTTTGGACTTTTGGCCCCCGGACGCGCCGGGAGCAAGGATTGTCCGCATTCGCAGACCAGCTTATTTTATCGTTTCCTTACAAAATTGTCAAGTATTTTTTAGTAAAAAGTTCAGAATTTTCGGATTTGTCTGAGCCACCGAACGATCATTTTCGAAAGCAGCACTGGGATGGACAGGAAAATGTGTTATAAAAAGAAAATCTTAATCTCCTCGAAAAGACTTCCTAAGCATTTGTGTGATATAATGCCAAATACAAAAGGAAGGTGATACCAATGAAACAGAAAAAAGGGCTGCTCCTTCTGTTCACGATTCTGGCGGTGGTCCTCATCGCTTTGCTGGGCGCGAAGCCGCTGTATAATCTATACCGGGATGTTAGCTTTTCCTGGGTGGAGCGCAGTGAAACGGAGAAAAAGGTGAAAGCCTTTGCCGAGGAGCAGGGAATCTCCTACGGCGAGTACCCCCAGTACATGATCGACCTGCTGGAGCGCAATCCGGAGACGGAAAGCTTCGTGCTGAACTATCCCTTCCGGGAAGAGGTCAGCGTGGATCTCAGCGCCTATGAAGACTGTGATACTGTTCCGTTGTTTTTGCAGTGGGATCCCATGTGGGGCTATGCCAAATACGGCAGCAGCTGCATCGGTGTTACCGGCTGCGGCCCCACATGTCTGGCTATGGTGGGCTACTACCTGACCGGGGACGGAAACATGACCCCGGACCAGATCGCCAAATTTGCTGAGAGCAATGGGTATTACGACAGAGGCTACGGCTCGTCCTGGACACTGATCAGCGAGGGCGCGGAACAGCTGGGCCTGACGGTGAAAGAGCTTCCGTTGGTAAAGAAAAAGCTGGTGGACGCTCTGGAGGGTGGGACGCCTATTATCCTGGCTCTTGGGAAGGGCGACTTCACCTCCTCCGGGCACTACATTGTCCTGGCAGGAATGGAGAACGGATTCTTCATCGTGAACGACCCCAACAGCCGGATCCGCTCCGGGATGCTGTGGAGCTATGAAGAGCTGGAAGGCCAGATCCGCAACATCTGGGCCATTGGAACCGAGGAGACTGTTACGCAGCCGTAACAGTCCCTTTTTTATGTCCCAAAATCGTGTCCTTTACTTTCTGCGGATAATTTGCTATGATAAGAAACAGTTACAATAAGGCGGTGAAAAAGCGTGAAAGTGAAAAAAATGACCCTTCTGGCCCTGCTTTCCGCCATTGCCCTGACCATTTTCATGGTGGAGGCCCAGATTCCGGCCCTGGTCCCCATCCCCGGGGTGAAGCTGGGGTTGGCCAATATTGTGACGGTGTTCACGGTGTTTGCTTTGGGTGCCAGGGAGGGTGTCATCGTGCTGTTCATCCGCATTTTTCTGGGGGCGGTGTTCGCGGGAAATTTCAGCACCATCCTCTATTCCGCTGCGGGGGGAGCCTGCGCCATCGGCGTGACCATCCTGCTTCGGAAGATTTTGACGAAAAAGCAGCTTTGGGTGGCGGGCTGCCTGGGAGCCATTGCCCATTCCATCGGCCAGATGGCCATGGCAGTCCTGCTGACCGGCACCCCCAGTCTGGCGGTATATCTGCCGGTGATGATCGCCGTCAGCATCGTTACCGGAGTCTTTACCGGGCTGTGCGCCCAATTCCTGGTGAATCGAGGGAACCTATGGAAAACTATTTCGCAATGAATTTGAGCAAGCAGGAGATCGACGCCATCTCCAATTTAGGCCTGGCCCATATGGGAGATTGCGTGTTTGAGATCCTGTGCCGGGCCTACCTCTGCGCCCAGGGGGAGAAGACTGTGGACCGCCTTCACCGGGACACCATCCATATGGTGAAGGCCACCTCCCAGGCGCAGTTTGCGGATAAGCTTCTGCCTATGCTTACCGAGGAGGAACTGGCCTATTACCGCCGGGGCAAAAATGCCCACGTCCACGCGGTGCCGAAATCCGCCACCCCCGCCGAGTATGCCAAAGCCACGGGACTGGAAGCCCTGTTCGGGGCATTGTATCTTGCGGGAAGGACGGAGCGACTGAACGAACTGTTCAAAGCGGTGATGGAAGCCTGATACCGGAGGAAGACCAAATGCTGATCAAAAATCAAATCTACGAGACGGTGGTCACGGATTACACCGCCGAAGGACAGGGCGTGGCCCATATTGAGGGCTGCGCCGTATTCATCCCCAATGCTGTGGCAGGAGAACGGGTCCGGGTGCGCATCGAAAAGGCCCAGAAGACCTGGGCGGCGGGAAAGCTGGTGGAGATTCTGGAGAAATCCCCCCACCGGATAAACCGGGAATGCCCCGTTGCCAAGCTCTGCGGCGGCTGTGACTTCTGGCACATGGACTATGCGGAGGAAACCCGCCTGAAAGCGGAGCGGGTAAAAAACTGCCTGAACCGCATCGGCGGCGAACACCTGGAGGAGGTTCCCATCCTGACGGCTCCCACCTGCTATGGCTACCGCAACAAGGCCCAGTACCCGGTGGCGGTGAAAAAGGGCCGGGCCTACGCAGGTTTCTTCCGGGCCGGCACCCATGAGGTGGTGGAGAATTCCCGCTGCCTGATCCTGCCGCCGGAAGCCGACGCGGTGAAGGATGCGGTAATCGATTATGTAAATCAATATCGGATCCCGGTCTACGACGAAGCCACCCACACCGGGCTGCTGCGGCACATCTATGTCCGCCGGGGCGCGGTGTCGGGTCAGATCCTGGTATGCCTAGCGGTGAACGGGGAGAAGCTGCCCAAAGTCCAGATTCTGATCGACAGACTGGAAAAGATTCCGGGCTTCACCACCCTGGTGCTGTCCGTCAACACGAAGAAGGGCAACGCCGTGCTGGGGGATAAATTCATCACCCTCTATGGCCCCGGGTATATTGAGGACACCCTCTGCGGCCTGACCTTCCGGCTGTCTCCCCGGTCCTTCTACCAGGTGAACCACCACCAGGCCCAGCGCCTGTACGAGGCCGCCATTTCCCAGGCGGGGATCACGAAGCAGGACACGGTGCTGGACCTGTACTGCGGCGTGGGCACCATCACCCTGGCCATGGCCTCTGCCGCGGGAAGGGTCATCGGCGTAGAGGTGATTCCCCAGGCAGTGGAGGACGCCAAAGACAACGCCCGGCGCAATGGCATCGAAAATGCAGAATTCTTCTGCGGCGACGCGGGCCAGGCGGCCCTCCAGCTGGAGAAGGACGGCGTCCGCCCGGATGTGGTCGTGGTAGATCCGCCCCGAAAGGGCCTGAACGCAGACACCATTGAAGCCCTGGGCCGCATGTCTCCCCGGCGGATCGTCTACGTCTCCTGCGACCCCGCCACCCTGGCCCGGGATGTGGCACTGCTGAAGGAACGGGGCTTCGAACTGAAAACCGCCCAGGCGGCGGATTTATTCCCGAGATGTGCTCATGTGGAGACGGTTGTCTTGCTTTCCAAGGGCGAGATCGACTCGAAGAACATTCGGGTTGAGTTCTCTTTGGAAGATATGGATATGTCGGAGTTTCAGGATGGCGCAA
>CAMGIN010000176.1 GCA_946056135.1 uncultured bacterium | reverse complement strand
AACGGACGGTGGTTCTCAAATTCCAGGGAGCACAGGGAATGGGTGATGCCCTCCAAAGCGTCCTGGATGGGGTGGGCAAAGTCGTACATGGGGTAGATGCACCACTTATCCCCCTGGCGGTGGTGGTGCATGTGGCGGATGCGGTAGATCACGGGGTCGCGCATGTTGAAGTTGCCGGAGGCCAGGTCGATCTTTGCCCGGAGGGTGTAGCGGTTGTCCTCAAACTCTCCGGCCCGCATCCGGGCGAACAGGTCCAGGCTTTCCTCGATAGGACGGTCCCGGTAGGGGGAGATGGCGGGGGTGTTCAGGTCTCCACGGTACTCCTTGAACTGCTCCGGGGTCAGCTCACAGACGTAGGCCAGCCCCTTTTTGATAAGCTCCACGGCGTACTCGTAGTCCTTCTCGAAATAGTCGGAGCCGTAGAAGAACCGGTCTCCCCAGTCGAAGCCCAGCCAGTGGATGTCCTCCTGGATGGCCTCCACGAACTCTACGTCCTCCTTGGTGGGATTGGTGTCGTCCATGCGCAGGTTGCACAGGCCACCGTACTTCTCCGCGGTGCCGAAGTCGATAATCAGGGCCTTGCAGTGGCCGATGTGCAGATAGCCGTTGGGCTCCGGCGGGAACCGGGTGTGGACGGTCATGCCGGCGTACTGGCCGCCCTCGGCGATGTCCTCATCGATAAACGCGTGGATGAAATTTTTACTTTCCGTAATCTCAGCCATTTGTGTCATCCTCTCTTGCAGTTTCTTTTCTTCAATATTGTGTCATTATACCCCATCCAGAGTCGTTTTGCAACCAAAATTCCCGCCTAAATCCCGGGTCCGGCGGGGTTTCCTTGTGTGAAAAATGTACAGAGCCGCCGGGATTGTTAAGAATCGGAAAACATTTTAAGAAATCTTAAATTTTGTGGTTGTCAATTTGGCCATCTTATATTAAAATAGGTGAGGATATAGAAAAGGAGTGGATCAACTTTGTCTGAATTAACATATAAGCGCATCCTGCTGAAGGTCAGCGGCGAGGCTCTTGCCGGTGACGCCCACAGGGGGCTGGATTTTGCCATCGTCAACAAGCTCTGCGACTCCATCAAGGAGTGCGTGGATATGGGGGTCCAGATCGGCCTGGTCATCGGTGCGGGCAACTTCTGGCGGGGCGTCAAGGACGGCGCGGATAAAATGCAGCGTTCCCACGCCGACGCCATGGGCATGCTGGGCACGGTGATGAATGCCATCGCGGTGGCGGACGCTCTGGAGCAGCACGGCGTGGATGCCAGAGTTCTCAGCGCTGTGGAGATGAACAAGTTTGCCGAGTACTTCACCCGGGACACTGCCGAGCGGTATCTGCGGCAGGGGAAGGTGGTGCTCTTCGCCGCCGGAACCGGCAACCCCTATTTCTCCACTGACACCGGAGCGGTGCTTCGGGGGGTGGAGATCGAGGCGGACGCCATCCTGATGGCCAAAAACGTGGACGCCATCTACTCCGCCGATCCGGCTAAGGACCCCAATGCCGTCCGGTACACCCAGCTGACCTACAGCGAGGCGCTGGCCAAGAATTTGAAGGCCACGGACATCACCGCCATGGCCCTGGCTATGGACAACGACAAGACTATGGTTTGCTTCGGACTGGGGGACGGCAGCAGCATCGTCCGGGTGGTTCGGGGCGAGGCCATCGGCACCACCGTGAAAAATAAGTTTTAAGGAGGAAGCACAAATGAGCGTAGATTTCAAGGATTTCGCAAGAAGAATGGACAAGGCCCTGGCACACCTGGAGGAGGAGTTCGGCGCTGTCCGGGCTGGCCGGGCGAATGCCAAGGTTCTGGACCGGATCACGGTACAGTATTATGGAAGTGAGACGCCCCTGAACGGCGTGGCCACCATTTCCACTCCCGATGCCCGGACCCTGGTGATTCAGCCCTGGGATACCAAGCTGCTGAAGGACATTCAGAAGGCCATCCAGACCTCCGACCTGGGCATCAATCCCCAGAACGACGGACGGGTCATCCGCCTTGTGTTCCCCCAGCTGACGGAGGAGCGCCGGAAAGATCTGGTCAAGCAGGTCCGCAAGTACGCCGAGGATGCCAAGGTGGCCATGCGCAACATCCGCCGGGACGGCATGGACTATGTGAAGAAGCTGAAGAAGAACTCCGAGATCACCGAGGACGACCAGAAGAAGGCGGAGAAGGATCTGCAGGACCTGCTGGACAAGAACATCAAGCGGGTGGACGCCGCCCTGGCCGCCAAGGAAAAGGAACTGATGAGCATCTGAGTTTTCAGTTGAAAGTGGAAAGTTGAAAGTTGAAAGTTAAGGTGCTGCCTCAGCGGCATGTTCCTTAACTTTCCACTTTCCACTTTCAACTTTCCACTAACTCCGGCGCAATGAATCACTTGTAGAAAGAGGTGCTTAAATGGCACTTTCTGAAAAAGAAAATATGGCCCCGCCCAGGCATATCGCCATTATCATGGACGGCAACGGCCGGTGGGCAAAGAAGCGGGGCCTGCCCCGCACCGCCGGACACGCTGCCGGGGCGGAGTCCTTCCGGCGTATCGCCAATTACTGCCGCACCCTGGGTGTGGAGTATCTGACGGTGTACGCCTTTTCCACGGAGAACTGGAAGCGCTCCCAGGAGGAAGTGGCGGGCATTATGCGTCTGCTGCGCCGCTACCTGGAGGAGGCCCTCCGGGATATGGACAAAAACCGGGTCTGCTTCCGCTTTTTCGGCGATCTGACCCGCCTTTCCCCCGAACTGCAGAAGCTGTGCCGTGACGCCCAGATGCGCTCTGAGGAATACGACGTTCAAGTGAACTTCTGCCTGAACTACGGCGGCAGGGACGAAATCGTCCACGCGGCGAAGCTGTTTGCCCAGGATGTGGCGGCGGGGAAGCGCAAGCCCGAGGATCTGACCGAGGCACTGCTGTCCACATACCTGTACTCTGCGGATGTGCCGGACCCGGAGCTGATTATCCGGCCCTCCGGAGAGCAGCGTACCAGCAATTTCCTGCTGTGGCAGTCCGCTTACTCGGAGTATGTATTTATGGATGTGCTTTGGCCGGATTTCTGTGAGAAGGATCTGGACGCGGCCATCGAAGAATATCACCGGCGAAACCGCCGCTTTGGAGGGACATAAAGAAATATGAAAACCCGTATTATCTCGGCGGCAGTGTTGGTGCTGGTTCTGTTTGTCGTGGTCCTGGCGGCGCCGGAGATCGTGGCGGCTTTGGTGCTGGGGGTGCTGCTGGCGGTGGCGGCCTATGAGCTGCTGTACAGGACCGGCCTGGTAAAGCGTACCCGGTTGGTTCTGTATTCCTGTGCCATGGCCTTTGCCATCTCCATGTGGAGCTATCTGGGGGCCATTCGGGCGTATTTTCTGCTGATGCTGATGGTCTTCTTCGTGCTGCTGTTCGCGGAAATGATGATGGACCATGTGAAGGTGCGCTTTGAGATGCTGAGCATGTGCTTCGTGGCAGGCGTAATCATCCCCTATATGCTTTCTTCCCTGATCCGGATCCTGATGCTGCCCATTGGCCGGGCGGTGATTCTGGTGCCTTTTGTGGCGGCGTACATGTCTGACGCTGGAGCTTACTTCGTGGGACTGAAATTCGGCAAGCACAAGCTGGCCCCTGTGGTCAGTCCCAATAAGACCATTGAGGGTCTGGTGGGGGGTATCGTTTCCGCTGTGCTGGGTATGCTGGTTTATGCCCTGATTCTGGCGGTACTGAAATATCATGTGAGCTTTGGGATGGCTCTGCTGTACGGTCTGGCGGGTTCCCTCGCCGGCACCTTTGGAGACCTGTGCTTCTCCATCATCAAGCGGCAGACCGGTATTAAGGATTA
>CAMGIN010000175.1 GCA_946056135.1 uncultured bacterium | reverse complement strand
TCGGTGTGACAGCTGCCTTGATGGTTTCAAATACGCGCATTATCTTGCCTCCATATAAAATTGGGGAGGAAAATACCCGCTGGGGTTGGCAGGCATCTTACCTCCTCACTATGGTTATGGGGAAATTTTCAAAAAACAGGCTAATCGCAGGACAAGCCCATTTCAAAAAACAGGACAAACCCTCTTCTAATTATAGAACATATGTGCTATAATGAGCAAAAACAATTTTGGAGGGTTGTGTGATGATGAATACGAACGATGCAGTATCTCTGGACTTCTGGAACGGATTGGCTTTCTACTCCGGGAAAAGCTTCCCCTGCGGCACCATTGGCTGTGACGCCCTGAATATCTCAGCTGAAGTGATTGAGAGATTGAAAGAACTATGCACGGTGCAGTACGCGCTGATAAACACGCTTACTTTCGGTCCCGGGAATCCTGCATTGCTTTCGGCGGCTCGGGAAAGCGCCCAGCAGATTGCGAAGCTCCTGAAAGATGTGAAACCCCTTTCCTATATGGATGTGCCCGATGTGGAAGATCGGATTGAGCGGATTTTCTCGGAAACATATCTGAACAACGCAATCGAATACAGCACTGTCTTTGGCGGCAGCACTTTGGACATTCTATCGGATCCGAAATACGAACAGGGCAAAACCCTGCTTCGGACGCTGCCGGTGCTGGCGCAGTTGGGATACTCTTTGGAGCAATATCAGCAAACCATGCTTTCCTTTGCGGAGAGGCTGAATGATCCCGGATTCAAGCGAACGCCCCAGAACATTGCCACTCTCTTTGGGAAGTGTTTCCCGAAGATTGAAAAATTCGAGAACAATGCCGCCTGGATGGCCATGACCAACGCCACCACCCAATACACGACGCTGCTGCGGCCTGACAGCAATACGCCGGTGATAGCAAAGCACATGATCTATGTTTCTTTCGTGGGAATGTTTCGCTCCGATCTGTATGAAGGACTGTGTGTAGGACACGCTCCCAAAAAGTGCCGAACCTGCGGACGCTGGTTTCTGACCATCAATGCCAGACCAACAAAATACTGCGGCGGCTATGCCCCCGGAGATAAGCGGCACAGAAGCTGCAGACAGGTTGGAAATCTGAAAGGCAGAAAGGAACGGGAGCTGGCAGAAGACAACCCCAATGTAGAGCTATATAAGAAGCGGTTGGATTCTATTAACCACCGCTTGAGAAGAAAGAATGCAGATAAACCGCTGGGAAAGATGATGAAGAAGCTGGCAAAAGATAAAATGCAGCGATCAAAAAACAGTGTCGATTATGCCAATGGAAAATACATTCAGGAGATGGAGCTGGACGCATTGGAGGCAGAAGCCAAATTGCTTCTGTGATTTTGAAACAGAGGAAGGAGGTGCCCCATGCCCAAGTTAGCAGAAAGGTACACCACCAAATATGGTTTCCAGTGTCTGGAAAAGAACGTGACCCGGTTTGAGGCGGAGCACTCCTTTCAAATATCGCCGGAGCCGCTGGTTGTGGAGGATATCAATCAATACATCGTCATGGCAAACCGGGAGCACAATCTTCTGTATGTCTGCTTTTATCTCCACCACATTGAAAAAATCCTGAACGGACGGATTTACCGCTTCTTCCACCGGGAGGGGCTTTACGCTTACGACCCGGTTCGCCTGCTGGATTACAAGCTGAACTGCGTATCTGCGATTGTGGATTGCTGTCCGGGATACGATCCCGACAAGGGTGCAGACTTTCTGACCTACGCTTACTATGACATCGGCAACGCCATTCTCAACTGCCGCCGCTATGAGGAATCCGGCTCCTTCAAAAATCTGGACGAGTACAAAACCGTCCGGGGCATTGCGTGGCTCTATAATAAGGCGAGGGATTCCCGGAAGAAAACCATTGCGGCATTCATGGAGAAAACCGGCTGCACCAAAAAGACGGCGGAGGATTATCTCCGTGCAGCCCGCAAAAATCGTGGCATCGTTTCTATCTATGATACCGTTCTCCGCGAGAGTGACAGGGAATTCAGCGAGGATTTCGATACGGATATCAACGAGGACGCAGGGGAAGATTTAAGCCGGGATGCCGGTGGTACTTACGGTGCAATTCTCTGGGACAGCTCCTGGGGCAGCGCTGTCCGGTGTGCACACGGCAAACTGGATTACCGTTCTCAGATTCTGATAGAGCGGCACATGGCAGTCTGCATGGACTGCCGCTGTGTGCTGCCCATGCGTCGCCGTCCCACATGGGAGGATCTGGCGGCGATGTTTGAAGGCTCCACAGCCAGCGGTGCGGAGCGGGCTTACAAGAAAGCGGTACAGAAGCTGACGCAGCAGCTGATTGAGGATGGTCTCTTTCATACAATCGTGCTGAAACGCAAGCGTCAGAAAAAGCGAAAAGAAAAAATCACCGCCGCGACCTACCTGTATCAGGCAGACAGCGACGGCGAATGGGGCGAGATTCAGTTTGACTTTGAAAACAAAACGGCGCAGATTATTCAGCTGGCAGACTGGGACAAAATGATTTCTCAGCCCTTTGCCAAATATGCGATATCATATCTTCTGAACTGTCAGAATGAGAAGCTGCCGAAAGAAACGGTGATTTCATTTGAGGAGTAGCGTGCGAGAGTAGTGTCGCTTCGGCGGGACGGAGGATGATATCCCTTTGGCTCCCCCGGTGATGCAGCTCCATTCCAAGGCTCCGCTGCGCTTTGCCTCTCCATTTCGCCGCACCACCTACACCCGAACAGGCGGATTCTGCTAAAGCAAACTCCTGGGCTTCTCGTCCGGGAGGACGCAGAATCCGCCTGTTCTGTGGCTGACGGAAAGTGCTTGTTCCTGCCCCGAACAACCCCTTTCAGCCACCCACGGTCGCCAAAGGTATAACACACTAGACTTTGCGGGCAAAGTCGTGTGCCACGAAACCGCCGGTTTCATTGGATTCTTCCTGCCACGGAGGGCGCTGCCCTCCATTGGATGCCTCCTGCCAAGGGAACGCTGTCCCCTTTGGATTCCCCAGCCAACAGGGTGCTCCCCGCCCCTATTGGATGACCCCGGGCCAAAGGAATTGCCGTCCCTTTGGAATCCCAGCCCGTTTTGAAATGAGTACCCACAAATAGAAAATGGTTTGTGGGCATTCATCTCAAAACGAAAAAATCCCACAGCAAATCCTCCAACAGAGAGAATTTGCTGTGGGGTTACAGAATAATCCGAATGAAGATGGGCGGAATCGAACAGACTTCCCATCTTATTTCCACGCAATCTACAACGATCAGCCCAAGGGAGGAACACTGTTTGGGAATGGTATCAGTCTTTGTAGGAAGGCTTCTGCGATAATGAGGCGGGCAATCGATTCCGCAACGGTTCATTCAGATTCACTCAGAATTGCAGCTCCCCATGGCTCAAGTCGGAGTGGTTCTCCATGCGCAAAATAATTTTGTGATAACAGCTCCACGGCACTGTTTTCTACACGGAAGGTCTGTACCTCAGAACTATAATTCAGAAGATATGTGATATTATCTCCCATGTCATTTGTGCCCTGTTTCACGATCAGCGGCCAGCGATAGGCTGAAAGCCCAATCCCCATCTGGGGCAGCAACTGTTCCAGCAGTGCGTCCAGAGCCACGCTGTCCAGCATGGTGCCGATATATGCGGCTCTCCCCTTTCCAAAGGTATGGCAGGTTGCGGCGGCATAAGGGGCATAAGCTGCATGGTCATATCCCAGCAGCACCTGCGTGTCGTCGTCCGGGCGCAGCAGTTCCATCCATTCCTTCGCTCCGGAAACCTCTGCCGGAATGGTAAAATTGTCATAGGTCATGCCGAACACATCTGTCAGTCCCCCGGGCTGACAGGCTGTTCGGATTTTTGTATTCTCAT
>CAMGIN010000174.1 GCA_946056135.1 uncultured bacterium | reverse complement strand
TTGGGGACTCCTGTCTTCTATTTTCTGGGGTTCGCATCATTTTAGCACATACAACGACTGCATGAAATTCTTGTGAAAACGGTTGATTTTTGTTATTCCATCTGCTAGAATAGATGGGTAATTTTTTAAATTTATACCAGAAAGGGTAGAGATACACATGTCCGGACATTCCAAATGGCATAACATTCAGAAAACCAAGGGCGCGCAGGACGCCAAGCGTGCGGCAGCCTTCACCAAGATCGCCAAAGAGCTGATCGTGGCTGTGAAGGAAGGCGGCAGCTCTGACCCCGCCTATAACTCCCGCCTGGCCACTGTCATCACCAAGGCCAAGGCCGCCAACATGCCCAACGACAACATCAAGCGCTGCCTGGAGAAAGCGGCGGGCGCCGGCGGCGATAATTACGAATCCATCACCTACGAAGGCTACGGCCCCGGCGGCGTAGCAGTCATCGTGGAGACCATGACCGACAACCGCAACCGCACCGCAGGCTCCATGCGCCACCACTTCGACAAGTTCGGCGGCAACCTGGGCGCCACCGGCTGCGTGTCCTGGAGCTTCGACAAGAAGGGCGTGCTGGTCATCGACAACGAGGAAGGCGACTACGAGGAAGACCAGGTCATGATGGACGCCATGGACTGCGGCGCCGACGACTTCGAAGCCGAGGACGACGTGTTCACCGTCTACACCGATCCCGATGACTTCAACGCCGTGGCCGACGCCATGACTGCCAAGGGCTACAGCTTCGTCTCCGCCCAGATCGAAATGGTGCCCCAGAACTATCAGAAGCTGGAAAGTGAAGAGCAGATCAAGCTGATGGAAAAACTCATCGACATCATGGAAGAAGATGACGATGTGCAGAACATCTGGCACAACTGGGAAGAGTAACGCTTCCTATAGGTTCTCACGAAAACAAAAAACCACGCCTTTTCTCACAAAAGGCGTGGTTTTTTTATCAGGAATTGCTGCCCAGCTTGACGACCAGAACGCCGTCAATCATCGCAATACAGCCGTCCGACGGGTAGCATGGCATTTTGGAAACTCTTAGGTCCGTTTGCATCCCCTCCCATACCGAGCCGCTGGCAATCAAAGCCGGATTGTTGAGGACATACTGGAAATAGGTTCGGCAGCGGAAATCCTCTGACATACCTGCGGTCCATGCGCCCCATGAACCGGTTATGCCGCTATAGTTCTCAAACCCAGAAATATTATCATTCAGTTGGTCCGAGTTGCCCACAAAAACCACCGGAGTCTTCCCAGGCACATATTCGTCACAGTCCTCCATTTTATAAAGCACTCTTGTCATAAGCGACAGAAACGCATCCTGCTCCATATCCTTTTTCAGATACAGCGCATTTGCCGTCTGCACATTCCCATACAGCAGGACAAAAATAAGTACCATGCACAGACAGTTCATCGGCTTTGATTTCCCATCGCAATGCTTTCCAAACCAATCCAGGAGGAGCAGAACCAACAGATAGAATAGCCAGACCGCGTAGACCATGAGGTCATGGACCTCGCCGCCTGTCAGGATATACATCAAATTCATTCCCAACGGCAACAGCAGCACCAAGCCAACGCAAAGCAGTTTTTCCAAAACAGAGAGCCGCTGATTCCACAATCCGGCTAGCAAAGCTGCCGCTGCCGCCAGGAGCATCAGCCAAGTCGTGCCTTTGACCAGCGCTGCGGGATACGGGGAAATCACGGAAACAAGGCGCGAAAAACAATCCCGATAGGCATAATATGTCAACAACAGAATACTGCGCGGCGTCAGCTCCAGCATCTTATCCAAGTTGTTACTGTCGCCGGAGGCCAGTTCGATCCCTGTGACGTTCAGCACAAGCTGCATGACGACGTAGTAGATAATGCAGCCCAGCAGCAGCATTCCTACTGCCTTCAGACCCACATTCAGCACACTTTTGAAGCCTTTTTCCTTCAGCAGGTCCAAAATGCATACAAACATCACCAACACAATGGTGACAGAGAGATAGCTCTGGTATATCCCAAGGGATATCGCAACAAAGATTGCGCCGAGCAGTCCCCCTCTGCGCACATTTCTCCAGAAATACATCGCCAGTACAGAACACAGCAGCGCGAACATATCGCAGTCAAAATCATGCATATATGTTGCCGAGGTCGCCGCCACCGTTATATTGGCAGTAAATATACCGGCAATCAGGAAGACAAGTACCTTGGACTCTATCTTGAAAATTCGGATAACCAGGAAAACCGCCAAGCCGATCCAGAGCAGTGACAGGATACCCACTAGCCAAGGTAGCGTCAAATCCGTGCGGAATACAGCTTTATACACTGGGATCACAAAGCGCCCTAACTGTATTTTCCAGGCATTGCCGCCATTCGCTCCATTGAACTCATTCAGAGAGTCATGGGAAAAACTGTCGTGCATAAAGCCATATCCATGCGCCAGTATCCCCCAAAGGAAGACAGCGAGCAGCGACAAAAACAGCCATTTTTTATTCCGTTTATACTTTTGTGATAAACAGTCCATAGCGTACATCTCCTTTTATCTTTCAAACATCGCAGCCTCTTTGCGGCGGGATTCACTGGTCAAAAAAGAAACATCATCCGAATTAGTCAGTCTGGCAGTATCCGCCGCCTCATAAACACCGCCTGGGTGGGCCAAAATCTCGATGTCCCGGTTCTGCTTGCTGGCTAAGCGCCTAGCCTCCGGAAGGATCTGGGCTACATTCTCTCGGTACATACGCCCGGACAGGAAGACCCCCAAAAACAGCTTCTGTTCCAAGGAATTCAGATAATCCCCATATTTTCGCAGATTGCGCCACGCCAGGATATTCAATATCAGCACCTTCACCAGATTAATGGGTGAAAAATCCTGCATCTGCTTCCAATGGCGTAAGTACAAGGACAGATGTTCTTTGGGAATCCGGATATAGGAGACCTGCAGATGTTCCTCCCGGATCACATCCATCAGGGCATCGAATACAACGGGCAGCATATGGTAATGGGCGTGACCGTCGATCCTCAGAGGCGCGCCCTCCTCAAGAAACGGTACCACCGCAAAGATCTGTGCCCGGAGTTCCTTTTTTATCTGTTCCCAGTAGGGATCCCGGTCCGGCAAAAAAGAATGCAGCAGCAGCTGTCCGAAGGAAACGCGGAAGATCCCGCTGGAAACTGTCAGCAGGGGAACCTCCTGGGGATCACACAGGCTCCGGCCCTCGATCAGATTCAGATGGATCGTAACCGCGATCTCCTTCTGATACGGCCGCAGCAGCTCCATACACACCTCCAGATCGTCGCTGTTGGGCATGACGCTGACACCGTTGAGCTTCCCCTTCTCATGGCAGCGCAGGATCCGCTTGCTCTGTTCCGGGAATAGGCCATAATCATCCGCGTGATATTCAATTGCGACCGGAACTTCCGTTTTCACTGTTTTCACTGACTGCATTCCAAAACCGCCTTTTTCTATTCCATTATGTCGATAAATTATATCATATTCCCACGGGGAAGTACAGAAAATATTTTTCTGCGGATATTTCTTCTGCGCTTTACGCAAAAACCTGGGATCCCGCAGGATCCCAGGTCATGCTATTTTGTTGGGAAAATCAGCCCTTCAGGGACTCCTCAACAGCGACAGCCACGGACACGGTCATACCGACCATGGGGTTGTTGCCTGCGCCCAGGAAGCCCATCATTTCCACGTGGGCAGGGACGGAGGAGGAACCGGCGAACTGGGCATCACTGTGCATACGGCCCATGGTGTCGGTCATGCCGTAGGAGGCAGGACCCGCAGCCATGTTGTCCGGATGCAGGGTACGGCCCGTACCGCCGCCGGAAGCCACGGAGAAGTACTTCTTGCCCTGCTCGATGCACTCTTTCTTGTAGGTGCCGG
>CAMGIN010000173.1 GCA_946056135.1 uncultured bacterium | reverse complement strand
CCCGGAGGGCCCACCAGCAGGACGCCCTTGGGCATGGTGGCGCCGATCTCTTTGTACTTGCTGGGGTCGTGGAGGTAGTCCACGATCTCCGCCAAGCTTTCCTCCGCTTCATCCACGCCTTCCACATCCGCGAAGCTGATACCGTCAGAGGACTTGACATAGACCTTGGCGTTGGACTTGCCCATGTTGAAGGACATGGAGTTGGCGCCGCCGCCCATTCTGTCCATCATCTTCTTGGACATAAATTGCCCCAGGGCGACGAAAATCACAATCGGCAGAACCCAGGACAGCAGAACGGTCAAAAACGGGGAGGTCTCCTCAATGATCTCGCTGCCGAACTGGGCACCGGCCGCATACAGCCGCTCCACCCGGCCCGGATCGTCCACCAGACCGGTCTTGTAGATCTGGGTGCCTTCCTTATCCGTGAAAACGATCTGGTTGGACTGGATATCCACCTGGCCGATGTTGCCCTCCTCGGTCATGGCCATGAAGGTGCCGTAGTCCACTTCCCTGACCTGCCGCTCCACGAGCTTGGGCATCGCCAGGAAGTTGAAAAGCATCAACACCAGCATGACGATACAGTAGTAGTAGAGCAGCGGTTTCTTTGGCTTTTTTACCTCATTCATAAAATCATTCCTTTTTTGGATTTTCCATCCAAAATATACTCTGTCAATCTAAACTGAAGCGAAACTCTTGTTTGCAGAATTGTGAACAAGCTGGGGGGAGTCACAGCGGCAGCGGAGTGTGGAGTTTGGAGTGTGGAATGTGGAGAGTGGAGTTATGGTGTCCCTTCGGGACGATTAAAAAAAGTTACATTACGTAGGGGGCGGCATCCCTGACGCCCCTTTTGACGGGACTGCGTGCAAATGGGGCGTCAAGGATGCCGCCCCCTACGCAATGTTTCTATACCAACAAAACACGACTTATGAAGACAGGCCGCCGGGATTCCGGCGGCCTGTTGGTTCTTTACTTTCTGCGGATTCTCTGCTCGAAGGTTTCCTGCATCTCCTTCAGGTGCTCGGCCAAGGGACGCTCAGACCGGAAGGGGCGGAAGAAATGGTACTTGGCATGGGACTTTTCCCGGGCAGCGCGGATATGTGTCTTCAGCTGCTCATAGCGCACGATGACGTCATTGTCCTCGGCGAAGGCTTTCAGCTTCACCACCAGGTTGGCGGAATGGGCCACATCAACGAAGAAAACGCCGAAGAACATGCCGATGAAAAAGGAAAACGCCAGGTTCTGGGACAGCCAGCGCAAACCGTCCAGGATGTAAGGATGAATCAGGAAATAGTACACCGCACCCAGCACCGCCCAGGCCAGGGAGAAGGCCGGACAGATAATCCCCTGAACGTTTCCCCAGAGATCGGAGTAGTCCCACAGCCGAACCTTCAGAAACTTCAGGCAGAACAGGCCAGCCAGATACTCGATCAGGGTCATGCACACCGCCATGGAAAGAAACAGCAGCACCTTGTTCCAGAAGGGATTGCCGGTCAGGGGATACCGGTCCAGCATTGCCAGCAGGAACAGCACGCACAGGCCAAAGCCATAGATCGGCAGCCAGGGTCCGGTGCAGAAGCCGGGATTCACCAGCTTCTCCGGCTTATGGGTCAGGTTGCGGAATAATAGCTCCAAAACCCATCCCAAGGTGGAGCCAATGAAAAACAGATAGGCTAACGTTAGAAAAATACTCATAGACAAAACACCCTCTTTTCTTTCCTATTTTTTACCAGAAAAAGCGAAACTGAAACGAAACCAAGAATGTCAAAACTGTGAACAAGCAGAGTGTGGAGTGTGGAGTGTGGAGTTAAGGAATCCCTTCGGCAAATATTAAAAATGGAAACCAATTAGCTCCACTCTCAACTCTCAACTCTCAACTCTCCACTTCTCACTCTCTCACAGTCCCTTTGGCAGCTCCACGGTGAAGATGGTGACGCTGTTTCGGCTGCTGACCTTAACAGTGCCCCGGTGCAGCTCCACCACCCGCTTGACGATGGCAAGGCCGACACCATTGCCTTCGGCGGCGTGGGATTCATCGCACTGGTAGAATTTGTTGAAAATCTTCTCCTGCTGCTCCGGGGGAATGGTCGCGCCGCAGTTGCGGACGGTGACGCAGTAGTTTTGCTCCGTCTCCAGGATGGCTACCTCAATCAGCTCCCCTTCCGGGGAAAATTTGATGGCGTTGTCCAGCAGGTTGATCCAGACTTGTTTGAGCAGCTCCTCGTTGGCCCGGATAAAATGCTCCTGCAGCCCCAAGCTGAAATCCAGGTTCTTTTTCTCCCACTTGGTTTCCAGCAGCAGAATGCAGGAGCGGATCTGCTCGGAAAGATTAAAACGGGAAACATCCGACAGAATGGTCTGATTCTCGATCTTGGTCAGGTTCAGCACGTTGGTAGCCATGTAGGATAGCCGCAATGACTCCTCCTCGATAATGGTCAAGTACTCCTGCTGCTGTTCCCGAGAAAGGTTGCCCCGGCGCAGCAGCTTGGCAAAGCCCGCGATGGAGACGATGGGGGTTTTGAACTCATGAGAAAAATTGTTGATGAAGTCCCCCCGGAGCATTTCCGTGTTCTCCAGCTGCTCCGCCATTTTATTGAAGCTCATTGCCACATCCACGAAGGGGGGATACCGGCGCATGACAATGCCTACATTGACCCGGGTACCAAAGTCTCCGGAGGCCAGATGGTCCATGCTGTCGATGAGATTGCGCACGGGCTTTAAGGGGATCTTGCCCGCCACCAGGGCCACAATGACGCCGATGGGAATGCTGAACACCGCGAAAAAGCCGATGATCCGGGCAGCTCCCGCCGACGTGGTTCCCACGACACGGATCAGGTTGCTCTGGATCAGCAGGTAGATCACCAGCGCCGCAATGCCGGCGTTGAGCACCACGGACAGGAACACCACCATGAAAAACAGCAGCAGAAAGCCAAAATGGCTGGTCTTTTTCGGTTGCTTCATACGTGCTTCACCGCCTTATACCCCAGTCCCCGGACGGAGACGATCTCAAATTCCATCCAGCCCTCGAACCGCTTGCGCAGCCGTCCGATATGTACCGTCACCGTCTCCCAGCCGGTCTCGCTGTCCGCGCCCCAGATCTCGTCCATCAGCTGAATCCGGGTAAAGATCTTGCCGGGATAGGACAGGAGCTTATACAGCAGCAGAAATTCCTTCTGGGGCAAAGCCTGCGTTTCCTCCCCTCGGGACACGGTCAGGGCATCATAGTCCAGCACCACATTGCCGATGGTAATCCGCCGCTCACTGGCGATCCTGGCCCGCCGGAGCAGGGCCTTGATGCGCAGCAGCATCTCCTCCTCGTCGATGGGCTTGGTCATGTAATCGTCAGTGCCCACCAGGAAGCCCCGCTTCTTGTCCGCAGGCAGCTGTCTGGCGGAGACCATCAGGATGGGCAGATTATTGTCGCTCTGGCGCAGGGTCCGGGTAAACTCGTAGCCGTCCATCTTCGGCATCATCACGTCCAGCACCACCAGGTCCACATGGGTCACATCCATGACTGCCAACGCTTCCTCCCCGTTTTCGGCGGTAGAAACGGAGTAATTCTCCGCCTCCAGCACCGCTTTCATCAGCATTCGGGTGTTTTTATCGTCATCCACTACCAGTATTCGAAACATTGCGCATCACCTCGGCTTCTTTCGTGGGTTTATTATAGCAGGAAAACGAAAAAAAGCCAAGAGTGGATATGGGAAATCGCAGGTTAGATTCTTTGTTTGGGAAAACCGTATAATCTTTATGTTGCGGAATTGAAAATGATCGTTTAGCGGGCAAGGCCCGCGGCAAATGCGTTACGCACTTTGGGTAGTAGACGAACATCCTTTGGGCCCCTCGACCGCAGGTGCAGTGCTATGGTAAATGA
>CAMGIN010000172.1 GCA_946056135.1 uncultured bacterium | reverse complement strand
ACATTATCACACCGAAGACTTCCTACCAGGGGTCACATCATTTGACAACGCAGATTTCACAAGAATTTCATGCAGTCGTGGTGGGTTTCGGAGACTTTGACCGCTACTTCCGGAAACGCGGCCTGGATTTTGGCGGCGAGATAGGGGACCACCGGGTTCTCCGTATAGAAATGTCCCGCGTCGATCAGGTTCAGTCCCAGATCCTCTGCGTCCCAGAATTGGTTGTACTTGATGTCGGAGGTCACAAAGGTATCGCACCCGGCCTCCACAGCCCCCATCAGCTCCGAGCCGCAGGAGCCGCCGCCCACCGCCACCTGGCGGACAGGCTTGCCGCCATCCACATAGCGCAGGCCTTCACAGCCAAGGGCTTCCTTCACAAGGGTCAAGAAGGAAGCAAGGGACTGTTCTTTCGTGTACCCGCAGCGCAGCAGGCCCCATTCCCGGCCCGCTTCGTCCACGCCGCTGGGGTTCAGGACCCGGACATCAGACAAACCCAGCTTCGCCGCCAGGCAGTCATTGACCCCGCCAGGAGCCATATCCAGATTGGTGTGGGCGTTGATGTGGGCGATGCCGTTTTCGATGAGGAACAGGGCGTTTCGGCCCTGTTTGTCGGCATCGGTGAGAAAACCGGGTTGGAAGATCAGCACATGGTGGGTCACCAGCAGCTGGGCGCCGAAGTCCTTTGCTTCCCGACAGACATGGGCGAAGGGATCCAGGGCCACCAGAATTTTGGTGACGGGTTGATTCAGATGCCCGCAGTTCAGGCCCACATTGTCCCAGCTCTCCTTCATGGAGCGGGGAGCCAGGGTTTCGATGTAATGCAAGATATCAGCTACGGTTGCCATAGGTTTCCTCCAATTTTTGCAACTCCCGCAGAATTGCCAGATATTCCTCGTATTTTTCTCCCCCGGCCCGGGAAAGGCCGTCCACAGTCTGCCGCAGCCCGCCGGTCACCCGGTTCAGGAAGGCGGGAAGCAGGGGGGAGCCACTAGTCAGCAGCGCCGGGGTGATGTAGCATTCCGCCGCCGTCAGGGTCTGGCCGGGGGCATAGACCACTTCCATGACGGGGTAGAGGAACTTCCCGTCCTGGGCCAGGGTTTCCCGGCGAATGGCGAAGCCCTGTCGGGATAAATACCGCCGCAGTTCCGGACGCTTACTCTGACACTGTAAAATCAGCCGGTATTTGGGATCTTTCAGCCAGGGCGCAGCCTCCAGAATGGAGATCATGGTATCGCCGCCCATACCGGCGCATACCAGCACATCAAACTCCCGGGGAATACTGCGGACACCGTTGGACAGGTAGAAGGATATATGCTCCTTCACTCCGAACTTCACCGCATTGTGCAGGGCGCTCTGCAAGGGCTTTTCGTTCACATCGGAAGCGATGACATTGCTGGCAATGCCGTTTTTCAGCAGGTAGATGCCCAGATACCCGTGGTCGCAGCCGATGTCCGCCACCCGGTCCCCTGGGGACACGAAATCGCAGCAGGCCAGCAGCCGGTTGGAAAGGGGAAGCTTCATGGAAAATTCTCCTCTACATAGAAATGCCATCCCGGCAAGACCCGGGATGGCATAGCCGGTTATGGGTTACGCGTTCTTCTCCGCCTCGCTGGCTTCGTAAGCCTCTAGGAAGTGGTTCAGCTGCTCCAGGAAGGCGTCGCACTCGATGCCGTGGACCATGCAGGCTTCCTCAACGGTCTCGCCCCGGGAAGAGGGGCAACCCAGGCAGTGCATGCCGATGGCGAAGAACAGAGGGGCAGACTGGGGCGCAACGTCCAGAATGTCGCCGATGATGGTTTCTTTTTCAATTTTCACAGCCATGATAATGACCTCCTATTTGTTTCTCAAAACATTATAACCGCATACTTTGAAAAAAACAAGAGGAAAACCAATAAAAGATATAAGATATAGGATTAACGATTCCATTCCTCATATAAATGATCGTTTATCGCACCAAAGCCTCTCCCTATGGGAGAGGTGGCCCGGCGAATGCCGGGTCGGAGAGGGCCTTCGTATCCCCTCTCAGTCACGCCTTCGGCGTGCCAGCTCTCCCAAAGGGAGAGCCTTGGGTTGCGCAGATAAACGATCATTTACGCGAAAATTTCTGCCGCAACGGAATTGTTGCCAAATAGCGCATATTATTTGCGGTCATGGTTTTCGCCTCCGGAGATCTCCCGTTGCCGGGTTGTCGAGCAGCTTTCCGTTTTCGGTGAACCGGGAGCCGTGGCAGGGGCAGTCCCAGGTATGCTCCTGAAGGTTCCATTTCAGGGCACAGCCCATATGGGGGCAGCGTTTGGGTGTCAGGGACACCAGATTGCGCGTTGCTTCCCAGGCGTTGATCCCCAGCTGGGGCCGAAGAACGGTTCTGGAGGGGGAGAAGACCTCTGTATAGGGGCTGCCTTTTCCGGTGATGAGATCCGTCAGCAGTTGTGCCGCAACCATGGAGGAGGTCATGCCCCATTTGTTGAAGCCCGTGGCAACATAGAGGTTCGGCGTCCGGGCGCTGTATTGACCGATATAGGGGATGCCGTCCAGGGTCATGCAGTCCTGGGTGGCCCAGCGGTGGGTGATCTTCGCCTGGGGATAGTGGGTATGGGTGAACTGCTCCAGCTCCTGCCAGCCGCCGCCGGGCTTTCCGGTCCGGTGCCCACCGCCGCCCAGGATCAGGCTGCCCCGGTAGCTTCGGAAGGACAGGCCGTTTTCCTGGGCATCCAGGTACATCCCTTCCAGGGCCTGGGCGTTTTCCAGGGACAGGGCATAGGAGCGCTGCTGGTAGAGCTTGAGAAAGTAGCTGCCATGCTTGTTGAGAAAGGGAAAATGGGTAGCCACAAGGATTCTGTCCGCGAAGATTTTGCCGTGGTCCGTAATAGCGACGCCTTTTGCCAGCTCCCGGACTGCGGTGTTTTCGTAGACCGTCAGATCCTCCGCGATGGCGGACAGAAATTTCAGGGGATGGAACTGGGCCTGATTCCGGAATTTCACCGCGCCCACGGTGGGGAAGGGCAGGGGCAGCTCCTGGGCAAATTCCGCCGGACAGCCGATGGCCTCCAGGGCAGCCAGTTCCGCTTCCAGGGCTTGAGGGGCGTCTTTGGAATAGATAAAGTTGTCCTGTACTGTAAAATCGCAGTCGATGTTTCGGCACAACCCCTGGTATTTTGCCAAAGCCTGTTCATTTGCCTGGTAATAGAGCTTTGCTCGCTCCGGGCCGAAGCGCTCCAAAAGCTGCCGGTAAACAAGCCCGTGCTGGGAGGTGATTTTGGCGGTGGTGTTTTTGGTGACGCCCCCTGCGATGGTCCTTGCCTCCGCCACGGCGCATCGGACGCCAGCCTGCTGTAGCTGATATGCGCAAAGCAGTCCAGCCATGCCTCCGCCGATGATTAGCACATCGGTGCGGGTTTCTCCCCACAGCGGCGGGAAGTGGGGCATATGCGCCGTGCTTGTCCAGATGGATTCCATTTGATCGACTCCTTTGCGAAACGCTGACGAAAACTCTGGAGGCTAAGATAAATGATCGTTTAGCGCAACGCGAATGCAAAATGCTGAATGCAAAATGATGGTATCCCTTCGGGATGAATCAAACACGCAGGCAAATGCGAAAAGATTTCTTGATTTCCTTGAGGAAACGTTCCTTTATCGCTTCTTTCAATTTTATCCCCGGAGGGGATACCTTCATTTTGCATTCTGCATTCAGCATTTTGCATTCGAAGATAAACGATCATTTATCATAGAAACACAATTCTGAATCAGCGTTTGTTTTGCAGATAGTATTAACCAAATTGGGCAGCTTATTGCGCACGGGAATGGAAAAATCCCGTTTCTTGTATGTGCTAAAATGATGCGAACCCCAGAAAATAGAAGACAGGAGTCCCCAAG
>CAMGIN010000171.1 GCA_946056135.1 uncultured bacterium | reverse complement strand
AGATCATGAACATCTCCACCCTGGACCTCTTCGCCGATGTGGACATCATCCAGGTGGGCGCCAGAAATATGCAGAACTTTGACCTGTTAAAGGAGCTGGGCAAGACCAACAAGCCCATCCTCTTAAAACGAGGTCTCGCCAACACCATTCAGGAGCTGCTGATGAGCGCCGAATACATCATGAGCGAGGGCAATGACCAGATCATCCTCTGCGAGCGGGGCATCCGCACCTTTGAGACCGCCACCCGGAACACCCTGGACCTGTCCGCCGTGTCCGTGCTGCACAATCTGACCCACCTGCCCGTGGTGGTCGATCCCAGCCACGCCACCGGCAAGGCCAATCTGGTAGCCCCCATGGCCTACGCCGCCACTGCCGCCGGGGCCGACGGCATCATGATCGAGGTTCACAACAATCCCGCCTGCGCCCTGTGCGACGGAGCCCAGTCCCTGACCCCGCCCCAGTTCGACGTCATCGCCCGGAAGGTGCGGCAGCTCCGTGAGGTCATCGCATGAAGGTCGGTATTTTAGGACTGGGTTTGATCGGCGGTTCCCTGGCCCGGGCCTACAGCCTGGCAGGGCATACCGTCTATGCCATTCAGCGAAATGAAAGTATGCTCTCCTTCGCCATGCTGGCAGGAGCCGTCCATGACAAGCTGAATGAGGAGACGATCCCACAGTGCGACCTGATCCTGCTGGCCATCTACCCCGACGGCAGCGCCTCCTGGCTGGAGCGCAATGCCCATCTGGTCAGCAAGGATGCCCTGGTCATGGACTGCTGCGGCACCAAGCAGGAAATCTGCCGCCGGTGCTTCCCCCTGGCGAAGGAATACGGCTTCACCTTCATCGGCGGCCATCCCATGGCAGGCTCCCAGTTCTCCGGCTTCAAGTACAGCCGCTCTGACCTGTTCGAGGGCGCGCCCATGGTGCTGGTACCCCCTGTGTTTGACGATATGGCGCTGTTGGACCGGGCAAAGGAAGCGTTAAAGCCCTGCAATTTCGGCTCCTTCTCCGTCACCACGGCACAGGATCATGACAAAATGATTGCTTTTACCTCCCAGATGCCTCATATCTTAAGCAACGCCTTTATCAAGTCCCCCACCGCCCTGAAGCACAAGGGCTTCTCCGCAGGCAGCTACAAAGACTTGACACGGGTAGCCTGGCTGAATCCTCAGATGTGGGCAGAGCTGTTCCTGGAAAATAAGGACAACATTCTGTTTGAGCTGGACACCTACCTGGACAATCTTCAGCAGTACCGGGACGCCATTGCGGGCGAAGACAATGACCGTTTGGTGGCCCTGCTGGAGGAAGGAAAGCGGCGCAAAGAGGAGGTGGACGGATGAACACCGTCACCATCCGCGCTTCCAAAACCTATGATATTCACATCGGCAGCGGCCTGCTCCCCACCCTGGGCGAGGAAGCCAAGGGCCTGGGGAAAGCCCGGAAGGTGTGCATTGTCAGTGAAACCAATGTCTTTCCCATCTATGGCGAAGCCGCGAAGCAGAGCCTGGAAGCAGCCGGCCTGGAAGTGGTCAGCTTCGTCTTTCCCGCAGGAGAGGAAAGCAAATGCGGGGAAGTCTTCCTGAAGCTTCTGAACTTCCTGGCGGAGAACAAACTGACCCGCTCCGACCTGATCGTGGCCCTGGGGGGCGGCGTGGTGGGCGACCTGGCTGGCTTTGCCGCGGCCAGCTTCCTGCGGGGCATCCGGTTTCTCCAGGTTCCCACCACATTGTTGGCGGCGGTGGACTCCTCCGTGGGCGGCAAAACCGCCATCGATCTTCCCGCCGGAAAGAATCTGGCCGGAGCCTTTTACCAGCCCAGCCTGGTGCTGTGCGATACCGACACCCTGAACACCCTGCCCCAGGACATCTTCCGGGACGGCTGCGCGGAGGTCATCAAGTACGGCGTGCTGTACGACCCCCAGCTGTTCGCCCACCTGGAGGAAAAAGGCCTGGCCTTTGACCGGGAGAGCGTCATCACCCGCTGCGTGGAGCTGAAACGGGATGTGGTCATGGAGGACGAATTTGACACCGGGGCCCGGATGAAGCTGAATCTGGGCCACACCATCGGCCACGGCGTGGAGGCCAAGAGCCATTTCGGGCTCTCCCACGGGAAATCCGTCGCCACCGGCATGGCCATCGTCTGCCGGGCCGCTGTGAAAAACGGCCTGTGCGATGGGGAAACCTGCGACCGTATTCTGAATGCCCTCAAGGAATTCGGCCTGCCCACCGCCACGGACTACTCCGCTGACGAACTGTATACCTACACGCTCTCCGACAAAAAGCGCTCCGGCGGCACGGTGAGCCTGATTATTCCCAGGGCCATCGGGGACTGCGCCATTGTCCCCACTCCGGTGGAAACTTTGAAATCCTTTATCCAGGCAGGTCTTTGATATGGATATTACCATCACCCCCGGAAAGCTCTGCGGCACCGTCACCGCCATTCCCTCCAAATCCCAGGCCCACCGGCTGCTGATCTGCGCCGCCTTTGCGGACCGACCTACCACGCTCCTGTGCCCGGAGACCAACCGGGATATGGACGCCACCGCCGGATGCCTGAACGCCTTGGGCGCCAGGATCACCCGGACGGAAGCGGGCTACGAAGTCTCCCCTGTCCGGCAGGTTCCCACCCAGGCGGTACTGAACTGCCACGACAGCGGCTCTACCCTGCGCTTCCTGCTTCCGGTTGCCGGAGCTTTGGGCGTGGACACCCTGTTCCAACTGGAGGGCAGGCTGCCCCAGCGGCCTCTGTCGCCCCTGTGGGAGGAAATGGAGCGGATGGGCTGCTCCCTCTCCCGCCCCAGCACCGACACCATCCGCTGTCAGGGGCGGCTGCAGCCGGGAGACTACACCATCGACGGCGGCGTTTCCAGCCAGTTCATCACGGGGCTGCTGCTGGCCGCCGCGCTGATTCCCGGAGACAGCCGGATTCACTTGACCGGCAAGGTGGAGTCCCGCCCCTACATCACCATGACCCAGCGGGCTATGGCGCTGTTTGGGGTCAATGCCGATGATTTCCACGTCCATGGCGGCGGGACGTTCCGTTCTCCGGGAACCATCAATGTGGAGGGAGATTGGAGCAACGGCGCATTCTTCCTGGCGGCCAAGGCCCTGGGAAACGACGTGGTCACAGAAAACCTCTCCCCCGACTCTCCCCAGGGAGACCGGGCGGTCCATTCCCTGCTGCCCGCGTTGGAAGAAAACATCACCATCTCCGCAGCGGACATTCCCGATCTGGTGCCGATCCTCGCCGTTGTAGCCGCCTGCAAGCGGGGTGCGGTGTTTACGGACATCCGCCGCCTGCGTTTGAAAGAGTCGGACCGGGTAGCCTCTGTCATCCACCTGCTGCAAAGCCTGGGCGGGAAAGCGGAGGCCACGGAGGACACCCTGACGGTCTACGGCACAGGCCTGACTGGCGGCACGGTGGACAGCGTCAACGATCACCGCATCGCCATGTCCGCCGCCATTGCCGCCACTGTCTGTCAGAGAAAAGTGACCATTCTCGGGGCGGAATGCGTCCAAAAGTCGTACCCCCGGTTTTTTGAAGAATACCGCCGGTTAGGAGGAAAGCTATGAGCAGTACCTACGGTGAAAATTTGAAACTAAGCATCTTCGGCCAGTCCCACGGCCCCGCCATCGGCATGACCCTGGACGGCATTCCAGCGGGACTGAGCGTGGATTTGGACAAATTGCAGGTCTTTCTGAACCGCCGGGCTCCCGGACAGAACGACTGGTCCACCCCCCGGCGGGAGGAGGACAGGCCGGAATTTCTCTCGGGTATTCTGGAGGGCTGCACCTGCGGCGCACCCATTGCCGCGGTCATCCACAACAAGAACACCCGCTCCGGGGACTACGCCAATCTGAAGGACTGCCCCCGGCCCGGTCATGCGGACTACACCGCCCAGATCAAATACGGCGGCTTCCAGGACGCGGCAGGCGGCG
>CAMGIN010000170.1 GCA_946056135.1 uncultured bacterium | reverse complement strand
GGGCGAAGATGTTCGTGCTGTGCTTCTACACCGTGTGGGTGGTCATGCCCTTTAAAATCCTGATTCTCACCAGCGCCCTGGCCTCCGTGGATCAGACCTACTACAACGCCGCGAAGGTAGACGGCACCTCCAAACTGCGGGCCTTCACGAAAATCACACTTCCCATGATCTCCCCTTCCCTGTTCTATCTCGTAATCACCGGCTTTATCGGCGCGTTTAAGTCCTATTCCGACGCGGTGGCCCTCTTCGGCACCGATCTGAATGCCGCAGGGATGAACACCATCGTGGGCTATATCTACGACATGCTCTACGGCGACTCCGGCGGCTACCCCTCCTATGCGTCCGCCGCCGCCATTCTTCTGTTCGCTGTCGTGCTGACCATCACCTGCATCAATCTGCTGGTCAGCAAAAAGCACGTCCATTATTAAGGAGGCGGCGTTATGGATTACGAAAAAATCGAAAGGGCTGCCGCCCGCCGGAAGCGGATCACAAGTATTGTGACCTACACCCTGCTGACCATTTGGGCCATTGTGGTCCTGTTCCCCTTCTACTGGATGGTGCTGACCTCCGTAAAAAGCTACGCATCCTACAACTCCGAGTGGATTCCCCAGCTGTACACCCTGACGCCAACCCTGCAAAACTACCACGATGCCTTCACTGCGGTTCCCCTGGGGGGCTACTTCACCAACACCATTATCTTCACCGTCATCACCACCGTGCTGATGCTGTTCGTCACGGTGCTGGCCGCCTTCGCCTTCTCCCGCCTCCAGTTCCGGGGCCGGGATCTGGTGTTTACGGTGTTCCTGTCGCTGATGATGATTCCCAATGAGCTGGTGGTCATCACCAACTTCGTCACCATCACCAACCTGGATCTGCGCAACACCTTCACGGGTCTGATTCTGCCCAGCGTCACCTCCGTATTCTACATCTACCTGCTGAAGGAGAACTTCTCCCAGATCCCCAATGAGCTGTACTACGCCGCCAAGGTGGACGGCACCTCGGATCTCAAATACCTGTGGAAGGTTATGATCCCCATCTGCAAGCCCACCATCATCACCATCACCATTCTGAAGGTCATCGAGTGCTGGAACGCCTACGTCTGGCCCCGGCTGATCACCGACGATCAGGCCTATTTTCTGGTGTCCAACGGCATCCAGGAGATCCGGGAAAACGGCTTCGGCCGGGAGAACATCCCCGCCATGATGGCGGCGGTCTGTGTCATCTCCGCCCCGCTGATCGTGCTGTTTCTGATCTTCCGCAAGAAGATCATGGCAGGCGTTTCGAGAGGAGGCGTGAAGGGATGAAAAAAGCCATTGCCCTGCTGCTGGCCGCTGCGCTGCTGTTGACGCTGACCGCCTGCCACGGCTCCCGGGAGAAAAAGGTCTTTACCATTCCGGAAGCCTTTGACGAAAGTCGAAACTATGAGATCACCTTCTGGGCCAAGAATGACACCAACATGACCCAGGTGGAAATCTACAAGCAGGCCATCGCCGGTTTTGAGGCCCTGTACCCCAACATCACCGTGAACCTGCGGCTGTACACTGACTACGGCAAAATCTACAACGATGTCATCACCAACATCGCCACGGACACCACGCCCAACGTCTGCATCACCTACCCCGACCACATTGCCACCTACCTCACCGGTGTGGACACGGTGGTGCCCCTGGACGACCTGTTTGCCGATGCCAAGTACGGCCTCGGCGGCAGCGAGGTCCGCTTCGACGCCCCCACCCAGCAGGAGATCATTCCCCAGTTCTTAAGCGAATGCGATTTTAACGGCCACTATTACGCCATTCCCTACATGCGCTCCACGGAGGCCTGCTACGTCAACAAGACCTATGTGGAAAAGCTGGGCTACGAGCTGCCCGAGGCCCTGACCTGGGACTTTGTCTGGGAGGTCTCGGAAGCCGCCATGGCGAAAGACGCCGGCGGAAATTTCCTGGTCAACGGTCAGAAGGTGCTGATCCCCTTTATCTACAAGTCCACCGACAACATGATGATCCAAATGCTCCGGCAGCTGGACGCGGGCTACTCCACCAGCCTGGGACAGATCGAGATCTTCAGCGATACCACCAAAGCGCTTCTGTACACTGTTGCGGAGCATGTGCAGACCGGGGCTTTCAACACCTTCAAGCTGGCAGGCTACCCGGCAAACTTCCTGAACGCCGGACAGTGCATCTTCGCTGTCGACTCCACCGCCGGAGCCACCTGGATGGGCTCCGACGCGCCGCTGATCGACATTGCGGAAGAAAAGCTGGTGCCCTTTGAGACTGTGGTTATGACCATCCCCCAGTTTGACACCCAGAATCCCCAGATGATCTCCCAGGGTCCCTCCATCTGCGTGTTCAACAAGGCAGATCCTCAGGAGGTTCTGGCCTCCTGGCTGTTCGCCCAGTATCTGCTGACCAACGACGTCCAGCTGGCCTATTCCCAGACGGAGGGGTATGTCCCCGTGACCTCCAAGGCCCAGAATTCCCCGGAATACCAGGATTACCTGAGCCACCGGGGCGAGGACAATGCGCTGCACTATTCCGTCAAGATCGACGCCGCCCAGCTTCTGCTGGACAACACGGACCACACCTTCGTCACCCCGGTATTCAACGGCTCCGCGTCGCTGCGGAACGCTGCGGGGCAGCTGATTGAAAACGTGAACAAATCCGTCCGCCGGGGTCAGGAGGTCAACGAGGAATACATGGAGGACCTTTACGGGGAGGTCTCCGCCCTGTACCGGCTGGACCAGATCAGCGCCTCCTCCGGAAAGGTCAGCCTGGGGCCCCTGCCCACAGCCTCCAAGGCCCTGCTGATCGCCCTGGCAGCCTGCTGGATCTGCATGGGGGCCTATGTCGTAGTTGACAAAAAGAAAAAGAAGAAATTGTAAAATCTGCTAAAAAATATTGATTTCTCAAAGATTCGTAGTATAATAAAGCCGTACATTCGCACAGTAAGCCTTACAAAAGGAGGAAATGAAAAATGAAGAAGATTATTGCCATGCTGCTTGCCCTGACCATGGTTCTGGCCTTCGCAGGCTGCGCCAAGACCGAAGCGCCCGTTGAGACCACCGCTGCTCCCGTGGAGACCGCCGCTCCTGTAGAGACCGAGGCCGCCGAGACGGAAGCACCTGAGACCGAGGCTCCCGCTGCCGCCGTCATGACTCACGCGGAGTACATCGCTGCCGACATGGATGCTGCTGTCACCGTGGAGACCTATGTCCAGGGCCATCAGTCCTGGTGGGACAACAAGATCACCGTCTACTGCCAGAGCCCCGACGGCGCTTACTTCCTGTACGAGCTGGCCTGCTCCGAGGAAGACGCTGCCAAGCTGGTCCCCGGCACCAAGATCCGTGTCAACGGCTACAAGGGCGAGTGGGCCGGTGAAGTCGAGATCATGGATGGCACCTTCGAGTTTGTGGACGACGGCGAGACCTACATTGCCGAGCCTCTGGACGTCACCGATCTGCTGGGCACCGACGCTTTGATCGAGCATCAGAACGAGGTCGTGTCCTTCACCGGCATGACCGTGGAGGCCATTGAGTACAAGAACGGCGAGCCCGGCGACGACATCTATGTCACCCTGGGCGTGAACGGCGCTTCCTACAGCTTCTGCGTGGAGGTCTACCTGACCGGCACCGATTCCAACGTCTACGCCACCGTAGGCGAGCTGGAAGTGGGCGACGTGGTCAATGTGGAGGGCTTCCTGTACTGGTACGAGGGCGTCAACCCCCATATCACCGCCATCTCCGTTGCGGAGTAATTGCACACCCCCCCCAAGGCGCATCCGAAAGGGTGCGCCTTTTCTTTATTTTTCGGTCTGATAGGATCGTTTATCACCGCCCCTGCTGCATTATTACAGCAAAATCTTTGCAATAAATGCGTTTACAGTACGTAGGGGGCGGCATCCTTGACGCCCCTTTTGCATGCAGTACCGTCACAAGGGGC
>CAMGIN010000169.1 GCA_946056135.1 uncultured bacterium | reverse complement strand
GCCAGAAGGGACTCGAACCCCCGACCTACTGATTCGTAGTCAGTCACTCTATCCAACTGAGCTACTGGCGCATAGCACTTCACTCAAGTGCCAAAGTATAATATCATACCTTTTTCAAAAAAGCAAGTCTTTTTTTCTATTTTCTTTTATTTTTTGTGCACCGCTTCCACGCAATTGCAGCTACCGCCAAAAAAGGCAGCAAAAGTAGGAAAAAAAGCAGGATGCCATGTACTCTGGGACTTCTTATCCGGCTGCTGTAGGGTTTCCCAGGGGACAGTTGCGGCCCCTGTTTCCTTCGAAAGAGCGGCAAAGGTCTCCTCTGTTGGGACGGCAGGTTCCTCTTCGAGGGCAGAATAGGCGGTGAGATTTTCAAACAGGTCATTCTTTTCCCGGTCCCGCCCCACCGTGGAGCGGTACAGGCCGTATTGGCAGGGACTGAATTTTGAAACCTCCGCAGCAGTTTCCGCCCCGGTAAAGAACCAGGCAAAGTCCTGAAATTGGCTCTTATGGCAGGGAAAACCCACATGCTTGGTCACCTGGTATGCCGTCATGCCGTCAAAGTGTTCCAGTGGCCGGTCCCAGTCCAGAACCACCGGATTCTCCGGGTACAGGTGCAGGTAGGTTTTTGGCACATCCCAGACCCCATAGCGTTCCGCTGACTCCGGGTACTGCTCCGGGTCAAAGCTGACCGCCACCGCCTTCATCAGCAGATCCGCAAAGAGACTGTGCTGCCCATGCCCATATTCCCCATCCACATCATGTCCCACCGCAACCAGGGGCCGAAACCGCCGGAGCTGTTCCGCCACAAAGCCCTCCAGCTCCTCCCGGGAGACGCCGGCATTCCGGAACATGCTGTAGGCATCCTCCAGGGACAGGGAATAGTAATCTCCAAAGGGCCCGAATACCGGATAGTTCCGCACCCCCACCGCCCACAGGCCGTCCAACATCTCATGGCAGCGCTCCGTGGTGAGATTGCGGTGGTTGGTCAGGTAGACAACCTGAACCTGATAGCTCAACTCCCCGGCGTAATAGGGAAGCATTCCGGCAAAGAACAACTGGTCATCGTCCCCGTGGGCGGAGAACAACACCAAATCCGCCTGCCCTTCTGCCGGAGCATTCCAACACTGGACAAATTCCGGTATCTTTCCCGGCGTGAACACATACAGCTCATTGAGCCGTACAGCACCGCTGTCAAAGGACACGGTTACCGAGGAAGGAGCCGCGCCGAAGGCAGCCTCCAGATCCAAAAACTCGTGGAGGAAACCGTTCTGGCCGAACCAGACAGTTTCTCCAACATCGTTGTCCGTGACGGAGTACCCACCATATTCCACGTCAAAAATCAAATACAGCGAGCCGATGCCCTCATCGGATACCAGGGTCAGCCAGGAATGATCGTTATAGACCTGGGTTCTGACAGTGTTCCCATCAAAAAGCCCACTGACATTGAAAAAGCCCTGCTGCTGCGTAATCAGGGAGGCGTCACTGATATCCCGGGCCTGTTCCATTTCGGCGCTCCGGGCTTCGGGCGCCAACGCCAGGAAGACGCACAGACACAGCAGAATCCAAAGACTTCTTCGCGGGCTTGTCATGGGCGTTTCCTCCGTTTCCGGTGATCTGCGTTCATTATAACAGTGCCGTCCGACATTGTCAAAGGGAACCGGGTATGCTTGACATTGGCTTACCCCATATAGTAAAATGGGCTTGTTGCCGAAAATGATCGTTTAGCGCAACGCGAATGCAAAATGCAAAATGCTGAATGCAAAATGATGGTATCCCTTCGGGATGAATAAAACACGCAGGCAAACGCGAATAGATTTCTTGATTGCCTGGAGAAAACGTTCCTTTATCGCTTCTTTCAATTTTATCCCCGGAGGGGATACCTTCATTTTGCATTTTGCATTCAGCATTTTGCATTCGAAGATAAACGATCATTTATATAGCAAAACCGCATTTCCAAAAGCACGGAAGGGGGCCTGCCCTTTGGAACATACAGAAGCTTTGTCCCGGCTTCCCAGTCTGCTGCTTCCCTGGTATTCTGAAAACCGGCGGCAGCTGCCCTGGCGGGAGGACCGGGAGCCGTACCACATCTGGCTGTCGGAGATCATGCTGCAGCAGACCCGGGTAGAGGCTGTCAAGGGCTATTACACACGGTTCCTGACTGCCTTACCCACAGTGGAGGCGCTGGCAAGCTGTGACGACGATGCCCTGCACAAGCTCTGGGAAGGTCTGGGGTATTACAGTCGGGTGCGAAACCTGAAAAAAGCCGCCAAGGTGGTCATGGAGCGCCACGGCGGCGTATTTCCCAGGGAATACGCGTCTGTTCTGGCGCTGCCCGGCATTGGGGAATACACGGCGGGAGCCATCTGCTCCATCGCCTTTGACCTGCCTACCCCGGCGGTGGACGGGAACGTGCTGCGGGTCTTCTCCCGTCTGACAGACGACCCGACCCCCATCGATCTGCCCGCCACAAAAAAGGCCGTCACCCAGGCCCTGGCGGCGGTCTATCCCAAGGAGGCCGGAGCCTTTACCCAAGCGCTGATGGAGCTGGGGGCCACAGCCTGCGGACCGAACCGAAAACCTGCCTGCGAGAGCTGCCCCTGCCGGGAAATCTGTCTGGGATATGCCCACGGCACTGCGGAAGCGCTGCCCGTGAAGTCCCCGAAAAAGGAGAAGCGGCAGGAGGACCGGACCGTGTTCATCCTCAGCTGCGGCGGACAGTACGCCCTGGAGAAACGGCCCAGCAGCGGACTGCTGGCAGGGCTGTGGCAATTCCCCAACGTCTCCGGACACTTGGACACCGCCCAGGCTCTGGCGAGGGTGGAAGCCATGGGGCTGCTCCCAAGGGAGCTGTCTCGGGAGGTGGCCCGGAAGCACATTTTCACCCACATTCAATGGAACATGAAAGGGATCTACCTGGAGGTCGCCGATACAGGTGGGAACTTCCAGTGGTTTACAGAAGAGGAGATCAACACCCAGGCGGCGCTGCCCACGGCGTTCCGCCTGTTTTGGGAGGAGAGAGAACATGTTTGACTTCCACATGCATTCCCGGGTATCCTTCGACGGGCACGACACCGGCGAAGCCCTGGCCCGGGCGGCGCTGGCGGCGGGGCTGAAGGAGATCTGCTTCACCGATCACATTGACTACGATCCCTTGGGCGCCATGCCGGACATGGCCTTCAACACTGCCGTCTACAACGCGGAATACGACCATCTGGAGCTGCCTGGGCTGAAAATCCGCCGGGGCTTTGAGTTCGGCCTCAGCCGGGACAACCAGGCCCAATTTGGGAAAGAGCTGCAGCGGCGGCCCTTTGACTTCGTACTGGGCTCCATGCATTTTGTGGATGACGTGGATGTCTATTTTGAACCCTTTTGGAAGGGCAGAACTGTCTTCCAGGCGGAGCGGCGGTATCTGGAGGAGACCCTGGCCTGCGTCCGGGCCCACAACGGCTTCGACGTGCTGGCCCATCTGACCTACATCGCCAAATGCCCCTCCAATCCGGTCCCCCGCCCGGTTCCCTACGGCGAGCACCAGGAGGTCATCGACGAAATCCTGCGCACCCTGGCGGACAAGGGTAAGGGCCTGGAGCTGAACACCAGCGGCATGGATCGCTGCGGCGGTTTCCTCCCTACAGAGGATTACTTCCGTCGGTTTAAGGAGCTGGGCGGCGAGATCGTCACCATTGGCTCCGACGCCCACCGCTGTGACCGGGTGGGGCAGTATTCCGGTATGGCCTGCGAAATTCTGAAAAATATTTTTGGGTATGTGTGTACCTTTGAGGACCGGAAGCCGGTTTTCCATAAGCTATAACAACGATACAAAACGCCAGCGGCTGTATTGTTCCAGCCGCTGGCGGTTTCTTTATTTTCCGTCCCGGATCTGCAGGAGCTTAACCTTCAGATCGTTTTCCATCTTTGCCATCTCCGTCTCTGCGGCCAGCCGTTTTGCCCGGCCATCCTGCTGGATCTTCATCACATCGTCCAGGGTCTGGATCAGCTCGGCGTTGGTCTT
>CAMGIN010000168.1 GCA_946056135.1 uncultured bacterium | reverse complement strand
CGAGGAAATCCAGAGCCGCTTCATGGGTTTGGTGCAACCCGCCAGCTCGTAGACGGCGCGGAAGATCAGCTCACCTTCGCGTCCGGCGTCGCAGGCGTTCACCACCTCGGTCACATCCGGGGCGTTCATCAGCTGTTTCAGCACATCAAACTGTTTCTTCTTGTCCTTGCTCACCACCATCTGCCAGGGTTCCGGCAGAATGGGCAGATCGTCATAGCGCCACTTGGCGTAGTCGGGGTTATAAGCGTCGGCGTCGGCCAGACCAGCCAGATGGCCCACACACCAGCTCACTCGCCAGCCGCCGCCCTCCAGATAGCCGTCCTTGCGGGTGGTGGCCCCGATCACGGCGGCCAGACTTTGAGCAACGGACGGTTTCTCAGCGATCACCAGCTTCATGGTTTTTCATCCTCCTTTCCCGCAGCCATGCGGTCAGCTGCCGGTGGCAGAATCCCACGCAGGGCTGACCGTCACGGTAATTTCCGCAGCCATAACAGGGGTGGCCGGGAGATAAAGAAGGAGGACGGGAAGTTTCCTTCCCGCCCTCCGGCCTGCGTGTCATCATGCGTTCATAGGGGCTGTCGGTGAAGCGGGTCAAACCGTCTTGTCCTCGCTTTCCTCGTCGCCGCCCCCGTCAGCGTCCAGCTCGTCAGATTCCTCGGTCTCCCAGGAGTCCTCGTCCTCCTGGTCGGTATCATCCTCGCCGTAGTCATAATCGTCCAAATTGTCGTTGCCCTTGGTCTTGGGTTTGTTTTTCACCAGCTTAAAGTAGGCAAAAGCGCCGCCGCCACCCATCAGAGCCAGCACCGCCAAAAGAATGGCCGGATTCAGTCCTGCGGGTTTCTGCGCCGGTTCTTCCGGCTCCGGGGTTTCTTCCGGGGTCTCCGGTTCCGGCTCCTTACCCGTGCAGGCGCTCATATTGGTGGCACACACCGGGCAGGCCGTATTCACCGCACCGGCCACACATTTCTCCGTACAGGTACAGGTGGCGGGCTGCTCCTGGGTGGTCTGACCGTCCTCCATCAACGCCATCAGGTCCGCCTCGTCCACCTGGTTCAAGAAGTGGACAGCGGTTTCCTTGTCCTCGTTGGCCCGGTCAATGAGGATGTAGAAATAGTTGCCCGCCTTGGTGGTGACGGTGATGAGCTGCTTGTTGCCGCCGAAATCATCCACCAGGGCGGCGTTGCCCTCCGGGGTCAGGGCCGGACTATCCTCAGTTTCCTCTACCACCACATTGCTGTCGTTGGTGGCGTCCTCCGCCGGAGGCTGGTCCGTCCCCTGGGCAAAGGCGGTCACGGAAAGGCCCATCATCAGCACCAAGGCGGCGCAGAGGGCCGAAAAGGTCTTGAAAATTCTCTTATTCTTCATGGTCGGTGTCCTCCTGTTCGTTGTAGTTGGCGGAGGCAGCGGCCATGCCAGGGACCGTACCGCCGGAGAGCATGGCGTTCAGCTGCTCCGGGGTCAGCCGCAGGGCGCGCACCATCTGGACGATCTCCAGGTTCTCCGCCTCGGTTTTCTGCGCCTCCAGGGTTTTCAGCTTGTCCTGGTACTCCGCGATCTTCTCGCGGACCTTGGCAATCTCCTGGTCAATGCGCTGGATTTTGTTCTTAGCCATTTCAATCACTCCTTTTCTCATAAATCGGCCTTACCAGTTCATCAGGCCGTAGCCCTTGATGCACTCGTAGGTCAGGGAATAACTCTTGATCTTGCAGGCGTCGCCGGAATTGCCCTCCACGGTGTAGACCCGGCTGCCGTCCGTGCCGACCACAAGGCCCACATGGTCGGCGCTGCCATCCAGGTCCCAATCGAAGAAGATGGCGTCGCCGGGGGCAATATTGGCGTAATCACGCCCGCCCCATTGTCCGTGAGACTGGAACCACGGGATGCCCTGGGACTGGCAGGCGGCAAAGCGCGGCTCGGACAGCCCCATCTGGCCGTAGCACCAGGACACGAAGCAGGCGCACCATTCCACACGGGAATTGAAGCCGTACCAGCTCCAGTAGGGCTGACCGCCCACATTGCCCACCTGACTTTTCGCTATATCCACCACGGCCTGATTGCCGGGGCGGGTGCCGTTGACGAACTCAACACCAGCTAAACTCTCGGAATCGCTGGTGTCGGAGGAACCACCGCCGAAAATCAGCGGCTTGTTGCCCAGCGTCTGCCGGTACACCTGGTACATCTCCAGCTGTTCCGGGGTCAACAGCTCCGAGGCAACAGACGAAATGGGCTTGCTGGTGAGCTTCACATTCAGAATGTAGTAGTTGTAAGGAACCTGAACGGTGTAGCTATTGCCCTCGCTGTCAGTCCGGGTTTCCGTCCGATAGCGTACTTCAACTTCCTCGGTGAGCGTCAGCTGATACTGGGCATCAAATACACGCTCCAGCTCTGCCTGGGCGCTCTGCCGGGTGTAGCCCTGCAAGACAGCGGACAGGTAGGCCGCCAGCTCATGGGGGTCATGCCCGATCATGTCGAGGTCGTAGCGGTACTCGTCATACCCCGGATGGCTGCTTTCGATGTTGTCGATCTCGGCTTGCAGCGCCGCTTCCTTGGCAGCGTAGTCCGCCTCCACCGCCACCAGCTCCGGGTCATCCGACGGATAGGTGGTGCCGGACACCACAGAACCGATGCTCTGCGCCATCATGGAGCAGGAGGACATGGTGTTGAGCAGCATACAGACCAGCAGGAAGATCGCGCCAGCAATCAGAAAGCCCTTTTTGTGGCGCATGACGAATGCCCCGGCCTCCTGTGCCTTTTCCTTGACCGTCTTGGCGGCCTTGCCGGTCTTTTGGGCTGCGCTTGCGGTATTCCCGGCAGCTTGACCGGCGCGCTTGGCGGCAGCGTATTCCTTTTTGATGGCCTGTTTCTGCTGCCAGCGGGAAATGGGGTTGCTGGCAAACTGGGGATTTTCCCGCAGGGACTTCTGATACAGGGCGTTCACATTGGCCTTTTCCAGCTTCTGCTCGGCCTGGGCTGCCTTGCGGTAGGGCTTCAACTTGTGGCTGCGGTAGCCCTCCCGAACCAACCGTGCGCCGGTCTCAGCAGCCTCCTCGGACTTGTGGGCGCTCTCCACGCCCACATTGTCCTGTTCGGTCTCCCGGATTTCCTTGTGAACTTTCCCCAGGGCGGCATTGGCGGGGGTATCCCGCACCGCATGGGACAGCTTGGAGGGCGGCTTCTTCTTGTCCTCCAGCACCAGCTTGGTGGTCACTTTGCCGGTCTCCGGGTCCACCGTCTTTTGCCGGACCTGTTTTTTGGGGATTTTGGCCTGCGCCTTATCCGCTTTGGCGGCGGCCTTGTCCGCCTTGCGGATGGGCTTCTCCAGCGCCGGGTCAGCCCGTTCCTCGTCTGTAAAGCGCAGGCGCGGTTCCTTATTCAAACCATTCCCCCAGCATGAGGGAGGCCGTCATGTAGCGCAGCTCCACATAGACGGCCAGCCCCACAGGGTCATGGAAGGGGTGCTGAAGCAGATGGGCGTAGATCTGCGCCACCACATTGGCCAGCAGCTCGGACTGCCCGCCCTCGAAGATGACGATGGCCGGAACGCCGTTCATGGCGCACCAGATTTCCGTCAGGCGCAGCAGGCCCGCTTCGCCGTCCTCGTTCAGCTCCGCAGCCTGATCCGCCGCCGTGCGGGTCTCGCTGACGGCATCGGCCAGCTCGGTGAGCAGCTGGGTGCGCTCACCCTCCAGGGCATCGTCAAAAAACATCATGGTATTCAGTTCGGTGTTGGGTTTCATGGTCATTCATCCTCCTTTTTCAGTTCCTGGGGTTTGGTGGTCATAATGCGGTACAGCTCGGTATTCTTCGGGAAGTGATCCACGAAAGGCAGGATCGTGGAGCCATAGAACAGCAGGCCCTCGCCCTCGCTGGAGTGGGTCACATAGGAAAGCTGGTGCGGGGAAATGCCCAGCTGCTTGGCGAGAATCTGCCGGTCTCCGCCCGCCTGGTTGAGCATATACACGAAGTCGGAGTTCTCAAAGATGTTCTCCACCTCGCGGGAAGAAAGCAGGTC
>CAMGIN010000167.1 GCA_946056135.1 uncultured bacterium | reverse complement strand
TGTAAACCATGTCCTTACACAATCTGTAAAGTATGTTACTACACTTTACACATCCCTGACGCCCCTTTTGCATGCAGTACCATCATCAGGGGCGTCAAGGATGCCGCCCCCTACGAACTGTAAATGATCACTCTCCACACTCCTAACTCCACACGCTTTCCGCAGGAAACTCCTCCAAATCCAGATCCCGGTAGGGGTACACCCGCTCCCAGCCGTCGGCGGTCTTCTGAATGCTGCTGCGGTGGGCGGACAGCAGCCTGACAATGTCGTACACATCGATCCAGATCTCACTGTTGCACTCCTTCTGACTCTCGTCAAACACCAGCTCCAGTCCGAAGTGCAGGTGCACCGTCTCGATGTTGTTGACATTTTCCTTGTCGGAATAGCCGGTCCTGCCCATGAAGCCAATGAGGTCTCCCGCCTGAACCATGTCGCCTACTTCCAACCCCGGCGCGAAGGGCGTGTCCTTCTTCAAGTGGGCATAATAGTAGTAGCGCTTGTTGTCAAAGGAGCGGATGCCGATGCGCCAGCCGCCGTAGCGGTTCCAGCCCATGGCCTCCACCACGCCGCCCTCCACCGCCACCACCGGGGTGCCCAGGGAACCCATCAGATCGTTGCCCAGGTGCTTGCGCCTAAAGCCGAAGGACCGGGCTACCCCGAAGTCGTCACAGTGGCTGTAGCCGTAGCCTGCGGCAATGGGAGAAAAGGCTTTCAGTCCGTAGGCCGGCACCCACTGCCCGTCCTTCTCAATGGCGTAGCTGCCCACCAGGCCTCCCAGAGCGGCGGTATAGGCCGCATGGTAGTAGGCATAATATTTGTACTGATCCCCCAGCAGCTCTTCCGGGGACTGATCCTTTCTCAGGTCCGATACTGCCTTTTTTACCGACGATAAGCCGCACTTGCCCCCGGTGCGGCAGGCAGCCAGGGCCAGGGTGTCGATCCAGGGGATGTGCTTCTCCTGGTCAAAGGTGGCAATATCCTGATTCAGGGCATATTTCATAGATTCGTAGGATACATCGAAGTCAACCCATTTGATGGTCTCCGCCCGGACGGGCAGGGCCAGCACCGGAATCAGCAATATGGACAGCAACGCCAAAAACCGCTTCATATCCTCACCTCTTGGATTATACTGATATCCAATGAAAAGTAGACATTTTTCAAATGGCTACTTTTCATATGGAGATCATTATGAGACGGGTTTCCATGATTTTCCATCCCGAAAATCATGGAAACGACATCGCGGCCTCGCGATGTCCCTGCGATAAAAAGTCTCTACTTTTTATCGCAGGTTAGTATTAGGATATGAAGCGGCTTTCAATTTATCAATGGCAATTATTTCAAGTCTCGCACAACGTCCTTGGCCACCCGGTAGATGTCCTCCATGGTGTTTAAGGATGTGATCTGATTTTTATAGTAGCCGCTGTGGGGAACGCCCCGGAGATACCAGGCGAAGTGCTTTCTCGCTTCCAGGCAGGCGATGTGCTCCCCATGGTCCTCCTCCGCCAGCCGGAACTGCTGCACAGCCACCTCCACCCGGTCCGCCAGGCAGGGACGGCCTTGGAATTCCTCCCCGTCCAGAGCGGCCCGAACCTCCTGGAAGATCCAGGGGTCCCCGAAGGTGCTCCTGCCGATCATCAGGCCGTCGGCCCCGGTGCGCTTTTGGCAGCGCACCGCCGCCTCGCCGCCGGTGATATCGCCGTTGGCAATGACGGGGATGGAAAGCCGCTCCTTGACCTTCCGGATGGTGTCCCAGTCGGCCACGCCGCTGTAGAGCATGGCCCGGGTGCGCCCGTGGACCGCGATCATAGCCGCGCCGCTGTCCTCCATGCGCTTGGCAAAGTCCAGCACATTGATGCTGCCCTTGTCCCAGCCCAGGCGGCACTTGACGGTAACAGGCACGGGAACCGCCTTGGCCACCGCCGTCACAATATCTCCCGCCAACTCGGACTTAAGCATCAGGCCGCAGCCGTCGCCGGAACTGGCCACCTTCGGCATGGGGCAGCCCATGTTGATATCGATAAAATCACAGCCGGAGATTTCCAAAGCCAGCTGGGCAGCCTGAGCCATAATTTCCGGGTCATTGCCGAAAATCTGGGCCCCGCAGATGCTGCCCTCGTTTTTCCGCAGCAGCTTGGCGCTTTTCTTGTCCTGATACACCAGCGCCCGGGAGGACACCATCTCCGTCACCGTGACCCCGGCCCCCAGCTGGGCGCAGACCGTTCGGAAGGCCCAGTCCGTAACCCCCGCCATAGGCGCCAGGAACAGGGGATTGTTTACTTCGATATTTCCAATGTGCATGGTTTTCTCTCTTTCTATGAATCATCCGCGCCGCAAGCGCCAAAACCCGCATCGCCCTTACGACTTGCGCCATAAATGATCGTTTATCGCAGCACCTATCGTAGGGGCCGATGCCCACATCGGCCCGCAGGGATAACCAAATTCCTTGAACCAGACCGCGGCGAATTCGGTACACTGTGCAAGGGCCGATGTGGGCATCGGCACCTACGGCGGTGCAGACGTAAACGATCATTTACACGTTTCTCCCAGCAGATTGTACCATATCTCCGTCGCTTTCGCAAGTCAAAACAGCACCGTCAGCAGCCACACCAGGCCCGTCAGCAGCGCGCCGCCGGAAGCCCACACCGCGCCGTAGAGGTAGAGAGGCCGCTTCTTCCCCCGGGAATCCACTCCCCGGATGGCCGACTGGGCCTCCTTCATCAGTTCCTCGTCGGTGACGCCCTCCGCCACCGCGTCGTCCTTCAGAATGAAAATGGCCTGCTCAAACAGCTTCGGGTCCGGAGAATGCACCACAATGACCTGCCGGGAAATCCCCTTTACCATAAATTACCGCCTCCTTACAGGGAAAGTTTTCCCAATCGGCGCAGATTTATACAACAAGCGGGAGCGCATGCTCCCGCTTGTTTGGATTACAGCACATAGTCCCCGGCGTTGATGACCTTGGTGTCCAGCAGCTCCTTTGCGCCGCCCAGAACCCCTTTGAGGATGTCGCCGACGCCCAGACCGGTATCGCCGCCGCCCTGGCCGATGTTCATCACGTCTTCACAGACCGCCGCCAGAGCGCTCTCCTGCTCCGGGGCACATTCCACATTCATGCAGTCCCGGATGGACAGCCGCTCCAGAATCCATTCATTGGGAATATCCTCGTCCAGCCTGACCTTCATGCAGTCCACAACGCTGATACCCTCCGGCTCCTGCTCCAGCATCCACTTGGAGATTCGAGCGGACATTTTGTCAGTGATAGTACGTCCCCGAATGATCCTGATATCGCCGCTGATCTGTGTTGCCTTTTCCAGAAGCAGACCCTTCCAGGCCTCCGTCACACTGACATCCCCCTGGACATTCAGGTATTCCAGCTTGGCCAGGGCCTCCCCTGCCTCCTTGGGAATTTGCAGGTCCCCCAGGATGTAAAGCTTCGTACCGTATTTCCGGATCAGGGCATCCTCCAGCGCCACATCGTCCCGGATCACGCTGGTGCCGTCGGGAACGATGACGATCTCCGCCGTCTCGTCGATCAGGCCGATCAGGCTTTCCACCTTGGCCTGGGCGAGAATGACCTCTTTGGTGGAGAATGTGGCTCCCTTGGCCGCCAGGGCTGCGGCATCCAGCTCCGGGTCCACCATAATCATCCGTTTGGCGGACCAATACCGCTTATTTCTTGCCCGCAGGGCAAACACTTTATCGATCACAGCGTTGCGCTTGAGCACAATGGCGTCGTCCGGGTAGCAGACCGTGGAACCGTTGACGGACAAACAGCTCAGAAAGATGCCCATGCTCTCCGGATAGGTCACGGTACCGTTGACGGAGATACCCACATACTGCTGCAGCACCTTTTCCGTGTTGGGGCCGATATCCAGAGAACCGTTGACATCCAGATAGGTCCTGACGGGAACGACGTCGGTACTTCTGATCTGGGCGGAACCGTTGATGCTGCTGAGCTTCACATCCTTCTCCAGCTCCAGCACATCGCCGCAGTTCATGGTCACCGCGTAGCGGTTCAGCAG
>CAMGIN010000166.1 GCA_946056135.1 uncultured bacterium | reverse complement strand
TGCTGTAAATGATCGTTTATGTGCATACCCACTGTAGGGGAGGGTCATTGACCCTCCCGCTGCGTAACGAAACAGAGCGTGAAATAGGTTGCTTCCAATGCTGGTTTTCACAAAACGCGACAGGTTTGACCGCTCAAAAGCTTTCAGCCGGCGGGAGGGTCAATGACCCTCCCCTACAGTGGGTGCTGCTGTAAACGATCATTTATCAGAGGACTTTGGGGTGCGACTGAATAGTTACCCTCATTTCAAATTGCTGTGGTATGCCGTTCTCCCCGCCAGCACGTCATCATAGAATGCCTGCTTCCGGTCAATGTAGGCGATGCTCTCCTGAATCCGTTCCTGTTCCTGTTCCAGCTCCCGGCGCTTCTGGGTCAGAATCTCCTTCCGTTTCTGGATGCTGCTCTCCCCTTCCAGACACAGCTGCAAGTATTCCCGCATCTCCCGGATGCCCATGCCGCAGTTTTTCAGGCAGCTCAGGGAGTTGATCCAGGCAATGTCCTTGTCGGAAAAGGTCCGGCGGTTCTGCCCGTCCCGGCCCACGTTGGGCACCAGGCCCTGGTTGCAGTAGAATTTCAGCGTCTCATAGGGCAGCCCGGTTTTCTCGCAGGCCTCCTTCATAGTATACAAATTCAATCCCCCATTTTTGTACATATTTCCTCTTGACCGGTAGTAACTACCGCATGGTGCACTCCCATTGTACCGCAGGATATTCCGAAATGCAACGGAATCCTATGCTTTTTTTCATTTCACAATTTGGAGGTTATCTTTATGAAAGTACTCTTACTCAACGGCAGTCCCCATGTAGGCGGCAACACTGCCATGGCCCTGGAGGAAATGGCAAAAGTCTTTGCCAAAGAGGGCATCGAGACCGAGATCATTCAGGTTGGCAGTAAGAACATCCGTGGCTGTATCGCCTGCCGCAGCTGCAAGAAGACCGGCAAGTGCGTCTTCGATGACCTGGTCAACGAGACCGCGCCCAAATTCCAGGCCTGTGACGGCATCGTGGCGGCGACCCCTGTGTACTTTGCCTCCGCCAATGCCACGTTGGTTGCTTTCCTGGACCGGCTGTTCTTCAGCACCCTGTTTGACAAGCGCATGAAGGTCGGTGCCAGCGTGGTGGTCGCCCGCCGGGGCGGCCTGTCCGCCACCTTTGACGAGCTGAACAAGTTCTATACCATCTCCGGCATGCCCATCGCCTCCAGCCAGTACTGGAACAGCGTCCACGGCGGCGCCCCCGGAGAAGCGGCCCAGGACATCGAGGGTCTGCAGACCATGCGCACTCTTGCCACCAACATGAGCTTCCTGATGAAGAGTATCGCCCTGGGCAAGGAAACTTACGGCCTTCCGGAGGCGGAGCCCATCACCTTCACCAACTTCGTCCGCTGATGCCAGGCCACAGCAGAGCCCTTCACGCAAATGATCGTTTAGCACAGAGCGAATGCAAAATGCTGAACGCAAAATGATGGTGTCTCTTTGTGATGATTGAAAACACTGGGTAAAACAGTAAACGATCATTTACCGTGCATAATATGCCTCGACCGAATCGTTACGATAAATTAAAGATATTGCTGGGTATTCACATCGATGACGCCCCGTGTCGTCAGACGCAGGGTGGGAATTACCGGCAGGCTCATGAAGGACAGGGTCATAAACGGATCGATGTCCCTGCCCACGCCCAGAGCATAGGCCGCATCCTTGGCATTCTCCAGCAAGTCGTTGACTTCCTGCAATGGCTTCTCACTCATCAGTCCCGCGATTTCCAGCGGCAGCTCCGCCAGAACCTCTCCGTCCCGGACCACCACAATGCCGCCGTGATTCTCAGCAATCCGGTTTGTCGCAAAAGCCATATCCTCATCGTTACAGCCAACGCAGATGATGTTGTGGCTGTCATGGGCAACGGAGGTGGCCACCGCGCCAGACTTCAGGCCGTAGCCCTTGAGATAGCCGATGCCGATGTGACGGGTGTTCCGGTGCCGCTCAATGACGGCCATTTTCAGTAGATCCTGCTGTAAATCCACTGCCGACGCATAGCCCTGGTCTGTAGTGACAATCTGCCCCGGCACCATACCGATGACCCCTCTGGGCCGGGACACGGCAAAGTTCCCGGCGGAAAGCACCGGCAGATGGAAAGTGTCATGGGCCCGTCTTTCCAGATGCTCCGGAATCTGGGGCAGCGGGAAGTCCGCCGCTTTTCCCTCATGATATACCCGCTGGCCCTTCTTGTACACCGTCACCACATGGAAATCCTTCAGATCCTCCACAATGGCGAAGTCCGCCAGATATCCCGGTGCGATGGCCCCCCGGTTGTTCAGCAGGAAGTACCGGGCGGCATGGAGACAGGCCACCTGCACCGTGCGGATGGGATCGGCGCCCATGCGCACCGCCTCCCGGCAGATGTAATCGATGTGTCCCTTCTCCAGCAGGTCGCTGGGGTGCTTGTCGTCGGTGCAGAACATGCAGCGGTCGAAGTACTTTTCAGACCGGATCAGGGGCATCAGGGCCTCCAGGTTTTTGGCGGCGGTGCCCTCCCGGATCATGATGAACTGACCCAGCCGCAGCTTCTCCATGGCGTCGTCCAGATCGGCGCACTCATGATCCGAGTAGACTCCGGCGGCAATGTAGGCGTTCAGTTCCTTCCCCGTCAGGCCCGGGGCATGGCCGTCGATCTTCTTGTGGTGGGCCTGGGAAGCGATGATCTTCGCCACTGTGGACCCGTCCGCCGCGACAATGCCGGGGAAATTCATCATCTCCGCCAAGCCCTGGACTCTGGGGTGGTCAAAGAAGCTGTCGATGTCCCGGTAATCCAGGTTGGCTCCGCTTTCATCCATGGGAGAGGCGGGCACGCAGGAGGGCAGCATGAACCGCACATCCACCGGCAGATCTTCCGTGGCGGCGATCATATACTCGATGCCGTCGGTGCCCATGACGTTGGTAATCTCATGAGGATCGGTGATGACGGTGGTGGTGCCGTGGGGAATCACCGCTCGGGCGAACTCGGCAGGGCTGACCAGGCTGGATTCCAGATGGATGTGGGCATCGATAAAGCCGGGGCAGATGATTTTCCCGGTCATGTCCACCTCTTCCAGGCCCTGGTAACTTCCCATGCCAACGATGAGCCCCTCCGTCACGGCAATGTCCCGGGTGTCCAGCTCTCCGGAGAAGACATTGACATAGGTCGCGTTTTTCAGCACCAGGTCCGCCTTCTCCCTGCCCGCCGCCACATCGATGATGTGCAGCTTCTTCAGCAGCTTCCGGTTGATCTTCCCGGACCAGCTTTCGGTGTAAGCCATAAAATCACCCTTCCCAAAAAGTTTTCCCTATCCTACCACAGAATGCTGTAAAAGTAAAGGTCAAAGCTCCCAGAAATATGACAAAATAGCCAAACGCACTATGCAAGTCCACCCTGAAGGGTTGATCCGAAATATAACCGTCAACACGCAGCAAAAAGGACGCCGGCTCCGCCATCGGAACCAGCGTCCTTTTTTCATTCAGTCTTCGTCTGTTTCCTCATAGCTGTCAATCCATGCTTTGAGTTGATCGATCTCGCTTTTGGAAAGGGTCTTGCTCCGGGAGAAGGCCGCAATAAAGGCAGGCATACTGCCTTCAAAGGTTTCCTGCACCATCGCCTCCAGCCGGGACGCCTGGGCCTGCTCCTTGGAAATTACAGAGGAAACAATGGTATTCTCATTCTTCACCACGCCCCGCTCCGACAGCCGCCGGATAACGGTGTAGGTTGTGGCCTTGGACCATCCCAGCTGCTCCTTGCAGATCTGCACCAGCTTGGTGGAATTGATGGGCTCATGCTCCCACAGGATCAGGCAGAAGCGGTATTCACTTTCAAAAATCTTGGGTGTTGCCATTTTTTCATCTCTCCTTCGCGCAGTTGAACATATTAAACCCTGCAAATACAGTTTAAATGACGAAGCACAATTTGTCAAGAGAAATATGAAACCATTTTTGGGTTTCGGTTGTAAATGATCGTTTATCTTCGAATGCAAAATGCTGAATGCAGAATGCAAAATG
>CAMGIN010000165.1 GCA_946056135.1 uncultured bacterium | reverse complement strand
CGTCTACTTCCGGGATGTATTGGGTGCTTATAATTCCGGCCATTCCAACCGTCCCAATATTGTGAACAATCTGGAACTGGTCTGTGGCTTTCTGGACGGAACCGTGATTCAGCCTGGAGAGACTTTCTCCTACAATGACGCGGTGGGAGAGCGGACAGTGGAACGGGGCTTCCTCTATGGCGAGTCCTTCACGGGCTTTTTGGAGAGCCGGAGCGCCGGAGGCGGTGTGTGCCAGGGTTCCTCGGTGCTGTATGTCTGTGCCCTGACTGCGGAGCTGGAGATCGTGGAGCGGGTGAACCACGGTATGGAAGTGAGCTACACCCCGCCGGGCCAGGACGCGGCGGTGAGCTGGGGCGGGCCGGATTTCCGGTTCCGGAACAACACCCATTTCCCCATCAAGATCACGGCGAAGCTGGAGGACAACAAAATGAAGGTCCAGCTGCTGGGTACGGATGAGAAGGACTATTACATAGAGCTGGAAAGCACCTGCGGCAAAGACTCGCTTCAGAGCTACGCCAATGTCTACGCTCTAAAGTATGACAAGCAGACGAAGGAACTGATCAGCAGAGAAAAGGTGTCCAACTCCGCCTACCGCCTGACATAACCCAAAACTCCCTGCCGGACAAAACTGGCAGGGAGTTTTTGGCTTTTTTCTTATACCACCTGGAACAGGTAGAATTTCAGATAGTCCGTCTCCGGCACGTTCCAAAGGATGGGGTGGTCCGGGGCCTGCTGGCGGGCTTCGATCTGGCGAAGCTCCACACCGGCATCCAACGCGGCGGACCGGAGCATCTTCACGAACAGGTCTGAGGGCATGAAGTGGCTGCAGGAAGCCGTGGCCAGATACCCGCCTCTGGGCAGCAGCTTCAGAGCCCGGAGGTTGATTTCCTTGTAGCCACGCTCGGCGCTGTTTACCGTCTTCCGGGACTTGGTGAAGGCGGGCGGATCCAGGATAATGAAGTCGTAGGGCGCTTTTCCCTTGGCGGCCAGCTCCGGCAGCAGGTCAAAGACATCAGCCACCACGAAATCCATCCGGTCCGTCAGGCCGTTGCGCTGGGCGTTGGCTTTTGCCATTTCGATGGCGGAGGCAGACACGTCCACCGCCGTCACATGCTCCGCGCCGCCCATGGCAGCGTTCAGGGCGAAGGAGCCGGTGTGGGTGAAGCAGTCCAGAACCCGCTTCCCCGTTGCCAGCTTTGCCACTGCCAGACGGTTGTACTTCTGATCCAGGAAGAATCCGGTCTTCTGGCCGTTTTCCACGTCTACGCTGTAATAGATGCCGTTTTCCCGGATCTCGGTGACCGGGCTTTCCGGCAGAGCTTCTCCCGGCAGGGGAAACCACCCTTTGTTTTGCTCCAAGCCCTCCAGGGCTCGGATGGCTACGTCGTTGCGTTCGTAAAGGCCCCGGATCTCCTGGCCGTCCTCCCGCAGAACCTGAACAAGCAGGGGAAACAGCATGGGCTTGATCCGCTCCATGCCGATGGAAAGGGTCTGGGTCACCAGAATGTCAGAGAACCGGTCTACCGTCAGCCCCGGGAAGCCGTCTGCCTCGCCGAAGATTACCCGGCAGCAACGAATATCTTCCCCCATGACGGTCTTGCGGTAATCCCAGGCGTACTGGATCCGGCGGCGCCAGAAGGCCTCGTCGAAGCGGTCATTGGCGTTGCGGGACACCAGCCGCAGGCGGATCTTGCTGTTTCTGCTGACGAAGCCGGTGCCCAGATATTTGCCCTTCTCGCTGACCGCGTCCGCCAGAGCGCCGTTTTCGCAGTCCCCTTCCTCCCGGATCACCTCGCCCTCGTAGATCCAGGGATGCCCCTGCTCCACCCACCGGGTTCCTTTCTGGGTGATGATGAATCGGGGAAATCCTCTCTCAGCCTTCATAAACGACCATCCTTTGTAAAAGATAGGCCAATTGTATCACAGATACCCGGAAAGCTCAAGAACGATCTTTCTGCATGCGCTGTGTCCCTTTGTCAATCCTATTGCAAAAATACAGGCTGAAATGTCAATTCCTGGGGAAGCCTGTCTTGCAAAGTGGGGAAAAAAGTGATATGCTTGATAGCAAGACGGGAAGGCCTGCTCCGGCAGTGCATCCCTATGCGTTGGGACAACCGATTGTATATTCCTACACCAGAAAGGAGATTTCCATGGGCAAAAATGTAATTGAGACCGATCTGACCGGCAAGGTGGCAGTCGTCACCGGCGCCAGCGGTACCTTGTGTTCTGTGTTCTGCATCGCCCTTGCCAATGCGGGCGCTAAGGTGGCCCTGCTGGGCAGAAATCTGGGCAAGCTCAATGAGCTGGCAGCCAAAATTGAGGCCGAAGGCGGCGTCGCCAAGGGCTACGCCTGCAACGTGCTGAGCAAGGATAACTGCATCGCCGTGGCGGAGCAGGTTCAGGAGGACCTGGGCCCCTGCGACATCCTCATCAACGGCGCCGGCGGCAACAACACCCGGGCCAATACCGACAAGGAATTCTTTGAAATGCCCGACCTGGACGATGACACCGTCACCTTCTTTGACCTGGATGAAAACAGCGTCCAGAACGTGTTCAACCTGAACTGGGTTGGTACACTGCTGCCCACCCAGGCCTTTGCCCGGCAGATGGTAGGCCGGGAGGGCTGCAACATCCTGAATATCTCCAGCATGAACGCTTACACGCCCCTGACCAAGATTCCCGCCTATTCCGCCTCCAAGGCCGCCGTTACCAACTTCACCCAGTGGCTGGCTGTCCACTTCTCCAAGGTGGGCATCCGGGTCAACGCCATTGCTCCCGGCTTCTTCGCCGCGGAACAGAACGCCAAGCTGCTGTTCAATGATGACGGTACCCCCACTGCCCGGACGGAAAAGATTCTGGCCGCAACGCCCATGGGCCGCTTCGGAGACAGCCAGAAGGACCTGGTGGGCTCCATCCTGTTCCTGCTGAACAACGACGCTGCCGGCTTCATCACCGGCATCACCCTGCCCATCGACGGCGGATTCTCGGCTTATTCCGGCGTGTAAGGAACCTCGGATGGAATTGCGTACTGTCATACAGGCTTTCATAACACTAACAAAGCAATGGTGATGCAGGGCGATGAAGCAAGAAGCAAGCAATTCCATACTAACCGGGGAATCTTTATTGGAAAATTCCTATGACTTATCAGGGGGAGCATAATGGAAAAAACAGTTGAGACTGCTCCAGAGCGGTATGGCAAGCTGTGGGGTGTGGGTGTGGGACCCGGAGACCCGGAACTTCTGACCCTGAAGGCAGTGCGGGTTTTGCGGCAGGCGGATGTGGTCATGCTGCCGGACGCAGGCGGCCAGGAGAAAACGGCGCTGAATATTGTGCAGGAGTACATCGACGGCAAGCCCCTTTCTTTTGTGAAAATGCCCATGGTCCGGGACAAAGCCGTGATGGAGGAGGCCCACGAACAGGCAGCAAGGGAAATCTGCGCTCTGCTGGACCAGGGTAAGCAGGTGGCATTTCTGACTCTGGGGGACCCTGCGATCTATTCCACCTACATGTATCTGCATGAGAAAGTTCTGGACTGGGGCTACCCGGTGGAGGTGGTGCCCGGCGTTCCCTCCTTCTGCGCGGCGGCGGCCCGTCTGAACCGCTCCCTGTGCCTGGGTCGGGAGCCGCTGCTGGTGATTCCCGCGTCCCATGATTCGCAAGCACTGCTGGATGTGCCCGCCAACAAGGTATTTATGAAAGCGGGGCGGTCCATCCTGGAGCTGCAGCAGACCCTGGCGGATCGGGGACAGCTGGAGGGCGCGTCCATGGTGGAAAACTGCGGCATGCCCAACGAGCGGGTCTACCCCCGTTTTGCGGACCTGAAGGAGCCCTCCGGCTACTTTTCCCTGGTGATTGCAAAACGGGGAAATGCCGGAAGATAAGCCTATATGTGCAGAATGCCATTGAACAGCTTTTTTCTATACGAAATTTTCCCTCTATGCGAGATTAAACCGCATAGGGGGAGATTTTTGTTTGAAGCGTTCCAAGCGGACACAGCAAAATCGTAAATGATCGTTTATCGCACCAAAGCCTCTCCCTATGGGAGAGGTGGCCCGGCG
>CAMGIN010000164.1 GCA_946056135.1 uncultured bacterium | reverse complement strand
GTCGGCGGGGTCATGACCCCGCCCTACGGTTGGTGCAAACGTAAACGATCATTTATATGAGAAAAGGCGGTACAACTAGTTCAGGAGACGTTTTACAAACTGTTTCCAGTAGTGAAGCTGCAAATAGTGATACCACCGGTAGGGCTTCTTCCGATTCAGGTAATCGCCGAAGTGGGCTTGCCCAGCTTGGAACCCCTCATACAGGGAAGGGGCGAAGGGGGCGTACCAGTCCGCCATGAACCAGTTGTAATTGTATAGGTCCTCGTAGGCCTTCATGTATTTGACAAAGCAGCGCTTGTCGTGCTTCTCGGTCAGGTATTGCCCGTCCGGGGGTTCGTAGCCATTGTCCTTGGCGAAGCGCTGCAGGCAGTCGGTGTAGCCCATAATCAGCGGCCCCACAAAGTCCACGGGGTAGAGGGGGATGCTGGCGTCGATGTAGGTGACCTGGAGCTGGCGCATCCGGTTCACGTCGGTCTGGTTGTCATCGCTGATGACCAGCCGCTCCACGATCTCCACCTTCTGCCCATTTTTCGCGAACAGCATGTTATGGGGCAGGGAGCCGGACAGGGAGGCCACCACCTTGGAATTTCGGATGTAGTGGATCATCCGGCCCAGAGGCACCTTCTCGGGGTACAAGATTGTGTAGCCGTTCTTTTCGAAGAAATTGTCCAGAGTGTCGTAGCCGGACTCAAAGGGCAGGCCCTTTTTGAACTGGCTGCGGCTGTAGTAAATCTTCTCCGGGGTCTCCCAGCCGGGATCGGGAACCACGTTGTCTGCCACCTGGTCAAAGACAGCCACAAGCTTGGGGGTGTAGGCGGTGCGCATATGGATGCCCAGCTCCGGGACAATCACCTCCCGGTAGGCGGTGGGCTTGTTGATGATTTCCAGCTTGTCCCAGATCTTCAGCAGCTCCAGAAATTCCCGGTAGTTGCCTTTGATCTCCCGCTCCTCGTTTTCGTCCAGGAAGAAGACATACTTGTCAACACTTGGATCATTTTCCAGAAAATACCACAGCCGGGTCACACCCTCGATGAGGAAATGGCCCCAGTGGTTCACCAGGTAGCCGCAGTAGACCACGGTTTCATCCCGGTATTCGGGGGTTTCAAAGGGGTAGGCGTACTGGACCCGGCCCGGAATGGCGGAAAGGTCCACATAATTTCCGTCACAGTCCACCACGCCGCCCCGGCCGAACAGCAGGTTTTCGTCCCGCCGCAGGGGCAGGATAACGGCATTCTGGCCCTGCCAGATTTCCGGATCGCTGACGATCTCAACGGGGGCGTCATACCATTTTTTCAGAGCCTCGGCCTTCTTCGGGCGCAGATATTGGTAATCAATGCTGAGCATGTTTCATCCTCCAATCACAGGGGGGACAGCTTCTGGTCTTTATCGCTGAGCTTCAGGGGCGTGCCGTCGGCCATGGCGTACCCTTCGGCGCTGGCGCTGCCCCGGTACTGGCCCACCACCTCCGGCCATTCAATGCCGATGGCGGGGTCGTTCCAGGCCAGACCGCCTTCATCATTGGGGTGGTAGAAATCTGTGACTTTATAGCAAAACTCGGCGGTATCACTGAGCACAAGAAAGCCATGGGCAAAGCCCTCGGATATGTAGAACTGCTTCTTGTTTTCCTCCGTCAGCTCAATGCCGTACCATTTGCCATAGGTCTCCGATCCGGGCCGAAGATCCACGGCCACGTCAAAGACCCGGCCCTGGATCACCCGGACCAGCTTGCCCTGGGGGTACTGCTTCTGGAAATGCAGGCCCCGCAGAACACCCTTGCTGGACATGCTTTGGTTGTCCTGAACAAAGACCATGTCCAGGCCGTTCTCCGCCATGTCCCGTTGGTTGTAGGTTTCCATAAAATAGCCCCGGCTGTCCCCATGGACGGCGGGCTCGATGATGCACAGCCCCTCGATGGGGCATTTGGTAACTTTGATCTGACTCATATGCTGCTCCTTAACGACCTGCATACATTTTCTCGTAGTAGTGCTGATATTCCCCGGAAACGATGGCCTCCCACCAGCTCCGGTTGTCCAGATACCACTGAATCGTCTTCTGAATGCCGTCGGCAAATTTGGTTTCCGGCAGCCATCCCAGCTCGCTGTGGATCTTGGCGGGGTCAATGGCGTAACGCATGTCGTGGCCCTTCCGGTCGGTGACGTAGGTAATCAGGCTCTCCGGCTTGTCCAGGGTTTGGCAGATGAGCTTCACGATATCGATGTTGCGCATCTCGTTGTGACCGCCGATGTTGTAGACCTGGCCCACCTGCCCCTTCCGGAGGATGAGGTCGATGGCCTTGCAGTGGTCCTCCACATATAGCCAGTCCCGGACATTTTCCCCTTTGCCGTAAACCGGCAGGGGCTTGCCGCCCAGGGCGTTGGCGATCATCAGGGGAATCAGCTTCTCCGGGAACTGGTAGGGACCGTAGTTGTTGGAGCAGCGGGAGATGGTCACGGGCAGTCCGTAGGTCCGGTGGTAGGCCAGCACCAGCAGATCCGCGCTGGCCTTGGAGGCGGAGTAGGGGGAGCTGGTGTGGATGGGAGTTTCCTCGGTGAAGAACAGGTCCGGCCGGTCCAGGGGCAGGTCGCCGTAGACCTCGTCGGTGGAGACCTGGTGGAAGCGGGTAACGCCGTATTTGCGGCAGGCGTCCATCAGCACCTGGGTGCCCAGGATATTGGTCTGCAGGAATACCTCGGGATTCTCGATGGACCGGTCCACATGGCTCTCCGCCGCGAAGTTGACCACGATATCCGGATGTTCTTCCGCAAACAGACGGTCAACTCCCGCTCGGTCGCAGATATCCAGCTTCACAAAGCGGAAGCTGGGATTCTCCATTACGGAGGCCAGGGTGGACAGGTTTCCCGCATAGGTCAGCTTATCCAGGCAGACGATGCGGTGGCCTGGGTAGTTCCCCAGCATATGAAAAATAAAGTTGGAGCCGATAAATCCGGCGCCGCCGGTGACAATAATGGTCATTTGACTGTCTCCCGATCCTTTCGAAAGCTTTTGAATTTGTCCTCAGCCACCTGGCGCAGATGGCGTCCGTAGGGAGATTTGCCGTACATTTCGGCGGACTCCAGCAGCTGCTGCGTACTGATCCAGCCAAAGCGGTAAGCCACTTCCTCGGGAGCGGAGATCTTGACACCCTGACGCTTTTCCACCATGTGAACGAATTCCGCGGCCTCCAGCAGGCTTTCCATGGTGCCGGTGTCCAGCCAGGCAAAGCCCCGGCCCATGAGCATCACGTCCAGCAGGTCCTGCTTTAGGTACAGCTCATTTAATGTGGTAATTTCCAGCTCTCCTCTGGGAGATTTCGTAACTTTCGCCGCCATTTCGGCTACGCCCTTGGGGTAGAAGTACAAGCCGGTGATGGCGTAATTGCTCTTGGGATGGGCGGGCTTTTCCTCTACGGAGATCACCTTGTCGTTTTCATCGAATTCCACCACGCCGAACCGTTCCGGGTCAGGGACATAGTAGCCGAACACGGTAGCCCGTCCGGCCTCGGCGCTGCGGTGGGCCTGGGCCAGAATATCGGAAAACCCGTTGCCGTAGAAGATGTTGTCCCCCAGGATCATGGCGCAGGCGTCGTCCCCGATAAAGTCCTTGCCGATGAGAAAGGCCTGGGCCAGACCATCCGGGGAGGGCTGAACGGCATAGGACAGGTGGATGCCGAAGTGGCTGCCGTCCCCCAGCAGATCCTGGAACCGGGGCGTGTCCGCAGGCGTGGAGATAATCAGGATATCCCGGATCCCCGCCAGCATCAACGTGGACAGGGGATAGTAAATCATGGGCTTATCGTAGACAGGGAGCAGCTGCTTGGAAGTGACCTTGGTCAGGGGATACAGCCGCGTGCCGGAACCGCCGGCCAGAATAATACCTTTCATATGCTGCCTCCTTTGCCGGTTTTGTCTCATTATCTTATTCATTTTAGCATGGTTCGGGAAAAATGTAAACCGCTTATTGCGCTCCCGAATAAAAAAGCTGCCTTCCCGGATTCCGAAGAATCGGGGAGGCAGTTTTCGTTATTGGTCACGATTTGGACATATCCATTTTTCTCATGTAAATGATCGTTTATGCGCAGAGCGAATGCAAAATGCAAAATGCTGAATGCTAAATGATGGTATCCCTTC
>CAMGIN010000163.1 GCA_946056135.1 uncultured bacterium | reverse complement strand
TGTTCGGCCTCATGTCCACCATGATCGTCACGGGCCGCATGAGCTTCTTCTCCGATGCCCTGGGACACTCCGCCTTTACGGGCATCGCCATCGGCGCCATCTGCGGCCTGGCGGCCCCCACCTGGGCGGCGGTTGGCTTCAGCGTGGCCTTTGCCCTGCTGTTCTCCTTCGTCCACAGCCGCAGCAACCAGGCCGCCGACACGCTCATCGGCGTGTTTTCCAGCACCGCCGTGGCCCTGGGCATTTTCATCGCCACCATGGGCGGCGGCAGCTTCACCAAGTACAATAAATACCTGATCGGCGACATTCTCTCCGTAACCCCCGGAGAGATCGGGATGCTTGCCCTGGTATTGATTGCTGTTCTTGTATTCTGGGTTCTCTACGCCAACCGGCTGACCCTCACCGCCATTCACCCTCAGCTGGCCTCCTCCCGGGGGATCCCAGTGGGACTGTCCCAGACTCTGTTCATTGTGGCCATTGCCGTGGTGGTGACCTTGAGCATCTCCAGCGTGGGGCTGCTGATCCTCAACTCCCTGCTGGTACTGCCTGCCGCCGCCTCCCGGAACATCGCCCGGAACCTGAAGCAATACCATCTCTTCTCCGTACTGTTCGCTCTGCTTGCCGGCATCGGAGGTCTGACGGTGTCCTACTTCTGGGGCTGCTCCGCCGGTGCTGCCATCAGCCTGATTTTGGCTTTTGTTTTTGCCGTTACCTTCTGTCTGCGCAAAAGGAGGGCCTGACATGAAAGTGGAGATTCAGGTTATCGCCCGGATGCACAGCGACTTCGCCACCAAGTTTGGCATCCCGCGGCAGAGCGGGCTGGTGAAGGAATTGCGCTCCACCATCGTCTTTGAGCCGGAATTCCGTAACTCTGACGCCCTGCGGGGCATCGAGGATTTCTCCCACCTGTGGATTCTGTGGCAGTTCTCCGAAGCCGTCCGCCAGGGCTGGTCCCCCACGGTGCGCCCGCCCCGGTTAGGGGGCAATACCCGCATGGGCGTCTTCGCCACCCGGTCTCCTTTCCGACCTAATAACATCGGTATGTCCAGTGTCAAACTGCTGGGGGTGGAGCACACGGAGAAATACGGTACTGTCCTCCACGTCGGCGGCGCGGATCTGATGGACGGCACGCCGATCTTCGACATCAAGCCCTACATTCCCTACAGCGACTGCCACCCGGAGGCCACCGGCGGCTTTACGGATAGTGCCGGAGAATTCCTGCTGCAGGTGGACTTCCCCGACCAGCTGCTACAGCTCCTTCCTCCTGATAAACAGGAAGCTGCCATCGGCGTTCTGTCCCACGATCCCCGCCCCTCTTACCAGCGCAGCGCTGACCGGGCTTACGGACTGACCTTCGCCGGATTTGATATCCGGTTCACGGTAAAGGATGGGGTACTGACGGTCCATGAGGTCGCCGTTCCGTCCAAAGCAGACCAAAAGAACGGAAGATAATCTCCGAAAAACCGAGCCGCATGTTGTTGCTCCTGTAATCCCACAAACCGAAAGACAGGATTGCGCCGCCCATCCAAGAGGCGGCAGAAAGGAAAGGAAAACTATGAAAACAAAAAAATGGAAAGCACTCCTGACGGCACTTGTCCTGGTGCTGACCGTCTGTCTGGCAGTCGGCTGTACCCAGTCCTCTCATGATAATCCCGAGACCGCGCCCGTAACGGAAGCGCCAACGGAAACACCTACGGAAGAAAGTCCCTATGCATCCATCCTCTCCGCCTACGCCCAGGCCCTTCAGGCGGGTTGGAAGGGCGCGGAGCTGATGGAGAACGGCCTAAACTACCTGGCAGCGGAATTCGAAAATCCAGCAGAGGATGTGGGCTACCTGGAAACGGACCTGGACGGCAACGGCACCCCGGAGCTGCTCATCGGCGTTCTGGCAGACGACCCCTTCTACGGAAAGATGATCCTATCCCTGTACGCCCTGGATGACAGCGGCACACCGATGCTGGTCTTTGACGGCACGGAGCGGAACCGCTACTACTATGCCGGGGACATCCGCTTCGCCAACCTGGGTTCCGGGGCCTATGATTCCAGCTTCGTGACCACGGTAAAATTCCAAGACAATGAAATGATCGACATGACCTACACCACAGACCCGGCAGACTACGTTCTGGCAGCGCTGACCCCCTTCTCAGCGTGGAGGGAAACCCAATGAACTGGATCAATCCCTACGGACTACTCTTTATGTCAGTCCTTCTGATCCCCAACATCGTATTCGCGGCAAAGTGTCCCCAGGGCTTTGAAAATACCTGGGAGAACAAAACCGTGGAGCGATTGGAACAGATCGGGCGCTTCGGCTGCTTCGGCTTTATGGTCATCCACATCCCCGGCACCTGGTTCGGCTTTCCCTCAGATGAGGCCTTTGCCATCTACCTGATGGCTGACGCGGCGCTGGTCGCCTGCTACTGCCTGATCTGGATTCTCTGTTTCCGGAAAAACAGCCTTTTCCGGGCGCTGGCGCTGTCCATTCTGCCGTCGCTGGTGTTCCTGCTCAGCGGCATCCTCAGCCGGTCTCTCCTGCTGGTGCTGTCGTCTCTGATTTTCGCGCCCTGTCATATTCTGCTCAGCTACAAAAATGCCATTCTCGCCGAAAAAAGGGAGTAAAAATTATGCATTTTGCATTCGAAGATAAACGATCATTTATCCGCAATTTTTAGCGGTTACAAACCACTACGCATTCCTATCAATGGTCCCTGTCAAAGGAAAATCCGCCGGAGGACCCGGGACAGCCAGTCCGGCTCTTCCACATTGCCGCTGAAGACGTAGCATCTCTGGCCGTTCCAGTTCACCGCATACCACAGGTTGTTCCGTACGTTGCGGATGCTGCCGGTGACCTCCAGCTCCTCCCCTTTGGGCACTGCCGCCAGAGCCACAGATCGGGCGTCGGTGGCGTTGCTGCAGGGCAGGCTCATGAGTTCCACGTCCTTCACCGTCCACAGGGATACGCTCTGCTCAAAGCTGACGCTGTCCGCGCACTGAGTTAGATACGTCTGGGGAAGAATTCGCCGGGAATCCGCCAGCAGCATATCCACCGCGTCGTTGTTTTCGTACAGAGTATACATTTCCTCCTTCAGGTATTGCCGGTTGACCGTCAGGGTTCCCACCCGGCTGCCCGCCCGGAAGGAATCATATACCGCATAATAGGTGGACTCCATCAGCTCCGTAAACTTCCAGAACTCGCCGTCGCCGATGAGGATGCACCCTGCGGACCACATGGCCCCCTGAATGGTGTGGTTGACGGTTCTGGTGTGGATATTGATCGAGTTCGCCCTGGCAGTCACATAGCCCTCTGGGGTCATGTAGACAGCAGGAATCGTGTCATCTTCTTCTGAGGTACGGACATTCAGCGCCTCATAAGCGCCGCCGTGGCGGACGGAGAACAGCTCGTAGGTACCGTCACAGATCGTGGCCGGGCCCACCGCTCCCACATCCTCCAGGTACCAGGCGCCGTATTCCAGGGGGCGGTCAGGGAGCGTGCTGCAGGCGTCGTTGAAGTAAGAGAGATACGGTTCCCCCTGGGCATCCAGCCGCACCGCCAGGCACACCGCCGATACCCGGTAATAGGTCAGGTCGGAAAGGGCAGGATCATCCATATTGTCTGAGCATCCTTCAAACAGGAACACTGCCGAGTAGCCGTCCTCCAGGGTCTGCTGGATAGAAGCATCGTTCCGCAGATAATAGTCCACCATCATCTGCACATAGCGCCGGTAGTCTTCATTATGGATCAGCTCCGTCAGATCGATCTGACAGGGCTGCCCGGCCTCGTAGGCTGCAGCCCGGGGGACATGGAACAGAAATGACGCCAGCAGCAATCCGCAAAGCGCCAGGCGGGAAAGGGTTTTCTTCATTCAGGTGACCTCGTTCTCTCTATCTTACAGAGAGTTTACCATTTTTTTGGCGATTCGTCAACATTTTGGCTGGTTTTCCTCTCTTTTTCCGGGAACCGGCAATCAGATGCGACGACGGTTCCTGAAAACCAGTCTGTGTAAGTTGAAGGAACATTTCCAAATCGCAAACAATTCCATCCCGCCGCAATTCCGCCCGTAAATGATCGTTTATCGCAGTATACTCGATAGAAGAATATACGCAAAAGATTTGCGCAGTGAGCGTAGGGGGCGGCATC
>CAMGIN010000162.1 GCA_946056135.1 uncultured bacterium | reverse complement strand
GCGCCCTCGCTCTTGGCCTTGTTCAGGTAGGAGCCGAAGTCGGAGTTGCCGGTGGGGAAGGAGTCGGTGATGACCTTGCCGCCGGCGGCCTCAAAGACCTGCTTGAAGAAGGCGATCAGGCCCTGGTCGTACTCGTTGCCGGTCTCGCCCAGGCAGTAGGCAGTCTTGGCGTCGAACTTATCCATGGCGAAGTTGGCCAGGACGTCAGCCTGGAAGTTATCCAGGAAGCAGATACGGAAGTAGTAGCTGTTGCCAGCGGTGACGTTGGGGTTGGTGCAGGTGACGCCGATGGCGGGGATACCGGCCTCTTCAAACTTGGGGCCGCCGGCAATGGACACGCCGGAGCCGTAGGAGCCCAGCACCACGGAAACGCCCGCGCTGACCAGAGAGGAGGCCGCGGAGGGAGCCTTGTCAGTGGAAGAGCCGTTGTCGCCGTAGACCAGCTCGATCTTGTAGGTCTCGCCGCCCAGGGTGATCTCGGGCATCTGGCTGTTGGCGTACTGCATACCCAAGATCTCCTTCTTACCGCCGGAAGCGGAATCACCGGAAGAGGGCTCGAAGACGCCGATCTTGATGACCTTCTCCTTGGACGCGCCGCTGCCGGAAGCGCCGCATGCGCACAGGGACAGTGCCATACACAGCACCAGAAGAATCGCTACCAATTTTTTCATTTTCTTTTCCTCCATTTCCAAAACATATCCGCTTGAAGCGGACATTTGTTTTTATGATAGGGAATATTATACTGAACATCCCAGCAAAATGCAACAGGTGATATCTTATGGAAAAGCTTCAAAGTTTGTTCCATTTTTGTTCATAATTTACAAGGTTTCTGTTATCGGGCGGAAAACATTGTCGGAAATCCGCACAAAAAAGAACATCCGTCCGGATGTTCTTTGTATACATTACTCTACGGCCTATCCCCATCCCAAGACATGTCCGCACTGGATACAGGAGACGCCCACATCAGTTGGCGTTATTCTTCGCCGTATTAATTGAAGCGATCAAAAGTTTCTTAATCTCAATGCACTGATCAAGAATTGCATTATCCTCATAGTAACCGCTTTCAATCAGCAATTCCAGCCAATACTCACTTTCTGAACACTCTTTCAACGCGATCTGAAGCTTGGCAATGAAATCCGCCCTCCCATGGGCATAAAATGCCTCACGGATATTCGCGCCGATACTGGTTCCGGAACGGACAAGCTGATTCGTTAAAATAGATTCCCTTTTCGTTTGCTTCACTTCATTACATATTTGAATGATCCGTAATGCAAACGCCTTCGATTTCTCCTGCAGCGGGCTGCCCATAAAACCGCACCTTTCGCATCCTACTTCTTCACTCTTCACTATTCTCTATTACTTTCCAAAAAATCGGCCCCAAAAATAGTGAATAGTGAAGAGTGAATAGTGAAGAAGTAAAATCGGCAAGCCCCAAAGGATGCTTGCCGATTTTTTGGTGGGCGAGGCGGGACTTGAACCCGCACGTCCGCAGTGAACACTAGAACCTGAATCTAGCGAGTCTACCAATTCCACCACTCGCCCATATTCGCTTGCTGAGTTTCGCTCAGTGCTTGAGTATGATAACACAGCAGGCGAAATTTGTCAACCGCTTTTTTGCTTTTTTGAAAAATTTATTCCTTGTAGTAGAGCATGCAGTGACAGTAGCCATGGTAATCGGGGTCCGCGATCTGCTGGCGGAACTCTTTGCAGATGCACTTGTTGTCCTCCGTCTTTTCCAGGCGGCAAGGACAGTAGCCGCCGGTGCGCTTCAGTCCATCCCGGATGGTCTGCACCATTTCCTTGTCTTCATTCAGCCGAACTGCCATATTTCGTCACTTCCCTTCCCTTTTATTATACATAACCTGTCAAGGGCCCCACTCTCACCGGGGCCGGGGCTTCGCTATCGGTTTTTCCCATCACTTAACAAACTTGCGAACGCCGTTATACACATTCACCACAAAATCCTGGGCATTTGTCACAATGCTTCTGGCAGACAGGCTGCCCCGGTCCCCCAGCTTGTTCACCGCGAATTCGGAAATGTCCACACTGTAGAAATAGGTTTGCCGGACGGTTCCGTCCTCCAGCACCCGGAAGGAGGGGACCATATTCCCCGTGGCAATGGTATGCAGCGTGGTGGCCATGCAGATCACCGTAGTGGCCTTGCGGACGCACTGCCGCATGGCGTTCTGCGCCTGATAGACGTCGCCGTAAATTTCCGGCAGCGGTCCGTCGTCCCGGATGGATCCGGCCAGCACAAAGGGGATCTGCTTCTTCACACAGCTGTAGATAATTCCGTTATCGATGCCCTCCCCCTCCAGGAAGGAGGGAATGGAGCCGTAACAGCGGACACGATTCAGGGTGTCCAGATGGTTGTAGTGCCCCATAGGCTGGCTTTCCTGGGTGTAGATGTTCTGGCCCAGGGCAGTTTTCCGGTAAGCGGCCTCCAGATCGTGGGTGGCCAGGGCATTCCCCGCCAGCAGGGCGTCCACATATCCCTCCCGCACCAGGCCGGAAAAGGCGGCTCTGGAATCCGCGTCAAAGGCGCAGGCTGGGCCCATGACCCACACCACATACCCGTGCTCCCGCTCGTAATTCAGCAGCGCATACAGCTCATCGTAATCCCTGGAAAAGGCCGTCTCCCGAGACCGTCCCTGGCGGAAGGCAAACAAATCTCTGCCCGCCGTTTCCTTCTCCCGGAATCCGTCGGGGTACACATAGATGCCCTCACTGGCATCCTCAGTCCGGCCGATGAAAACCAGCTCGCCCTTTCGGACATTCCGGAACTCCACCACCTGAACCCGGTCTTCCCGCCAGACCGCCACGCAGTCCATTCTGCTCTCCTGGGCCAGCAGCCACTGTCCGCCCACCTTAAAGTATTCCGGAAAGATCGAGGTAGCGTGATAATTTTCCGGTACCACCCCGTCCTTGGGCGCCGGCAGCAAAACGGCATCCGGTGCCGTCCGGAACCGCTCCCGGGTAAAATCCGGCGGAGTGTACGCTTTCAACTGAAATTCCATGATTATCTCCTTCGCCTGTAATATTTCATTCTTTTGTTTTAACGATTCCGTCAGGCCACAATTACTCCCTGAAAATGATCGTTTACCGCACATTGCGCCGTCACCGGAAAAACAGGCTCTGGCCCACGGCGATGACAAAGGGCAGGCTGGCAGCAAAGGCAATGGTGGAAAACAGCACCGCCCTGGCGCACAGCTCGGGTCTCGTGTCGGTCTGGATGGAATAGATGGTGGTCAGGGTGGCGCAGGGGCAGGACAGATACACCAGAATGCACAGCTTGGCCTCCGAATCCAGGGGGATAACGCACAGAAGCAGCATGGCAGCCGCCGGAATCAGGAAGTTCCGCAGCAGCATCACCAGATACACAGCCTTCTCCCGGAAGATCGCCAGCAGGTCATTCTCCGACAGCATCACCCCAATGATAATCAGGGACATGGGCGTAATCATGCTGCCGATGCTGCTGACCACCGTCTGCACCGGCGCGGGCCAGTGCAGACCCAGGGCCAGCATCACCAGCAGAAGTGCCGTGGCCAGGGTGGGCACCGTCAGCACCGCCTTCAGATTCCGCTTTCCGCCCGTAAACATGGGCAGCTGCACCGTGAAAAACAGCACGTTGAAAGCAACCAGCGCCGCACAGTTGTACAGCACCGCCGTCTGCCCGAACAGCGCCATGCACAGCGGCAGGCCCAGGAAGGTACAGTTGGGGAAAGTGACCAGGCTGGTCATGGCAGAGCGGAGCTTCTGCTCGGTGTGAAGGGCTTTGCCCAGCAGGGAACTAACCGCCATGGTGCCGCCCATGACCAGGAACATAACGCACAGCGCGATTCCCAGACTGCGAAAAGCCGTGGCGTCTACCTCCATGCTGGCAGCGGAAAGGATGGTGAAGGGCAGCATCAGGGAGGAGCACAGCTTCGTCAAGAACTTGCGCTGCTCCGGGTTGATGACCCCCAGCTTCCCCGCCGCCAGGCCCACCGCCACATAGCCGAAAATAATGAGAATCTGCTGCAAAACCAAACCCATTGACATTTCTTTTTCTCTCCGTTTCAAAAAGTTATGGCAAATAATATCGCATAAATGATCGTTTAGCGCAGAGCGAATGCAAAATGCTGAATGCTAAATGCTAAAT
>CAMGIN010000161.1 GCA_946056135.1 uncultured bacterium | reverse complement strand
GCGTGCCAGCTCTCCCAAAGGGAGAGCCTTGGGTTACGCAGATAAACGATCCTTTCTCTGCCCAGATTTTCTTCTCGGGCATAGTTACCAAAATCCCATGGAAATTCGCCGGTTTTTTTGAGTTGTAAACTTTCATTTTTTATGATATAGTAACAGCGAGAGCAAAGGCGTTCCCAGTTGGACAAGTGCGTCCAAAATTGGGAACGCCTTTTGTTTTTTACTCAGGGCAGCATGGGAATGGGTTCGGTCCGGCCAGCAGCTCCGGAAATACCCGGTTTCCCATATGCCCAGTAAGTGAGAGGAGCCAAAACTATGGATAATTTCACCGAGCGAACCGCTCCCGTGGGACTGTATGATCCCCGGTTCGAGCATGACAACTGCGGCATCGGCGCGGTGGTGGACATCAAAGGCCGGAAGAGCCACCGGACCCTGGACGACGCTTTGCAGATCGTGGAGCACCTGGAGCACCGGGCCGGTAAGGACGCCGAGGGCAAAACCGGCGACGGCGTGGGCATCCTGCTGCAGATCGGCCACAAATTCTTTGTCAAAGCCGCGGCTGAGGCTGGTATCTCCCTGGGCAAAGAACGGGAATACGGCGTTGGCATGTTCTTCTTCCCTCAAGAGGAGCTTCTGCGCAACCAGGCCAAGAAGCTGTTCGAGATCATCTGCAAGAAGGAAGGGCTGCCCTTCCTGGGCTGGCGGGAGGTTCCCACCTGCCCCGAAATTCTGGGCCACAAGGCCCGGGACTGCATGCCCAGCATCTGGCAGGCTTTCGTAGGAAAGCCCCCCCGTATGAAGGCAGGCATTGACTTTGACCGCCGGCTGTATGTGGCCCGCCGGGTTTTCGAACAGTCCAACCAGGAGACCTATGTGTGCAGCCTGTCCAGCCGGACCATCGTCTACAAGGGCATGTTCCTGGTGAAGGAACTGCGGCTGTTCTATCCCGACCTGCAGGACACCGACTATGAGTCCGCCATCGGCATGGTTCACAGCCGGTTCTCCACCAACACCTCCCCCAGCTGGAACCGGGCCCACCCCAATCGCTTCATCCTGCACAACGGCGAGATCAACACCATCCGGGGCAACGTGGACACCATGCTGGCCCGGGAGGAGACCATCGCCAGCCCCTACCTGAAGGACGACATGACCAAGGTGCTGCCCATCGTCAACCAGGGCGGCTCCGACTCCGCCATGCTGGACAATACCCTGGAATTTTTGGTCATGAACGGCATGGACCTGCCCCTGGCGGTGATGGTCACCATTCCTGAGCCCTGGAGCAACAGCAAGAGCATGGACCCTAAGAAACGGGACTTCTACCAGTACTATGCCACCATGCTGGAACCCTGGGATGGCCCTGCCTCTATCCTGTTCAGCGACGGCGATGTCATGGGCGCGGTGCTGGATCGGAACGGTCTGCGGCCCAGCCGCTACTACATTACGAAAGATGGCCGTCTGATCCTGTCCAGTGAGGTGGGCGTGTTGGATATCCCGCCTGAAGATATCGTCCGCAAGGACCGTCTGCGCCCCGGTAAAATGCTGCTGGTGGACACCGACAAAGGTGAGCTGGTGGACGACGACCAATTGAAAGCGGACTATGCCAGCCGCCAGCCCTATGGTGAATGGCTGGATCGGAACCTGGTGAACCTGGCTGATCTGAAGGTCCCCAACCGGAAGGTCCCCTCCCACACCCGGGAGGAGCTGGTGCGGTTGCAAAAGGCCTTCGGCTACCGCTACGAGGATGTCAGCGGTATCATGCTGCAAATGGCGAAGAACGGCGGTGAGCCTTCCGGAGCCATGGGCAGCGACACTCCCCTGGCGGTGCTGAGCCACACCCATCCGCCCCTGTTCGAATACTTCAAGCAGATGTTCGCCCAGGTCACCAATCCCCCCATTGACGCCCTGCGGGAGAAAATTGTCACCTCCACCACCGTGTATGTGGGTGCCCAGGGTAACCTGCTGGAGGAGGCCACGGACAACTGCAAGGTTCTGAAAATCAACAACCCCATTCTCACGGAGACGGACCTGCTGAAGATCAAGTCCATGCAGGTGCCGGGCTTCAAGGTGGAGACCGTCTCCATCTGCTACTATAAAAATACCAACCTGGAGAAGGCCATCGACCGACTGTTCGTGGACGTGGACCGGGCCTACCGGGACGGCACCAACATTCTGATCCTGTCCGACCGGGATATCGACGAATACCATGTGGCCATTCCCAGCCTGCTGGCGGTGGGCGCGGTGTCCAAGTATCTGGTCCGGACCCGCAAGCGCACCGCCATGGCCCTGATCCTGGAAAGCGGCGAGCCCAGACTTGTCCACGACTTTGCCACCTTGCTGGGCTACGGCGCCTGCGCCATCAACCCCTATCTTGCCCAGGAGAGCATTGGCAGTCTCATCAGCGACGGGCTGCTGGAAAAGGACTACTACGCCGCCGTCAACGACTACAACAAGGCCGTGCTGGCAGGCATTGTGAAGATTGCCTCCAAGATGGGCATCTCCACCATCCAGTCCTATCAGGGCAGCCAGATCTTCGAAGCCGTGGGCATCAGCCAGGAGGTCATCGACAAGTACTTCACCAACACCGTCAGCCGGGTGGGCGGCATCACCATCCAGGACATCCAAAAGGATCTGGAAAGCCGCCACCAACAGGCCTTCGACCCCCTGGGCCTGGACATCTACATGGACCTGCCCAGTCTGGGTGCCCACAAGTTCCGCAGCGGCACCGCGGCGGAGCAGCATCTGTATAATCCCCAGACCATCCACCTGCTGCAGCAGGCGGTCTGGACCGGGGACTACGGCAAGTTCAAGCAGTACACCGCCGCCGCTGCCAACGAAAACGGCGACGACATGCACCTGAGAAGCCTCTTGGAATTTAACTATCCCGAGGTGGGCGTGCCCCTGGAGGAAGTGGAGAGCGTGGAGTCCATCGTCCGCCGGTTCAAGACCGCCGCCATGAGCTACGGCGCGCTGTCGGAAGAAGCCCACGAGTGTATGGCCATCGCCATGAACCGTCTGGGGGGCAAGTCCAACACCGGCGAGGGCGGCGAGGCCGAGGACCGCTACGGCACCGAGCGCAACAGCGCCATCAAGCAGGTGGCCTCCGCCCGGTTCGGCGTCACCAGCAAGTACCTGGTGTCCGCCAAGGAGATTCAAATCAAAATGGCCCAGGGCGCCAAGCCCGGCGAGGGCGGCCAGTTGCCCGGCGCCAAGGTCTACCCCTGGGTGGCCAAGTGCCGCAACTCCACCACCGGCGTAGGCCTGATCTCTCCCCCGCCCCATCACGACATCTACTCCATCGAGGATCTGGCCCAGCTGATCTACGATCTGAAGTGCGCCAACCGCCACGCCGCCATCAACGTCAAGCTGGTCAGCGAAGCGGGTGTCGGCACCATCGCCGCAGGCGTGGCCAAGGCCGGTGCGGAGGTCATCCTGATCTCCGGCTTTGACGGCGGCACCGGCGCGGCGTCTATCAACTCCTCCATACACAATGCGGGTCTGCCCTGGGAGCTGGGCATCGCCGAGGCCCACCAGTGCCTGATTATGAACGGCCTGCGGTCCCGTGTCCGCATTGAGGCGGACAGCAAGCTCATGAGCGGCCGGGATGTGGCCATCGCCGCCATGCTGGGCGCGGAGGAATTCGGCTTCGGCACCGGTCCCCTGGTGGCTATGGGCTGCGTCATGATGCGGGTGTGCAACCTGGACACCTGCCCCATGGGCATCTGCACCCAGAACCCGGAGCTGCGCAAGAACTTCAAGGGCAAGCCCGAGTACATCATGAACTTTATGCGGTTCATGGCCCAGGATCTGCGGGAATACATGGCAAAGCTGGGCGTGCGCACCGTGGAAGAGCTGGTGGGCCGCACGGATCTGCTGCGGGTCCGCCCCGCCGAACCCGGTTCCCGGGCCAGCGAGATGGATCTGACCGCCCTGCTGCACAATCCTCTGGTGGAGACCTCCAACGTCCACTTCGACCCCAAAGCGGTCTATGACTTCCAGCTGGAGGAGACCCTGGACATGAAGGTGCTGATGAAGAAGTTCAAGAAGAGCTTCGACATGGCCCAGCCGAAGCCCGCCAGCGTGGAGCTGACCGTGGGCAACACCGACCGGGCCTTCGGCAGCATCTTCGGCAGCGAGATCACCGCCAAATTCGG
>CAMGIN010000160.1 GCA_946056135.1 uncultured bacterium | reverse complement strand
TATATCCGCGCAGGGGATTACTTTATTCCAGACCTGACGCTGCCGGAGGAAACCCACCCCATCGGCAGGTGGGGATGGTATGAGCTTCCTGGAAGATCTCCGGTGCGGCAGTAGAGTCTACTCAATACATTTTTACCAGAGAAACTCTGATTCAGCAAGAACTGGCAGTGAGAGATTTTGTTCTCTTGCAAGGTATGGAAAATGCGGGAATTCTGGATGTATTTCCCATTTATCATACTGAAGTCAGAGAGCAAAAGATCCACTCTCCAGCCGCAGACGAATTGCTCAGATTTTCCTAGTGCTTATTCACTGCATATTGCTTTGGGCAGAGCCTTTCCTGCGGCGTAATAGGCGGTAAACAGAACGAACAGCAGCAGATTGTGACCGATCATGCACCCCCAGGCGCTGACCAGCCCCAGCCCCAACAGCCGGGTACACAGGAACGTACCGAGAATGCGGCCCCCCCACATTCCGGCGATGTTGAACAGAAACGGAATCTTGGTTTTCCCGATTCCCTGCATCAGTCCCTCCAGAACGATGGGTACCCCATAGAAGGGCTCGGAAACCGCCACCATCCGCAATACTGTGACGCTCAGTTTCATCACCTGAGGGTCTCTGGAAAACAGGCCCACCAGCTGGGGCGCAAACAGGAAGAGCATACCGCCGGAAAACAGCATCAGCCCCACCTCCAGAGGCAGGAAGGTGCGGCCAAGGCTTCTCAGCCTTCTGCTGTCCTGGGCGCCGTAGGCGTTGCCCGCCAGCGCTGCCGCGGCAGTCTGCATTCCCCAGCCGGGGATGTAAAACAGGGATTCCACCGTATTGGCAATGGTGTGAGACGCGGCGGATACATCCCCCAACGCGTTAATCATGGACGCGAAGGCCACATAACCCAGAGAGGTACCGAAGCGCTGGAGCATATTCGGAAGCGCTACCTTCAGGCAGGGCATCAAGACGTTGGGATCCGGCGTAAACCGCTGCCCCCGGGGACTAATCAGCGGATGCCGCCAGAGTCTTACCGCCATGGAGATTCCGCCATAGGTGTAAGCGATGGCGCTGGCGGCAGCCGCGCCGTTGATCCCCCAGCCCACACCCCACATCGGGAAGGAAATGCCTATCAGATGTACCGTTCCGGCAGGGTAGATCAGAAGAACATTCAGCAGGACGTTCAGACAGTTTACCCGCAATCCTACCTGCATGGGCGTTCGGGCGTCGCCCACAGCCCGGAGCACCATGCTGAACAGAATGTTCATGGTGCGAAACAGCATAGGCAGATACAGAATGCGGAAATACTGTGCCGCCGCATCCCGGATGACCGGCGCGACCTGCATCCATCGGACGATGGAGCCACTTAAGACAGTCGTGAGAACCGTCAGGATTGTGCCGACCATGAGCGCCATAAGGGCAGACTGGGCGGCGGCCCGTTTGGCTCGTTCCTGCTCTCCCGCGCCGACCGCCTGAGAAATATAGGCCAGAAAGCCCACGCCCAGCGCGGACACGGTGCCGTTTACCAGCCAGGAGACCGTTCCGGTAGCCCCCACTGCTGCCGTAGCCTGGGTGCCCAGAGAGCCAACCATGGCGGTGTCGATATACTGCACCGCCGTCTGCATCAGCTCCTGCAGCATAGTGGGCCAGGCCAGAGAGAAAATGACGCCCAACATAGGGATATCCAGTCGCTTCTTACCCATGATTTCTCCTTCTACCTCCATTCGATGTTGTTCGTCCAGTATACGGAAAATGGTTCCCGATTGCAAGAGGGCAGTGCATCAAAGCCTCCGGCACAGGCCGGAGGCTTTGGGCGTTTTACGGGATTATGGCTGTTCCGGAAGGAATGTGCGCAGATACTGACAGGTTCTGTCAATAGAGGTATGGGGGTCTTCCCAGTAAATGGAATCATTGATTTCCAGATCCAAACATCCCTGATAATCGTGGCGCTCCAGAGTGCGGACATAGCCCTCCAGCTTCTCCCGGCCAAAGTCCCCGTCGCCGAGGATCAGGTGATGGCTGTCGGAATAGTGCACCCAGGCGATCTTCTCCGCGAAGGTATTGCAGTAGTCCTCCAGATTCTCTCCGGCCACTTCCATGGCCACCAGATCCACACAGACCTTAAGGTTGGGAGAGTCTACAAGGGACAACATTCTTGAAATATCCGGTAAGGTTGTGCAGAGATTACTCTCATATGGCTGAAGCTGTTCCAGAATCAGGTCTACTCCCATCCGTTCGGCTGTGTCGCACAGTGCACGGTAGCTGTCGGCAGTCCGCAGGAAGCCTTCCTCACGGTTCAGATCCCGGCTGTGACAACCAGTATTCAGAAACACCCGGTTCGTACCGAACTGCAGCGCATCCTCCATGGCTGCCTTCATATAATCCAGCGTCCGGCTCCGCAGAGCGAAATCCGGCGTGCTGTAGCTGAAAGGGTAACTCAGAGTTTCCGGGGTGTAGATCACCACCTGCATTCCCAGATCGTCCATCGCCCTGCGCAGCTGGGCGATTTTTTGCCCTGCCTCCCGGGAGCTGTTATAATCCAGACGGCAGTAGTGAGGCGCTCCACCCCACATATCAATTTTCGACAGGCCGCATCTCTTCATGGAGTCCAGATAGTAGGCAAAGCTGTACTGTACATACTGAACGCTCATGACAGCGACGTCCTGCATGGTAATTCTAGACATAGGCATTCCTCCTGCGCAGGCGATCACAGCTCGTTATGAACGATATTGCCGTTGAGAAGCGTCAGCTCCACCTTCAGGCTCCGGGCATCCTCCACCGGGGTGGTGAACAGATTGCCGGACAGAACGGCGATATCCGCCTTCTTGCCGGCTTCCAGCGTGCCCAGAGCGTCTTCGCAGTACAGATTGTAGGCGCCGCCTCTGGTCCAGGCAGTCAGAAGCTCGGTAACGGTCAGCATATTCTGCTTGTTAAAGGGCTCGCCGCCCTCGGGGAAGTAACCGCCCACCGCGTGATAGACCGACTCGGGAATGTTGTCGATGAGCAGGGGCAGATCGGTGCCGCAGCTGAGCAGCACACCGGAATCGGCCATCTTCCGGCGGTTCCAGTAGTAACGGCCCCGGTCCATGCCGATCTTCTCGGCGATCATGGCGAGCTTGCCTTCCCGGTCCGCGATGGACTGAATCTGGGGATAGATTTCCGCAATGACGCCCATGGCGCCCATGCGTTCCAGATCAGCAGGATCGGAGAACTCCAGATCGGTGATGGAATGGCGGTTGACCATCCGGCCCGTTTCATCCCGCCGGCAGGTTTCATAGATGTCCAGAACCTTGCCGATGGCGGCGTCGCCCTGGGCGTGCAGGGAGAAACGGAAGCCCTCCGCGTCCACGGCCCGGGCCTCCCGGCCCAGCTTCTCCCAGTCGATGTTCTGGGCACAGCAGGTATCGGCACAGTTGTAGGGCTTCTTCAGATCGCCGCAGAGCTGGCTGATGGAGCCGTCGGTCATCTGATTGTAGCCGGAGAACCGGACAAATTCGCCGGTGAACTTCTCCCGCATGGCTCTGCCGTATTCCAGATTTGCGTCCGCGGCCACAGGCTGGCTCATGAAATTGACGCGCAGGGTCAGTTCCCCGGCCTGCTCCAGCTCCGCGAGGATATCCGTAAAGCCATAGAACTGGTCAAAGCCCATCTCCTTGACGGAAGTGACGCCCCGGCCGTTCATCATCTTCATATACTTTTTGAATTCCGGAATAATGAAGTCCCGGTCCCCCAGAATGTCCGGCAGCAGACGGACGTATGCTTCGGGATAGCAGGTATCCGGGGTGAAACGGTAATGCTCCATAGCCGCCTGATTCATCCAGCAGGTCTCACAGCCCTGGGCGAACAGAATGGCCGGGCGGCTGCCGAAGGCCGCGTCCAGCGCCGCGGTTCCGTTTACGGGAACCTCCTGGGCGTTCCAGCCGTGGCACAGTACGCTTTTTTCCGCGGGAAGGGTGTCGGCATAGGCTTTGGCTGCAGCCACCAGCTCCTCCTCCGTTTTGCAGGCGCTGAGATCCGCGCCCACAAAGCCCACGGAATAGCCGGTAAAGAAGCAGTGCACATCCGAGAAACCGGGGGAAATGGTTCTGTCCCCCAGAGGCAGAACCTTCGTATTTGGCCCTAGGATTGCGCCGTCCGGCGCACCGTGGCCGACACAGAGGATTTTGCTGCCCGCCACAGC
>CAMGIN010000159.1 GCA_946056135.1 uncultured bacterium | reverse complement strand
GTTCGTAGGGGGCGGCATCCTTGACGCCCCTTGTGACGGTACTGCGTGCAAATGGGGCGTCAGGGATGCCGCCCCCTACGCTCACATCATCATTTTTTGCATATAACCTTTTATCGAAATACTGCGATAAACGATCATTTACAATACCAATTCCACTCTCCACTCTCCAAACACCACACTTTTCTTGCCGGACATTCTACATACATTTCCCGCCGGACATTCTACAAACTCCCTCTTGCTGTATTCGGCAGATTGTGATATAATATTACGAACTATGCAGATAATGGGGCGCAGAGCAACCGCCCGATGAAAATACTGCGATTGTAATGCTAAGGTGTGAATGCTATGAGGTTAAAAAAACCCAATACGGTCAATCCTTCCGTGCTTGCGAAGGTGGCAATGATAATGCTGATGGATGTGCTGGCGACGGCGGCTTCCTTTTTCCTGGGGCTGTGGTTCCGGGCGGACTTCGGGTTTGAGAACATCCGGGACGTGCATTTGGCAGGGTATCTGTCCGCCATCGGTCCTTGGTGCGCCATCACGGTTGTCGTTTTTCTGATTTTTCGGCTGTATAACAGTATTTGGGCCTTTGTCAGCACGTCGGAGGTTTTCCGCATTACCGGAGCCTATACTGTGCTGGCGGTGATCGGCGTACTGGTATTTCGCTTTGACGGCACTATCATTCCCCGGGGGAGTATGGTGGTGGGCTTCCTGCTGAGCTATGTGTGTACGGTGACCATTCGCTTCTCTTACCGGATGTATCTGACGGCCCAGCGCAGGTTCAGCCATGTACTCCATGCCAATGGGGTGAAGAATGTTATGATCGTCGGCGCGGGGGATGCCGGACGGGCCCTGGCCCAGGAGTTTACCAACTCCGACCATATCCGGGATCACCTTTCCTGCGTCATTGACGACAATCCCGTGAAGATTAACAAGCGCCTGTGCGGCGTGCCCATCGTGGGCACCCGCAGAGACATCCCGAAAATGGTCAAGCGCTACAAGATCAGCAAGATCATTTTTGCCATTCCCAGCGCCTCTGCCACTACCCGCAAGCAGATTCTGGACATCTGCTCCACCACCGGCTGCGAGGTGCAGCTGCTCCCTGGAATCTACCAGATGGTCAACGGCGACGTCAGCGTCAGTAAGCTGCGCAAGGTAGATCCCCAGGACCTGCTGGGCCGGGATCCCATCAAGGTCAACCTGGACGAGATCACGGAGTACATTTCCGGCAAGGTGGTGCTGGTCACCGGCGGCGGCGGCAGCATTGGCAGCGAGCTGTGCCGTCAGTTGGCCCGAGCCAATCCCAAGCAGCTGATTATTCTGGAGATCTATGAGAACAACGCCTACGATATTCAGATGGAGCTGCGGCGTACTTACCCGGATCTGGACCTGGTGGTGCTCATCGGGTCCGTGCGCAATACCAACCGGGATGATTCCGTCATCAGCAAATACCGACCGGAGCTGATCTTCCACGCCGCGGCCCACAAGCATGTCCCCCTGATGGAGGACAGCCCCAACGAGGCCATCAAGAACAACGTCTTCGGCACCTACAAGCTGGCAAAGGCCGCTGCCAAATACGGCGTCAAGCGCTTCGTGCTGATCTCCACAGACAAGGCGGTGAACCCTACGAATATCATGGGTGCCTCCAAGCGGCTGTGCGAAATGGTGGTGCAGATGATGAACCGGGAGTCCGACACCGAGTTTGTGGCGGTGCGTTTCGGCAACGTGCTGGGAAGCAACGGCAGCGTGATTCCGCTGTTCAAGAAGCAGATCGAGGCGGGAGGACCGGTGACGGTGACCCATCCCGACATCATCCGCTATTTCATGACCATACCCGAGGCGGTGAGCCTGGTGCTCCAGGCGGGCGCCTACGCCAAGGGCGGAGAAATCTTTGTCCTGGACATGGGAGAACCGGTGAAGATCGACACTATGGCCCGGAATATGATCCGTCTCAGCGGCTTCGAGCCGGATGTGGACATCAAAATTGAGTATACCGGTCTGCGTCCCGGCGAGAAGCTCTATGAGGAGCTGCTGATGAAGGAAGAGGGCTTGCAGGAGACTGCCAACAAGCTGATCCACATCGGTAAGCCCATCCAGATGGACGATGAGAAGTTCAAGCAGCAGTTGGCGCTTCTGAACGAGGCCTGCAATGCGGAGGCGGACAACGTCAAGGACCTGGTGGCGGAGATTGTGCCCACCTATGTCCGGAAGACGGAAGAAAAGGTTTCTGCCAGATGCTGAATGCGGAATGAAGGTATCTCTTCGAGATGATAAAATGATTTGATTCTGCATTTTCGTAGGAAATACCATAATTTTCAACTTTAAATTTTCAATTTCCAATTACTTAGGGGGGAAGGGTATGTACCGGAAGTTCGGAAAGAGACTGCTTGATATCCTTCTGTCCGGCATCGGCATCCTTGTGCTGTCTCCGGTGTATCTGCTGGTGGCTCTGGCTATCAAGATCGACGATCCCGGTCCGGTGTTCTTCCGCCAGAAGCGGATTGGCATTCACAAGTCCTATTTCCAGATCCTGAAATTTCGCACCATGAAGATGGAGGCCCCCGGAGAGACGCCCACCCATCTGCTGGAGGATCCTGAGCAGTATATCACCCGGGTGGGCAGGGTGCTGCGCAAGTTCTCCCTGGACGAGCTGCCCCAGATCTTCCAGATCTTTACGGGGAAGATGTCCATCATCGGCCCACGGCCCGCACTGTGGAATCAGTTCGACCTGATCGCGGAGCGGGACAAGTACGGTGCCAACGATGTGCGCCCAGGCCTCACCGGCTGGGCTCAGATCAATGGGCGGGATGAGCTGCCCATCGACGTGAAGGCCCGCTATGACGGGGAATATGTGCACAATATCAGCTTCCGGTTTGACTGCAAGTGCTTTTTTGGCACCATTCTTACCGTCATCCGGCACGACGGCGTGGTGGAGGGCGGCACGGGTCAGTTGGAGAAGGAGAAAGAAACGAAATGAAACGGATCCTCATTACCGGAGCGGGCAGCTATATCGGCACCTCGGTGGCGAATTATCTGAGCCGGTGGCCGGACCGCTACCGGGTGGACACGGTGAGCCTACGGGGCGACGGCTGGCGGCAGACCTCTTTCCGGGGCTACGACGCGGTGCTCCACGCGGCGGGCATCGTCCACCAGAAAGGCAGCAAGGATGATCCGGCTCAGGCAGAGGAATATGACCGCGTCAACCATCTTCTGGCGGTGGAGACGGCGGAAAAGGCCAGGGCAGAGGGCGTGGGCCAGTTCCTGTTTCTAAGCTCTGCCAGCGTCTACGGCCTCAGCGCCCCCCTGGGCAAGGTGGTCATGATTACAAAGGACACCCCGCTGAAGCCTGTGGACAACTATGGCATCAGCAAGGCCAGGGCCGAGGAAGGACTCCGGGCTCTGGCGGGTGAGAAGTTCAAGGTGGCCATCCTGCGTCCGCCCATGATCTACGGCAAGGGCTGCAAGGGAAACTACCGTACCCTGGCCAAGCTGGCGAAAAAACTGCCGGTGTTTCCCTGGGTGGACAACCAGCGTTCTATGCTGTATATCGAGAACCTTTCGGAATTGATCCGGCAGCTGATCGACGATGAGGCGGAAGGGATTTTCTGCCCCCAGAACAACGAATACGTCAATACCAGCGACATGGTAAGCAGGATCGCCCACTGCAATGGAAGGGGTATCCAGATGGTCCGGGGCGTGACCTGGGCTCTGAAGCTGCTGCGGCCCGTCACCGGCATGGTGGACAAGGCCTTTGGCAGCCTTTGCTATGACTTTGCGCTGAGTGCCTATACCCGGGATTACTGCGTGAAGGATCTCCAGGAGTCTATCCAGGAAACGGAGCAGCCGTAAGAGCCCATCGCATTACAAAAGAGGAGGGGAAGCGTTTGCGGGAGAAGAAGGACATTTTATTTCTGTGCCAGTTTTTTTATCCGGAGTATATCTCCTCCGCCCAACTGCCCTACGATACGGTGCTGGCGCTGAAGGAGGCGGGTTTTTCCGTGGGGGCGCTGTGCGGCTATCCCCAGGAATATCTGGACGGGTCGGATATTCCCGTCCGGGAGGAGGTAGACGGCATTTCCATCCACCGGCTGAAATATATCCAGCTGGACCGGAAAGGCTTTCTGGGCCGGATTGTGAACTATTTCTCCTTCACCTTCATGGTGCTGCTGCATCTATTCGAGATTGCGCAATATAAGGCGGTGGTGGTCTACTCCAACCCGCCAATTCTGCCCTGGATCGCCTCC
>CAMGIN010000158.1 GCA_946056135.1 uncultured bacterium | reverse complement strand
TGCACTTATGCGATTGAACCGCCGTGTACGGAACCGTACGCACGGTGGTGTGAGAAGTCGGCTAGGTAACTAGCCTCCTACTCGATTCGTTGTTTTGATTGGCTTCATTATAGCACGCTCTTTTTTGTTTGCAAGTATTTTTTGCGAAAAATTCACCATTTCGTCGCTATATCAATTGCAGTGTATTTTCTTAACAAAGCTTTTGTATAAACTTACAAAAATGAATTCTTTTTGTGTAGCATCCGGCCGAATCGGAAGAGGCATTTCAAGAATTGAGATCGGTTCTGTTTCCCCTTTTCAAAAATAATTTTGCAGGATCTTGAAAAGAAACTTGCAAAATTATTTCTGCTATGATATAAAAAGGAATAAAAAAGCGCCGGAGGACTATGTATCCTGTACGGCAGAAAAGAGGGGAAGAAATGAAAGAAGCGATGTTATACGGGCTGCTGGCTTCCGTGTTTTTTGCGTTGACGTTCCTGTTAAACCGCAGCATGAATTTAAGCGGGGGCTACTGGCTGTGGGGCGCTTCTTTGCGGTATCTGTTCATGCTGCCGATTCTTTGGGTGATTGTGAAAAAGCAGAATGAGGATAAAGCCATTCTCCAGGAAATCCGCGCCCACCCGGTTCCCTGGGTTTTGTGGAGTACCGTGGGTTTTGGATTGTTCTACGCGCCTATGTGCATGGCATCCTGCTACGGGGAGTCCTGGTTTGTTGCGGCAACCTGGCAGATAACCATTGTGGCGGGAGTGCTTCTGACACCGCTGTTCGGCGGAAAGATTCCGGTGAAGAATCTTTTATGTTCGGCAATCATTCTGGTCGGTATCTTTCTGCTCCAGCTTTCCCATTTGGACGGTCTGAAAGCGGGAGGGTCCCTGATGGCGCTGGTGCTGATCCTTGTTGCCGGTGTTTCCTATCCTCTGGGCAACCGTGAGATGATGGCCATTTGTCCTCCTGGTTTTTCTACGGTGCAGCGGGTTTTCGGAATGACTCTGTGCAGCATGCCCTTCTGGGTCCCGTGTTCCCTCTGCGCAGGAATCACTCACGGAGTTCCCGGGGCCGGGCAAATTTGCCAGTCGCTGAGCGTTGCTGTTTTTTCCAGCGTGATTGCCACACTGTTGTTTTTTGAGGCAACCAATCTTGTCAAGCACAACCCAAAGCAGCTGGCGGTGGTGGAAGCAACCCAGGCTGGAGAGGTTTTGTTTACGCTTCTGGGAGGTGTTCTGTTCCTGCAGGATTCTCTCCCGACGGCTTCCGGCATGCTGGGAATCTGCGTCGTGGTGATTGGCATGATCCTAAACAGTCTTGCCGGTTAAAGCCGCGTCAATGCAGCAATTCGATAAGAAGAAATCAGAAAAACGGGTGATTCCATTGAAGTCACCCGCTTTTTGGCGTTATACGAAACATTAGAAAAGGAGCATCCCCAGAATCTTGTCATCCGTAAATGCCGGATGTTCGTATGCGGCATCCAGAACCGCTTCCACATTGTCGGTATCATTTTCAATTTCCTTGGAAAACAGTTGCGCGGTACGCAGTATGCTGCCGCCCAGGTGTTTTACCAGAAGACAGGAGATCGTCGCAAACTTCACCCGGCCATACAGGTCATAGTCCGACACCGCCTGGAGCCAGTAGCGCTGCACCAGATACCGGGCTAGGGCGCGATGCTGTTCGCTCCAGGGAGCAGGGGAGGGACTGCGGAGCAGATGTTCCCATTCAGGCGTCAGCAGCTCAAGGGATAAGAAGAAGTCCAGCATCTGTTCCGGGTTTCCGGGTTTTGCCAAAGCTTTGGCTTCCGCCAGTGCGGCCTCCGGGTCAAAGGGCGGGATTTCGCCGCCGTCCAACGCCGACTGGGCCTGGCAGCCATAGAGCAGCCCCAGCGCCAGGGCCTCTCCCACCGGCCGGGAGGTGTCCGACAGCAGAGAAAGCATCTCCTTACGGGTGGCTTTCAGAACCGTCATGGCATCTGTATCATATTCCGGTGCGCTTCCACCCTCAGATTCCACAGCAAACAGTGCGGAGGAACCGGCGTTCAGGATCAGCCTTGCGGCTTCCGGGCAACTGAGCTCCAGCCCCATTTCCACAAAATCCCCATAGTCATGGGTCAATCGTGGGAACTCCCGGCAGACCTTGCACAGGGCAGCCTCACCCAATTCCGCCTGGATTCGGCATAGACCATCCTGCCGCCACATGGGGCAGCGTCCGTCCAGAATAGTCATAACGGTCTCACCGTCCTCGGTACGCAGGACCTCCTGGAGCCGGTCTCCCAGGCATCCGGGCAGGGAACGGTAATAGGCAGCGGTGTCATCGTCCACCTGCACCTCCCACTCTTTGCAGCAGCTGTCCGGGCATTTGTCAGCAATGCAGCGGAAGCGGTCAAAATAATCTGGTTTGAAAGTCAGCATATCTTCTACTACTTTCGTATGCGATTTGAGATGATTATTTGTTGGGACGGATGGTATTCATGATGGAAGAAGCGTCCTGGAGGGCCTGCTTGCTGGAACTGACTGCCATCTGCAGTTGGGTCAGCTGGCTCATGACCTGGTCGGCAATATCCGTAATCTCGCCGGAAACGCTGTCCACCTTGGCGGTGGCCTCGGTCAGAACGCTGTTTGCCTGGAAGTAAACCAGTTCCGCCCGTTCCCGGGCTTCCCGTTCGATCCGCTCTGCCCGGCGGTAGGCCTCCAGTTCTTCAGAGACAGAGGGAGCGGGAGCAGCCTCCGCAGCAAACTCCGGCTTGCTTTCTGTCTGCTGCTGTTCCAGCGCCGCACAGCGTGCTTCCAGTTCTTCCTTGGCGGCCAGGGCCTCCTCCAACTGGGAATTCAGCACGACGCACTGCTCCTGCAGGGAGCACACCAGCTCAGACTGATCCTCCGAAGGCTTCTGTTCCAGCTGTGTGCGCAGCTCGTCTATCTCTGCTGTAAGTTGGTTGACCTGGCTTTGATGTTTGGAATTGATATACTCCAGATAATGGGCCACATCCTCCCGGTTGAAGCCGTTGAATGCACTGCGGAAATTCTGAGGTGTTGCCATGATAGATCCCCCTCTTAGCTGTTGAAACACATTATTTTTTTAATTATACCACAAGAATCTTCGAAAAACAACCATTTTCGGCGGAAAGACTGCCAATATGAAAAATAATCTTTGAACATCAAAATAATTTAAAAATACCCCTTGACAAATTCGGTATCTATGTTATAATACAGAAGCTGTCTAACAGAGGTGAACAGCAGAAGCGAATAAATGGGGGTATAGCTCAGCTGGGAGAGCGCTTGAATGGCATTCAAGAGGTCAGCGGTTCGATCCCGCTTATCTCCACCAGAAAGCTAACGAAAAAGCAGAAAAAGTCCGTGAAATCGTATGATTTCACGGACTTTTTCTTACATTCTATCTTCAAGCTATTATGGGAGAAAGCCACCGTACTTGAATTGTACTTGAACTGGCCTATTCACGCGATGTGAAGGGTCGGTTTTCCTTTTTTGAACAGCGAATCCAGCTTCTTTGCCGCATTTTCCTTGACCTCTTTCTGAACGTGCAGATAGTGTTCTGTCATGTCCACATCCGCGTGCCCTGTCAGGCTCTGAATGGTTTCCAGTGGTACGCCCTGCGCCTGAAGCTGTGACACATAAGTGTGCCGGCAGCAATGGGGTGAAAGGAGTCTGACCTTTCCTGCGGCGATCAGCGCTTTCTTGAAATGCTTTCGAAATACGCTTGGGTTGCAGATGGGCACCGTCTCCCCGTGCCAGATGTATTGCTCGGTGGTCTTTCTGAATTCTTTGGCAATTTCCCGAAGATGGGATGGAACCGGAATGTCCCGGTAGCTGGTCTTGGTCTTTGGTGGACCAATTCTGGGAGAACCCTTCACCATTGTAACTGCCTGGCGGATATGAATGCAGGAGCCGTCTTCTTCAATGTGCTTTGGCTCCAGCGCCATAATCTCCTGGGTGCGCATCCCGGTTCCCAGCATCAGCCGAATGCTCATACCCATCCGGTCATAGGGCAGTACTTTCATTAAATGCCGAATTTCCGCAATGGTAAAGGCATCCTTTTCGGATTTTGCGTCAGTGTTTTTTTGCTTGTCCGCATAGGCAACCGGATTCTTGCGAATCAGATCGTTGGCTTCCGCCTTTTTCATAATCTGGAACAGCATTCCGCGAAATTTCGTAATGTAGGAATGGGAACGGCCTTCATCTGTCATTTTCTTCAAAAAGTTCTCAATATCGATTGCCCGTATGTCAATCAGACGATCATCCCGGAAGTATTCTTTCAGGATATTCAATGTGTATTGGTAGCTTTCATAGGTCTGTTCCGCAACCTGCCCCTTCATGCTTTCGT
>CAMGIN010000157.1 GCA_946056135.1 uncultured bacterium | reverse complement strand
AAGGGGCGTCAAGGATGCCGCCCCCTACGCTAAGTGCGCAAATTATTTGCGTATATCCTTCTTTCGAGCATAATGCGATAAACGATCATTTACATGAGTAATTCGTTACGACGAAATCAGGACTTCACTCCGAAGATAGGGAGAAATATATGGAAGAAAAGCAGATCAACAAATGGCTTCGGCGGCAGTTTTCGGTTGTGGGCTGGGCGTTGGTGATTTATTATCTCATTCTGAATATCATGGTGGCCCTTACCATGATGGTGGATTCTGTCGCTCAGGTTTTGCGGGCCATTGCTGCAGGAGGATTCCCTGGGGATATTGATGTGGACGCCTTGATGGGAAACGCCTGGGGGTATATGCTCGCCATCGCCGTGGGCGCGGTGATCCTCTATGCCTGGAAGGGCGGAGACTATTGCCGGGAGGAGATCTTGGCGAAGGAAAGGACTATGACTGTTCCCGCCTTTTTCGCCGTGCTCAGTCTCACAGTTGGGGCCCAGCTGGTCAACAGCCTGTGGGTCGGCATGCTGGAAGTAATCCTGAATCAGTTTGGCCGGTCTGCCGTGGCCATGCTGGAGAACGTCTCGGGAGCTTCGGACACGGTGAGCCTGTTCCTGTACTCCGCGCTTGCCGCACCCATTGCGGAGGAGCTTTTGTTCCGGGGCCTGGTGCTGCGGTCCCTGAAGCCCTTCGGAAAGCGCTTCGCCATTTTCGGCTCGGCCCTGCTGTTCGGCGCCTTCCATGGCAATCTTCTGCAGACTCCCTATGCCTTCCTGGTGGGCCTGGTGCTGGGCTATGTGACAATGGAGTATTTCATCGGCTGGTCCATCGCGCTGCACATGTTCAACAATCTGGTGCTGGCGGACCTGATGACACGGCTCACCGCCCATCTGCCCGCGGCGGCAGCGTCCGGCATTCAGATTGTGATCCTTTGCGGCTTCACTTTGGCTGGGGCGGTGATTCTGGTGGTTAAGCGCCGGGAGGTCCGGGACTACATTCGCGGCGAATGGATGGACAGGCGGTGCGTTAAATGCTTCTTTTCCAATTCCGGCGTGCTGGTACTGCTGGGGATCGCGCTGGTAAGTGTGCTTTCCCTGCTGCTTGTATAAATAGAAATATTATGGGAAAGACACACAAAAATTAATAAAAAATCGCGTTTTCCATTCGATCAAAACGGAAAACGCGGTTTTTTCAAGATTATCTCAGAAACACCACGATCCACACCGCCAGCACGATCTGCAGGGCCAGGATCAGGGGAATGCCAATGGTGAATTTGGGGTGCTTTGTTTTGTGACGCACGGTGTACATGCCAATCAGGCTTCCAACACTGCCGCCCAGGGCGGCAACCAGCATCAATGTAGATTCCGGAATGCGCCAACAGTTTTTCTTCGCCTTGTGCTTGTCCGCAAGCATAAGCAAAAAGCCTGCCGCATTGATTATAAGGAAGTAAAGAAGGAGAAGCTCTTTCATAGGGATTTCCTTTCGGGAGGGATTGTTTTGAAAAAATGTTGGTTATTGGCGGCACTGTTGCCGCTGCTGCTGCTCGGCTGCGGGGCGGAGGAGACATTGGAAACCGTGGCGGACGAGATCATCCAGCCGGTGATGGCCCAGCCGAGACAGATTACGGTAGACCTGCCGGACAATGCCGTGGCCCCGGTATTGGAAAGCGACAGCGAGCAGGTCTACCTGTGCGAGGACTATGAGCTGATTATCGAAACACTGTCCTCCGGAGACCTGAATGCCACTGTCCAGAGCATCTGCGGCTATGACACAGAAGATCTGACCATCATGCAGACCCAGCAGGGTGACGCGAAGCGCTATGACTTTGTCTGGGCGTCGGCAGGGGAGAAGGGAGAGCGCCTGGGCCGGGCGGTGATATTGGACGACGGCAGCTATCACTACTGTATGTCCGTCCTCCGGGACGCGGAGGACACGGAGAAAACGCAAATCGTCTGGCGGAATGTGTTCAATTCCTTTGCGCTATTGTAAATGATCGTTTATCTTACGATGGTTCCACTGGCGCGGCAGCGCCCTAGCCTCTCCCTTTGGGAGAGGCTTAAGCGGAACGCCGGGTCGGAGAGGGTCATTGTTCCCCTCTCAGTCACGCCTTCGGCGTGCCAGCTCTCCCAAAGGGAGAGCCGAGGGCTACGCAGATAAACGATCATTTATCGCAGATTTGACTGCTTGAAATGCTTATGGATATTGCTCCAGCGCTTCTCGGCACATATTCTTGCATGCGTCAATGACGGACTGGGGATAGAGAATCTTGGCCTTGCTGCCGAAGCCGATGACCCAGCTTAAGAACATGGGAGACACCGCCACATTGACGGTGAAGACGAAATGGTCCTCGCCGTCGGGGATCAGCATAGTGTCTCGTCCAAAACGGTCTATGACTACGTTGACAAGGCTCCTGTGAAACCGCAGCTTTACCGTAGCGGTTTCGCCAGAGTACATCTGGAACAGCCGGTTGGCGTGCTCAACCAGGGCCTTGCCCGTCAGCTCCGGACAGAGAGTCCGGGCCTCCTCCAACAGGCGGATGTCGCTCATGCGGTCTACCCGATAGGAGGTGACCCCGTGCCGGGGGGAGTGGGCCAGCAGGTAGCAATTCTCATTGTCCTGGCACAATCCGTAGGGGCTCGCCTGGTAGTCCCGGTCCCGGTAACGCCGCTGGCCATCCATCCCCCAGTCGAAATAGCGGAAGGTAATCTGTTTGTTTTGGGCGATGGCCTCCTGAATGGCGTCTACATTATAATAGATGGTCTCGTTCATGCTCTTGACCCGGCCACTGACCAGCACATCCCGGCGCATAAGCTTGGCATCGTAGATGCTGCACTGGTTGCACAGCTTTTCGATCAGCTCCCGGGATTTCTTCTCGGTCAGGAACCGGCTGGATTGCACTGCGTCGATGAGCAGCTTCAGCTCCGGCAGCTCGAAATTCCGGGAGGCGATGTAGTAGCCGCCGTTTTTGCCGGGGACCGCGACGATGTCCACACCGTAATCCTGCAAAGCCGTGATGTCTGAGTAGATGGTCTTGCGGTCGCAGACAATATTGTGCTGCCCCTCCAGCATGGAAAGCAGCTCCGATGCTCTCACCAGGTGATCCCGGTGAGAGTTTTTTAATAAGTAGTCCAGAATATAGAAGATCTTTAGCTTCTGGTTGTCTGACTTAGGCATACTATCCCCCCGTTGGATGTGTCTGGTGCTGTAAATGATCGTTTATCGCAGCATTGTTAGATTGGTGTGCGTAGGGGGCGGCATCTTTGACGCCCCTTTTGCATGCAGTACCATCACAAGGGGCGTCAAGGATGCCGCCCCCTACGAACTGAAAACGATCATTTATGCTATTATACCACAAAGCGACGGGCTTCGGAAAGGGGGAAATTTGCATTTTTCCTTGGGTTATGGTATAATGCTGCGAAAGGAGGAATGCATATGTATTTTGGTTGTCATCTGTCTGCAAGCGGAGGATATGCCGCCATGGTGGAGACGGCGATCTCCATTGGGGCCAACACCTTTGCCTATTTTACCCGGAATCCCAGGGGAAGCAAGGCCAAGAAGGAGGACCCCGCGGATGCGGAAAAGGCTGTAAAGCTGTTGGAAGACAATGGATTTGGAAAGCTGGTGGCCCATGGGGCCTATACCATGAACCTGTGTACCGCTGACCCGGAGGCAAGGGCTTTCGCGGCGGAGGTGCTGGAGGACGATCTGCGACGGATGGCGGCAGTGCCTGGGAATTTCTACAATTTCCATCCCGGCAGCCATGTGGGCCAGGGTGTGGACACCGGGATCAGCTATATTTCGGAAGCGCTGAAAAAGGCCTTGCGCCATGGCTATCCTGTGACGGTGCTGCTGGAGACCATGGCGGGGAAGGGCAGCGAGATCGGCGGACAGTTCCGGGAGCTGAAAGCGATTCTGGATGCCGTGGGAAGTGACAGCTTGGGTGTCTGCCTGGACACCTGCCATGTCTACGACGGCGGGTATGATATCGTTAACAATCTGGACGGGGTGCTGGCGGAGTTTGACCGGGTCATTGGATTGGACAGGCTGTATGCGCTGCACCTGAACGACAGCAAGAACCCCTTTGCCAGCCACAAGGATCGGCACGAATGTTTAGGGCAGGGAAGCCTGGGCCTGGAGACCTTCCGGCGCATTGTCAACCACCCGGCGCTGAAGGATAAGCCCATGATTCTGGAGACCCCCAACGAACTTCCCGGCTACCAAAAGGAGATTGCCCTGCTGCGGAGTCTGGAATCTTAAGAAAAAGTTCATTTGACATATGGATGCAAATGTGTCATTTTATAAGAAAATGGGGTTCATTAGGATAAATGATCGTTTATCGCAGCACCTATCGTAGGGGCCGATGCCCACATCGGCCC
>CAMGIN010000156.1 GCA_946056135.1 uncultured bacterium | reverse complement strand
ACAATATCCCGGTCCGTGTGACCCTTCAGATCCAGGATGTTCTGGAAGGGGAGCAAGCCTACGCGCTTTTGCGGGAACAGGATGCCGAAGTGCAGCCCCCTGACGAGGAATTCGAATACATCGTGGTGACGGTCAAGGCCACCTATGAGGACGGCGAATTGGAGACCCTCAGTCTGTACGAAAACCGGGGCACTATGCCGGGGGCCAGCGTGTACTTTGCCCTCTCCAACAAGGACAGCGATACGGTGGACATGACAGCGTCCCTGCAAAATTCTGTCTATGACCTCACCCTGGGCAGGGGAGAAAGCGGGACGGGAGCTGTGGCTTTCTTGCAGGAAATCGGAAACTACCAGCCGCTGTACTTTGTAGGCTTCAACCAGACCGCCAAATTCGACATCCACCCCAACCGGGAGACGGTGACGGTTCGTACGGTAGACGAGCTGCTGGCCGCCATTGGACCCAGCCGGGAGATTGTTCTGGAACCCGGGGAGTATCTTCTCCAGGACGCATCCGACTATGGCCGGGAGCAGAGCAGCCGGTATTACTTCTGGGAGGATGCCGTTGACGGTTACGGTCTGGTAATCACCGATGTGCAGAACCTGGTCATCCGGGGCAGCGGCAGGGAGACCACCACGCTGCTGGCGGAGCCCCGGCTGGCGAATGTTCTGAATTTCCGCTGCTGCAATAATATCACCCTGAAGGAGTTCACTGCCGGACATACCCGGGAGCCGGAGCCCTGCTCCGGGGGCGTCCTGCTGCTGAAGGACAGCTGGGGGATCACCCTGAGCGGCTTGGGCCTGTACGGCTGCGGTGTCACCGGAATTCACGCGGAGTGGTGCGGTGATCTTCGGGTCGCGGACTGCGATATTTACGACTGTTCCTCTGGCGGCATGGAACTGGCACAGACCAACACGGTGTACATCGAAGGCTGCAGGCTCCACGATCTGGGAACGCCAAAATACACGGCTGCCCATGTCTTCGTTATGGATCTGTGCAGCAACGTCCAAATCACAAACTGCGAAATTACGGATAACACGGTGCAGTATTTGATCAGCAGCGATCCCAGCGACAGCACCGTGGTCAAAAACAATGTCTTCCGGGGAAATACCGTGGGAAACGCGGCCTTCCGGCTGACCACTTCCGGCCTGGTGCTGGAGGGGAACACCTTTGAAGGCAACCGTATTTCCCGCTGGACGGACCCGGATGGACAGATGCCGGTGGGCGAGGACTCCCTGGCGCTGATTGACGAAGCCCTGGAGGTACAGAACTACGCCCCGGTACAACGGGGACCCGTAGGAGCGCGAAAAGAAGTTTCAGTTCATACCGCAGATGAGCTGTTGGCAGCCATTGCTCCGGACACGGAGATCGTGCTGGAGGAGGAGCTGTACGACCTCAGCACCGCCGCCGGGTATGGGGAGGCAGACGCAGACTACTATTATTGGGAGGAGACGTATGACGGCCCTAATCTGGTGATTATCGGGGTGGATAATCTGACCATCCGCAGCGCAGACGGGGACCGGAATGGCCACACCATTGCCGCCATTCCCCGGTACGCCCATGTACTGACCTTTGAACGGTGCACCAACATCACCCTGTCCGGCTTCACAGCGGGGCACACCAGGGAGCCCGGTGCATGTATCGGCGGTGTGCTGATGATCCGGGACTGCGATGGTGTGGATGTGACAGGCTGCGGCCTCTTCGGCTGCGGAATTCTGGGCGTCCAGGCCGAAACCAGCGGCAATATCCGGGTGCTGGACTGCGATATCTATGAATGCAGCGCCGGTGGAATCTCCATGTATCAGGTGAACGGTGTTACCGTGGACGGCTGTACCTTCCGGGACCTGGGGGGAGACAGTCTGATGCTGGATTCCTGTACCGATGTGACAATCGACGGGGAAACCGTGAACGGAAGCGCCTACAGAAGAAAATAAAAAAATTCGCTGCATGCCATTTTGGGTATGCAGCGATTTTTTTGCCATTATGTGGTCAGGTTCTGAATCCATTTGCCCTGCTTCAGCATGTAGGCGCCGATGGCGCATTTGATCAGGTCCGTGGCCTGGCAGATGGCGTACAGCGGCAGAATGGCCAGCCCCGCGAAACGGCTGAGACAGAAGGCCAGCGGTACGCAGCAGACCCACACGAAGCAGCTGTCAAACAGGAAGGTGACCATGGTCTGCCCGCCGGAGCGGAGGGTGAAGTAGGTGGCGTTGGTGTAGGAGTTGAAGGGCATCATCACTGCCGATACGCAGATCAGCTGGGTCGCCAGATGCCGGACCTCGTCGGTGGTGTTGTAGATTCTGGGGAACAGCCCGGAGACCGCCGCCATCATCGCGCCGAACACCAGTCCGGAGGCTACGGAAACCACCATCAGCTTCCGGCTTTCGTCGCGGATCGCCTCGGTAGAGCGGCCCGCGCCCAGCATCTGGCCCATGAGAATGCCCACGGCGTTGCCCATGGCCAGGAACGCCACACTGCCCAGATTGAACAGGGTGCTGGAGATGTTCATGGCGGGCACCACAGTCAAACCGCAGGTGGAATAGCACTGGTTCATAATCGCCATGCCGCTGGACCAGAGGAACTCGTTGAGCAGCAGTGGCATCCCCTTGACGGTGATGGCTTTCAGCAGCTTCCCGGGGATATAGAAGGAGCGGTAAACGCCCACGATGTAGGGATTTGACCTCCGGTGCAGGTGGGTCCAGCCGCCGACAATCAGCAGCTCCACATACCGGGAGATGACCGTGGCCAACGCCGCGCCCTGAACGCCCATTTTGGGAGCGCCGAAGTGGCCGAAGATCAGCACATAGTTCAGGCAAAGGTTCACGAACACAGCCACAATGCCGCCAACCATGGGAACGGTAGTTTTTCCGGTTTCCCGTAAGGTGCTGGCGTAGGTATTGGTCAGGGCGAAGGGGAGAAAGCCCCAGATCATCACATGCAGGTAATTCAGGCCATGTTCCATTGCTCCAGCGGCTATGGCGGCGTCACCCTCGCCGGTAAGGTACAGTCCAATCAGGGAGCTGCCCCCGGTCAGGAAGATCAAAGCTCCCAGAGCGGAGATGACAATGCAGATCAGGAACTTGAAACGGAAGGTATGCCGGACGCCCTCGTCGTCACCGGAGCCGAAAAACTGGGCGGTGAAGATTCCCGCGCCGGAGCTGGCGCCGAAGACGCACAGGTTGAAGACAAACAGCAGACCGTTGACGATGGACACGCCGCTCATGGGAACGGTGCCCACCTGGCCCACCATGACATTATCCAGCAGGGAGACGAAGTTGGTAATGCCGTTTTGGATGATAATGGGGACGGCAACCCCAAAGACACGGCGGTAAAACGCCTTGTCGCCAATATAACGATTTAACATGGAAACCTCGCAGAGAGTGTGGAGTGTGGAGTTAGGAGTGTGGAGTTAAAGAGATCCACCCCTGAAATGGAAAATAACACACTCAATACACTCCGTTTTCAATTTTATTGCGTATAGTTTTGATGATAGAGGACAGCATTTTTTTCAATTCTTCACAATCGTCTTTTATAGAAGTAAATTCGTTTTCGCTCAAATAGTCTGTTTCAAATAAAAGGTCCAGCCAGTACATGGTTTCGCAGCATTCTTTCAGCGCAATATAAATTTTTGATAGAAAGTCCCGTTTGCTGATCGCGCACTCGCTCTCAGCCAAGTTTGCGCCAATGCTGGTGCCGCTGCGGAGAAGTTGCTTGGAAAGAATATACTCCTTCTTATCACGGCAGAGATACTGATAAAGCCTGACTATTCGAACGGCAAATTGTTTGCTTTTGTGATTGATGGTACCGGATTCCTCCACAGAAAGCACCTTCTTTTCTCTCATGTAGAGTGCGTCGTCCCAATGAACTCCACACTCCACATTCCAAACTCCACACTAAATCTCTACGCCGCCGATAAAGACCCGCTTCTGGGAGTAGTCGCTGCTGCACACGATGAAGTCGGCCAGCTTGCCTTTCTCGATGGAGCCGGTTTTGCTGTCCGCGCCGATGGCGCAGGCGGGGTTGTAGGTGGCGGCGCGGATGGCTTCTTCCTCGGGGATGTTCCAGGAGAGGACGTTCCGAAGGCACTGCCACAGGTTCGCGGCGGAGCAGGCGATGGTGCCGTCGGCCAATCTGGCTACGCCGTCCCGCAGCCAGGCATCCTGGCCGCCCAGCTCAAACTTGCTGCCCTCCGGCAGACCGGCGCAGCGGCCGGAGTCGGATACCAGAATCATTCTGTCGTGGAACATGGTAAAGGCCAGACGGACGGAGGCGGGGTGGATGTGATAGCCGTCGCAGATGATCTCGGCCCGGACCTTGGGATTTTCCACAGCAGCGGGAATGACGCCGGGGTTGCGGTGGTGGATGCCGGGCATGGCGTTGTACA
>CAMGIN010000155.1 GCA_946056135.1 uncultured bacterium | reverse complement strand
GGGGGCGGCATCCTTGACGCCCCTTTCGCATGCAGTACCGTCACAAGGGGCGTCAAGGATGCCGCCCCCTACGCCCACCAATCTAACATTGCTGCGATAAACGATCATTTACCTGCCTTCGAAACAATCCAGCCAGCATGATATTGTAATATACCACATTTTTTCCCGGAGGTAAAGCCAAGCTTGAAGAAAGCTTCCAAAACTGCTATGATATATCCTAAAGGATGGGATGTATATGAACTATCAAACCTGTACCCTCTGCCCCCGGCAGTGCGGCGTGGACCGAATCCATGGGGAAACCGGCTTCTGCGGCTGTCCCGGCAACGCGCTGGTGGCGAAGGCCATGCTGCACAAATGGGAGGAACCCGCCCTGGCAGGAAACGGCGGCAGCGGGGCCGTGTTCTTCGGCGGCTGCACCCTGGGCTGCCGCTACTGCCAGAACATGGCCATCAGCGGCGGGGCTGTGGGAAAAGAAATGGATTCCACACAGCTGCGAATGCTGTTTGAAGATTTGATTGCCCAGGGGGCGGAAAACATCGACCTGGTGACCCCCACCCACTTTCTGCCCACAATCCTGCCCGCCCTGTCTCCCAAGCTGCCGGTGCCCGTGGTCTACAACTGCGGCGGCTACGAGCGGGTGGAGACCTTGCGTGAGCTGGAAGGCTGCATTGACATCTACCTGCCGGACCTGAAATACGCCGATTCCCACCTGGCAAAGGAATTATCTGGGGCGGAAGATTATTTTAAAGTCGCTGCAGCCGCCATTCGGGAAATGGTCCGCCAGGTTGGTCCGGTGCGGTGGAAGGGAGAAAGGGTTGAAAAGGGCGTCATCATCCGCCACCTGATCCTGCCCGGCTGTGTGGACAACTCTCTGCGGGTGCTGGACTGGATTGGGGAAACCTTTGCCCCGGGCCAGGTGCTGGTGAGTCTCATGCGGCAGTACACCCCCATGGGCAATTTACACGCCCCCTTTGACCGCCGGGTTACAGAAAGCGAATACGAATCCGTGCTGAGCTGGATGTATCTGAATAAGCTCCAGGGCTTCACCCAGGAGGCGGAAGCGGCGGACAAGGGGTTTATCCCGGACTTTACTTGAGATATATTCCCATCAAAGCGCACAAACCCAAAGCCACACTATCTTCTATCTCATCTAAAGCAAATCCCGCCGTCTCCGGCGGGATTTGTGTTATTCCTTTGTTTTCTTCCTGTATTCGCCCTTCCGGTCGAAGCGGACGGCGGCAGTCAGGTTGATGGCCAGGGTAGCAATCAGCGCCAGCGCCGCTTCCCACACCAGGCAGCTCACCGCTTTCCAGACCATGTCCGTGACCTCCATCTCCGCAAAGCTGCCGGAGATGGCGTACATAACAATGGTAAAGACCACTCCCAAGCTGCCCAGCAGAATGCCTGCCATGCGCTGGGTGAAGCGCCAGGCGTGGACACTGCCCATGCCATAATAGCACCGGTAGCCGAAGTAATAGTTGGCCTCCTTCGGGGACAGGAACAGGTATGCCAGCCCCAGCACCAGCAGTACGATAGGGCCGATCATCACCGCCACACGGCAGACAGTGGCGAGACTGCCGAAAACCTTGCTCAGATCCGGCAGCAGGGATGCCGGGTCAAAGGAGTCCATGAGGCTCTTGATGGATTCGATATTCAAGCCCGCTTCCGTTGCCGCAGTCGCGTCCACAGGGGACGTGGCCACGGTGGTCTCCAGGGCTGCCGCCACGGTCTCCAGAATTTCAGTAGGGGTTGTGCTCATTATTTTTCCTCCAGGAATTTGCTGATCTCCCGCATAAAGCTGCCCGCATCCTGGAACCGGTGATAGATGGAGGCAAAGCGGATATAAGCGACTTCGTCCAGGGGCTTCAGGCGCTCCATGACCATTTCGCCCAGCTTATCGGTGCTGATCTCCCGCTCCAGGGTATTCTGAATGGTCTGCTCAATTTCCGTGGTGATACGGTCCAGGTCGCCCACATTGACCTTCCGCTTGTCGAAGGCGCGCATCATGGAGTTGAAGATCTTGTTGCGGTCAAAGTTCTGCCGGGAGCCGTCCCGTTTCACAACAATGATCGGCAGGGTCTCTACGAACTCATAGGTGGTAAACCGACGCTGGCAGCCCATGCACTCCCGGCGGCGGCGAATGCTCTGGCCGTCCTCCGAATGACGGGAATCCACAACCTTGCTGTCCTGGTCTCCACAAAATGGACATTTCATGGTAAATCCACTCCTTTTTCGTAGATTATGAAGCCATTATACCAGATTATGGGCACACTGTCCAGCTTTTTTTGTGCGGCACCGATTCGACAGGGAAGGGGCTTGTCTTTTTCGCTAGTTTCGGGTACAATAGGAAAAACGTTTTTCCGCCACTACGCAAAAGGAGAGCCTTATGAACCGAAAATTTCTCTTTGCCCTGTGGGGTGGTCTTTTTATTGTGTGCGCCGCCATGGGATTTATCCCGAACCCCGCCGGAGCTGGCCGGGTGCTGCTGACGCTGCTGTCCGTGGCGTTCTTCGTGCCCCCGGCCCTTGCACTCTATCAGGCGATTCAGGACGGTGACCGGCCTGTCCTCCGGCTGATCCGGAACCTGTCGGCCCTGTCCCTGGGCCTGACCCTGGTGCTGCTGGTGCTGAACTTTCTGTCGGCCCTGCGCTCAGAAACCCTGGGTGATATTCTCTACAATATTCTTACCATTGTTTCCAGCCCCATGGTCTGCAGCGGCTGCTGGGTGCTGAGTCTGTTCCTGTGGGCCTGCCTGCTGATGGTCAGCCTGAAGGGACTGCGAAAGAAGAAATAGAAGCGATTGAGGGGTGTAGGGGGCGGCATCCTTGACGCCCCCTTTGCATGCAGCACCGTCATAAGGGGCGTCAAGGATGCCGCCCCCTACACCCCCGATCGTTGCGATAAACGACACATTACACTATTTTTCCCGGAAAATGCTCCCGAAGCGGCTTTCCAAATTATTGCTCCACAGCCCCAATGTCGAAGGTGATCTTCACATGGTAGACCCGTTCGCCGTCTGCGTTGAGGCTGTTCTCCACCGCCTGCTGGATGGCTTCCTCCTGCCCTTGCAGGTCCGTCGGCAGCGCCACATCAAACACCAGATTCATATGCCGCTTTCCCTGGACCATGCGGAAGTCGTGAAGACTCAGCCTGTGATCCCGCTCCTGCAAAAGGTCAGAAACACGTTCCTTCAGCGCTGTCAGCTCCGGGTCGTCTGTGACCACCGGATCATAGTGGATCACCAGATGGACGTTGTGGCTGCGAAAGCATTCCCGCTCCATGTCGTCGATAAGCTCATGGCACTCCAGCGGGTCCTCCCGGTGGTCCATCTCCACATGGAGGCTGGCAAACCGCTGGCCGGGGCCGTAGTCATGGACCATCAGATCGTGGTAGCCCAGGACCTTGGGCTGCTGCTCCACATAGTCTACAATTTTCTGCCGCAGCTCGGGATCGGCGTTTTCTCCCAGCAGGGGAGAGACCGTTTCCTTTGCCAGATTCCAGCCGCTGTACAGAATGAATACCGCCACCGCCAAGCCCATGAAACCGTCCACCCGTATGTCCAGAAAATATTCAATGACCGACGCCAGCAGAACCACAGCGGTGGTGACGCAGTCGTTGCGGCTGTCTGCGGCGGTGGCCTGGAGGGCAGTGGAATCAATGAGCCTGCCCAGCTTCCGATTGAACAGACACATCCAAAGCTTCACCGCGATGGAGGCAATCAGAACCCCGGCAGCCAAAGCGGAAAACTCCACCGCGGTAGGATGGAAGATCTTCTCCGCCGAGCTTTTCACCAGCTCAAAGCCGATGAGCAGGATCAGCATGGCCACTGCCAGACCGCTTAAGTATTCCGCCCGGGCATGGCCATAGGGATGCTCCTCATCGGCGGGCTTATCCGCCACCCGGAAACCCAGTAAGGTCACGATGGAGCCGGAAGCGTCGGACAGGTTGTTCATAGCATCAGCGGTGATGGAAACCGAACCGCTGAGGGTGCCCGCGATCAGCTTCCCCAGGAACAGAAGTACGTTGCAGACGATGCCCGTCACCCCGGACAGGGTGCCGATGGCCGTCCGGACGCCGCTGTTTTCTGTGTTTTGATAATCCTTCACAAACAGGCGAAGCAATAGTTTTGTCATAGATTTTCCTCCAATGCGGGACAAATTACGAACTTTTTTCTTTCTCTACTGTGGGTAGAGTCCCGGATTCTACCACAAGTAGGAGCCCACAGGGGGCGGATTCTCCCGGAAATGGCGTGACTTTGGCCCCCGGGTAATATATGATAGCATCGTTATGTATGTTCAAAGAGAATATGCTGACTATTATACTGCGGAACTCTGCTTCTGTCCATCTAATTCTTTTTCGGAGTGTGAAAATAATGTCCTATCAAATCATTACCGATT
>CAMGIN010000154.1 GCA_946056135.1 uncultured bacterium | reverse complement strand
GCGATATTCAGGCTGAAGGTGGTGGGGAATTTGTTGACGCTGGACTGGGTGGTCTGCAGCGCCGCCAGAGCCGGCAGCTCCAGAATGGCCGTCATGCCGATGGCAAGGGCGGAGAAAAAAGCGATTCGGCCAAGATCCAGGAAAAATTTCTTCCATCCGCCCCAGCGGCAGATCTGATACACGAAGAACAGCAGGAAGACAAAGATGCAGGTGAACAGGCCAATATAATAGTTGGCGAAGATGGACAGGAATAAGGTGAGGGTGTACAGCACGAACTTTTTGTCCCGGAGCAGATACACCGTTCCCAGTACCACCAGCGGCAGGAGCGCAAAGGTGTCCAGCCACATAACGTTCCACTGAAAGCCCAGTGCCCAGGCGCACAGAGCATAGAATGCACCAAAAACGGAAATGGAAAAATCATCCTTGCCAAAAATCTTTTTCAGGAAAATGGCAAAAAACAGTCCCGCCAGACCCAGTTTGATGGGCACCAGCAGAGAAAAATACTCCAGCAGCCACCCTTCCGGCACCAGAACGCTGAGCAGATTCAGGGGCGAAGCCAGATAGTAGGAAATGAGCCCCAGGTAGTCCATGCCCATGCCCACGCTCCAGTTGTACAACAGACTGTCCCCGCTGCGCAGGACCCGTCGGAATTCCACAAAGAAGGGATAATATTGGTGGTACATGTCGGAATACAGCATGGAGTATTTGCCGAAAGGCGCATACTGGCTGATGAGCATAACAAACAGCATCCCCACGCAGGGCAGCGCAAAGGCCAGCGCCAAATAATTCCACTTGAAAGAGTTCCTCTGCGGCAATTTCATAGCGATCCCCCAGTTTTGCATACTGACGTATAGTTTACCACTTTTTTTCACCGGGGTAAAGCCTTCCAGAGGGAAAAATTGAAAACAAAAGATTAAGTTTTTCTGAAGTTGTCCCATGGGAATCGTAAATGATCGTTTAGCGGGCAAGGCCCGCGGCGAATGCGTTACGCACTTTGGGTGGTAGACAAACATCCTTTGGGCCCCTCGACCGCAGGTGCAGTGCTATGGTAAAAGATTGTTTACAGTTCGTAGGGGGCGGCATCCTTGACGCCCCTTGTGACGGTACTGCGTGCAAAAGGGGCGTCAGGGATGCCGCCCCCTACGCTCACAGCATAATTGTCTGCAAATAACCTTCTATCGAACATACTGCGATAAACGATCATTTACACGAACCCACGATGCATCGATACCCAAAACAAAAAAGACGGCGCTGCCTGTTTGCAGTGCCGTCTCTACATTTACCTGTCAAAATCGTCGTCATCCGGCACACCGTCGCCGTCAGCATCGGTGGTCATGACCTCGCCGAAGCGAACCCGGCGCTTGATCTTGGTCTCCTCCACCTGCTGGTGGATCAGCTCCTTGACGAAGACGGGATCCTTGATGTTCTTCAGCACCAGATTGGGCATGGTCTTGTCGGAGGAGATCACCGTCACCGTACCCACACCGAAAATTCTCTGCCACAGACTGCGGCAGGTGTCGATGTCCCGAACCCGGTAAAGGAGGACCTCATCATCCTTGATATTCAAAAAGCCCACAGAGATAAACAGCCGGTCCTCAGACAGGGAATAGCGGGTAAAGCTCAGGGGCAGGCCAAAATAGCGCTTTCGGTCTTTCCACAGGTATTCAATGGTAACAGACATGACTACATCCTCCTTCGGTAAATTTTCGTAACTATTCAGTCGTAGTCGATGGTTTCACCGGAGCGGTGACTAAAGCCTCTCCCTTTGGGAGAGGTGCCAGCCCCTAAGGGCTGGCGGAGAGGGCGACTGGGCAGTCCGATCCTTCGATCTGCTTCGTTGTATCGAATTGCTTACCGCCCTCTCAGTCACGGCCACGGGCCGTGCCAGCTCTCCCAGAGGGAGAGCCTTTGGCGCGTAACCTCGCCTTGTACTATAGTGTTATACCATGACTGAACAGTTACAAATTTTCTTTATTTTACCCCCAACAAAGTAGAATGTCAAGCCGGATCCCCATTGGAACATTTTTAAATTCATCCCCGAAGGGGATTCCGTCGTTATTCTCTATTATCCATTCTCTCTTATCTATAATATAATACAAATCAGCCCGGTTGCCCCCTCGTTGACAATCCTTGTCAGCGTCCCCCGGAATTTGCCTCGCACATCTTCCGGCATCTGCACCAGCTTTGCCGTCAGCCCCTCCTGGATCAGGTCATACACCGACTTGCCGAAAATGTTACTCTGCCACAGCTTCTCCGGGTCTTCTCCGGTGAGCCTGGCGATCAGGTCCCTGGATTGCTTCTCGTCGCCCACCATGGGGCTGATCTCCGTGTCGATGTCCACCCGGACCATGTGGATGGAGGGGGCCCCTGCCTTCAGCTTCACCCCAAAGGCCCCGCCCTTGCGGACCAGCTCCGGAGTCTCCAGCTTCATCTCCCCGGCGGCGGGCATCACCACCCCGTAGCCCGTGGCCTTTACCGCGGACAGGGCATCGGAGATTTTGTCGTACTCCTGCTTCACCTGGGCCAGCTCCATCAGAAGCGAAAGCAGCTGGGCATCGTTCTCAATAGGGATTCCCGCCTTGGCGCTTAGAATCTCATAGTAGAGCGCCTCCGGCAGCACGATAGCAACAGTCACTGTTCCGTCCGCCAGATTCACACTGCGCAGGGTGTAGTCCCGGACCTCCGGCAGCTCCTGCAGATGGGCAAGAACCCCCTCCGCCTGGCCCAGATTGCCGATCTCCCCCGCCCGCTGCAGCAGCGCCTGATACAATGCCGCCTTCACCGGATGCTCCGGCTCCAGGGCATCCAGCCACCGGGGCAGATGAACCCGCAGCTCCGTCATGGGGAAGGTGTACAGCAGAGCCTTCAACAGCCTGGCGATTCCTTCGGCATCCAGAGCCTGACAGTCCGCCACAACTGGGTCTACGCCAAATTCCTTTTGAATGGAACTGCCCACCGCCTTTGCTGCCTCCCCGCCGGGATTTCGGGAATTGACGATAACCAGATAGGGCTTTCCGGTCTTCTGCATGTCCATAATGGCCTTCCGCTCAGCGGCAACATAGTCCTCCCGGGGGATATCCGTAATGGTGCCGTCGGTGGTTACCACCAGGCCGATGGAACAGTGCCCTTCCATAACTTTTTTCGTCCCCAGCTCCGCCGCCTGGGTCATGGGGATCTCGTGGTCAAACCAGGGGGTTGTGACCATCCGGGGTACCCCGTCCTCCTCCGCCCCCACCGCGCCGTCCACCATATAGCCCACGGAGTCGATGAGCCGGACACGCAGCCGGGTGGTGCCGTCAGGAGAGATCTCCACTGCCTCCTCCGGGACGAACTTTGGCTCCGAAGTCATAATGGTCTTTCCGGAGCCGCTCTGGGGCAGCTCATCCCGGGCCCGCTCCTTACGGTAGGGATCTTCGATGCCGGGGATTACCAGTTCCTCCATGATCCGCTTAATCAGCGTGGACTTGCCGGTGCGGACCGGACCGACAACGCCTACATAAATATTACCGCCGGTTCTGGCGGCGATATCCGCATAGATTTGATCCATAGCCAGCCTCCTCTTCCGGCAGGAGAGGGCTCCTGCCATGGGTTTACAACAGGGTATGTCCGGAGAAGGAGAAATAGAACCGGGAGGCGGGAACGCGGAATGCACAATGCTGAATGCTAAATAAAGGTATCCCCTGTAACCACAAGATGCTGTTGTTTTTCTTCGAAAAAATCATAGATTTTGCGAAAATACCATTTGACAAATTGCGATATAGCCTGTATAATACTTAGGCACGACTGTGAGAAGGGGGAAAAGTATGCTGTTAGGGCTCTCGGAAATCATAGACAGTCCCGGCGGCTGTGTTTCCTTTTCCACCAGCGTTGATCTGAGCGATCTTTGCTACGGCATCAGCTACCCCGTGTCCGAGCCCGTTCTGGCTTCGGGTACGGTGCGGAACACTGCAGGGGTCCTGGTGATGACAGGGGAAATCTCCACCTGCATCCACGGCATCTGCGACCGCTGTGCCAATCCCTTTGACCGGGAGGTTCGCTTCCCCATCGATGTGGTGCTGGTTACGGAAATGGCCGACGAAGAGAACGAAGATGAATGGGTATTCCCTCTGGAGGGAGACAGCGCCGATCTGGATGACATTGTGCGGACAGTTTTTGTCCTGAATCTGGATTCCAAGCTGCTGTGCAAGGAGGACTGTAAGGGGCTTTGCCAACGCTGCGGCAAGAACCTGAACGAAGGTCCCTGCAATTGCCAGAAGGAGCTCGATCCCCGATTTGCTGCTTTGAAGCAGCTTCTTGACAAGTAAGTCCAAAATGAATGCTGCAAAAAGCAGTTCGACCAAGGAGGTGTCACCATGGCTGTCCCTAAGTGTAAAGTGTCCAAGGCCCGCCGCGATAAGCGCCGTGGCTCCAACTGGAAGCTGTCCGCTCCCAGCGTTGCGGTTTGCCCCAAGTGCGGTGAGCCCGTAATGCCCCACAGAGCCTGCAAAGCTT
>CAMGIN010000153.1 GCA_946056135.1 uncultured bacterium | reverse complement strand
TCGGCGGGGTCATGACCCCGCCCTACAGTTGGTGCAACTATAAACGATCATTTACGGCAGGAAATCCAGCTGCGGGGGAATCGTTACAAGAAAATTAAGAATTCCCCCGCCGCCCAATGGTGGACAAATGGCCGGAAATATGGTATATTATAAGCTACAATATTCTGTCCCAACGATAAGGAGGACACAAATGGGCAAACTAATCGTGATCGAGGGCACCGACGGCTCCGGGAAGTCCACCCAGTTTCGGCTGCTGACCCAGCATTTGGAGCGGGAAAATATCCGCTTTCAGAAGCTGGTGTTCCCCCAGTATTCCGAGCCCAGCTCCGCGCTGATCCGCATGTACTTAGGCGGCGAGTTCGGCACGAACCCCAACGATGTCAACGCCTACGCCGCGTCGGCTTTCTATGCCGTGGACCGCTACGCCTCCTTCAAAAAGGTCTGGGGCGATTGGTACGCACAGGGCGGTCTGGTGGTCTCCGACCGCTACACCACCTCCAACGCCGTCCATCAGGCCTCCAAGGAGCCGGAAGAAAGGCAAGCGGAATTCTTAAAATGGCTCTACGACTTTGAATATGACAAGCTGGGCCTTCCCCGGCCGGATCTGGTGCTGTATCTGGATGTCCCCACGGACTTTACGGAGCAGCTCCTGCGCCGCCGGGAGCAGGACACCCATACCCACGCGGATATCCACGAGCAGGACACCGCGTATCTCGCCACCTGCCGCCGCACCGGACGGGCCGCCGCCGAATACTACGGCTGGACCGTCGTTTCCTGCGTCAAGGACGGCGTTATGCGCAGCATTGGAGATATCCACGATGAAATCTACCGCCATGTGGCGGCATGTCTGGAGGAAACAAAATGATTTACCTGTTACTGGGAACCGGATTTGAAGAGACCGAGGCCGTGGCCCCTCTGGATCTGCTGCGCCGGGCGGGAATCGCTGTGGCCACCGTGGGCATCAACGGCAAGGTCATCACCGGAAGTCACGGCATCCCCATTGCCGCTGACCTGGAGCTGGGGGAAATGGATCTGACCCAGATGGAGGGCATTATTCTGCCCGGTGGCTTAAAGGGCGTGGCCTCCATCCGGGCCAGCCGGGAGGCTATGGAGGCCATCCGGTTCGCCTGGGAAAACGGCAAGCTCACCGCAGCCATCTGCGCCGGCCCCACGGTGCTGGCGGACCTGGGCATCCCCGACGGCAAAAAGGCCACCTGCTACCCCGGCTGCGAGTCCCAGATGGGCAGCGCCAGCATGGTGCCGGACGCTGCCGCTGTCACCGATGGAAATCTGATCACCGGCACCTCTGCGGGCTGCGCCATTCCCTTCGGACTGGCCATTGTCTCCGCCCTGAAGGGCCCGGAAGCTGCGGAGGCTGTTGCGAAACAGATCGTCATCCGCTGACCAGGAGGAACACACTATGGATAACAAGCAATTCCCGGAGGAGAAGGGCATCCCGGAACCGGAAGAAACGCCCGTGATCCAGGAACTCTCCTTCGCGCCGGAACCGCCGGAGGAGGAAGCCGTCCCCATTCCGGAGGAGACGGAAGAAGTCCCTGTACCGGAACCGGCCCCCCTTGCCGACGGGATTTCTCCTTCCGAAGACCTTCCCACACCGGAGCCAGTCCCCTTTGCAGAGGAGATTCCCGCATCTGAGGAACCTCCCATGCCGGAGCCCCCCGCCCCAGAGGAACCCAAACCGTCCTTTATGGACCGGATTCCGGATGTGGAAGAGGACTACCCGCCGCAGCCCCAGAACCCGCTGACGGAGCCCCAGAACCCGCTGACGGAGCCCCAGCTGGGGCAGGAGATCACCCCGGATGAGCAGGCCATGAAATACCACGGCATGCTGGAACACGGCGAGGAAGAGCCGCCCTTCGATATGGACCTCCTGAACGAATTCGCCCCGCCCACGGAGCCGGAACCGCCCCAGGAGGAAGTGGACGACCAGGAATACCGGGACAACGGCAGTGAGTTTAACGACATGTTTGAGGCCTCTGCCCCGGAGGATCCGGTACCCAGCCACCAGCGTCCCACCCGAAAGGGCCGCCCCAAGCGGAAAAAGGGCGAGGGTCTGCTGGGCATTCCCAACATTCTGGCAACCGTCGTGTGGCTGGCGCTGATTCTGGCCATCGGTGTAACCCTGGGCCGGATGCTGTGGGTCTGCGCCGCCGACGTACTGGCCTTCGGGCGGGAGGACAAGCCTGTCACCATCACCATCTACGAGTCCGACTCCATGGAGGACATCACCGAAAAGCTCTATGACGCAGGTCTGATCCGCTACCGGAGTCTGTTCAACCTCTACGCCTCCATATCCGACGCCCGGGAGGACATCCAGGCCGGTATCTACGACCTGAACACCCGTTACGACTACCACGCCCTGGTGAATTTCATGACCCCCAAGTCCAGCCGGGAGGTCATCACCCTGACCATCCCCGAGGGCTATACCTGCCGCCAGATCTTTAACCTACTGGAGGAAAACCGGATCTGCACCGCCGTGGACATCGCCGCCTATGCCGCCTCCGGAGAGCTGGAGGATTACTGGTTCCTGGAAAATGTGGAGCGGGGCGACAAATACTGCCTGGAAGGCTTCCTGTTCCCGGACACCTACGAATTCTATAAGAATTCCACCCCCAGGGAAGCCCTGGAAAAGATGCTGGACAACTTTGACAACCGGTTCACCGAGGAAATGCGGGCCCAGATCGATACCCTGAACGAAACCGTCACCGGCGGCGGCTACACTGTCCGGGAGGTGGTCATTGTGGCTTCCCTGATCGAGAAGGAAGCCGCGGCCCCTGCTGAGAGCGGCGCCATTGCCGGGGTTATCTATAACCGTCTGTTCCGCTGGGGCGACACTCCCCCCTATCTGAACATTGACGCCTCCCTGATCTACGCCCAGGACGGCAACAACACCGGTATTGACACCCGCATCGACAGCCCCTACAACACCTATACCCATACCGGCCTGACCCCCACCCCCATTGCCAATCCGGGTCTCGCCAGCCTGAAGGGTGCCCTGGCGCCGGAGAGCCACGATTACTACTACTATGTGCTGAATCCGTCCACGGGCATGCACCAGTTCTCCTCCACCTATGAGGAGCACGAGGCCTGGCGCGCCCAGTTCGCCGCCGCATCCTCGGAGGGCTGATATGAGAAAACTGGAACTGCTCAGCCCCGCCGGGGACATGGACCGGCTGCAGATGGCGGTGCTCTACGGCGCCGACGCGGTGTACCTGGCGGGCACCAGCTTCGGCATGCGCTCCTTCGCGGGGAACTTCTCCCCCGAGGAACTGCCCCGGGCGGTGCAATTCGCCCACGACCACGGCGTGAAATGCCACGTCACCGTGAACACCATGCCGCGAAACGAAGAAGCCGCCCGGCTGCCGGACTATCTACAGCAGCTGGACGACGCAAAGGTGGACGCTCTGATTCTGGCGGATCTGGGAGCCTTTACCCTGGCGGGGAAATACGCCCCCCACTGCCAGCGGCATATCTCCACCCAGCAGTCCATTGCCAACTACGAATGCGCCCAGGCCTGGTTTGACCTTGGAGCCAGCCGGGTGGTGCTGGCAAGGGAGCTGAGTCTCGCGGAGATCCGCACCATCCGGCAGAAGGTGGATCCCAGGCTGGAGATCGAGACCTTCGGCCACGGGGCTATGTGCGTCAGCTACTCCGGCCGGTGCCTGCTCAGCAACTACATGACTGGCCGGGACTCCAACCGGGGTGCCTGCGCCCAGCCCTGCCGCTACCAGTATGCCCTGATGGAGGAAAAGCGGCCCGGGGAATACTTCCCGGTCTTCGAGGACGAACAGGGCACCTACATCTTAAATTCCCGGGATATGTGCATGATCGACCACCTAAACGACCTGATGGAAGCGGGCGTGGACTGCATCAAGATCGAGGGCCGGGCCAAATCCGCCTACTATGCCGCCATCGTCACCGGAGCCTACCGGCACTGCATTGACGATGCCTTTGCGGGCCGGCCTCTGGACCCGGTGTGGCGGGAGGAAGTGGAGCATGTGTCCCACCGGGTTTACTCCACCGGCTTCTACTACGGCGAGCCTGGGCAGTATGTGGCCAATTCCCGCTACATCCGGGACTGGCAGATCTGCGCCAAGGTGGAATCCTGCGACGCAAACGGCATTGCGGTATGCAGCCTGAACAACAAGTTCCGCGCGGGAAATCAATTGGAAGTGGTAGGCCCCGACCTGCGGCCCTTCCCCATCGTGGCGGGGAACATGCGGGATTCAGAGGGCAATCCCCTGGAGGAACCCAGAACCCCCCAGATGAAGTTCACCCTTCCCCTGCCAAAACCCGTTCCCGCCCATTCAATCCTGCGAAGAAGCGTAGACCTGTCCCCCAAATAGCGCAAAGCACCGAGCATGGAAACGGCTCGGTGCTTTTATTTTGCCTATCGATTTATTTTTGTATGAATGCTTATCACTCAGCGAAATGATCGTCTACATTTCGTAGGGGGCGGCATCCTTGACGCCCCTGATGACGGTACTGCATGCAAATGGGGCGTCAGGGATGCCGCCCCCTACGCACAGGC
>CAMGIN010000152.1 GCA_946056135.1 uncultured bacterium | reverse complement strand
GGATAAGTAAATAAACGCAAGGAAGCCGTCCTCACTCTGCAAAGAATGAGGACGGCTTTTCTCAATAAAGCAGGATTCCCAAAATTGCCGAAAGTACGATCAGCGCAATGGGAGATAGTTTTTTTCTGCGTAGACGCTTATATAGGAAAGCGGCAGTGATCAAAACAACCGCGACGCACAATGCAGAAATGTCCACAAAGGTGTTTGCTGTCATGGGTACGCAGTGATGCAGGGTCATATAAATGCCTGTGGCAAGGATGATGCCAATGATGCAGGGCTTCAGTCCTCGAAGTATCGCCTGAACATATTTATTTTTCAGGGTGTTCTTCAAAACACCCATGATTAGCAAAATCACAAAGAACGACGGCAGAACAACTGCCAATGTCGCCAGCACAGCACCCCAAAAGCCTGCCTGACTGTTTCCTACATATGTTGCAAGATTGACAATTATTGGTCCGGGAGTGCTCTCACTGACTGCAATCATATAAGTAAGTATTTCATCACTAAGCCAGCCATAGGAACGGACAACATCCCGGATCAGAGGGATTGCACTGTAAGCACCGCCAAAGGTGAAGCAGCCGACTTTCAAAAAGCCAAGGAACAGATCCCAATAAATCACTTTGTTCCACCGCCTTTCGCTTCAGGTGCGCCCTTTGCGAGAAACAGGCCAAGACTGACCGCCCCCGCAACCAGCATAAGAGCAATGGAAGAAATCTTCAGAGAAAAAATGTTGATCAGAAGCATAGCCACAAAGCCACAAACTGCAATGATGCGGGGCTGCGGCTTTTTCTGCATTTTTCTGAGCATCGTCAGTCCGGCGTCCAGGATCAGGATGCCTACACCTACTTTAATTCCCAGAAAGGCCTTCGCCACCAAAGGGTATGCAAGGAAGTTATCCAGGAAGTTGGAAATCAGATAGATAATTACGAAGGAAGGCACAACAATGCCCAGTGTTGCAACGACAGCACCGGCCATACCTGCCAGTTTATAGCCTACATAGGTGGCGCAGTTGATGGCAATCGGTCCCGGCGTAGATTCTGCGATGACCGTCACATTCATCATTTCATCGTGGGAGATCCATTTCTTTTTCTCCACACAGGTGTCCGTAATCACGCTGATCATGGAATAGCCGCCACCAAAGGTAAAACAGCCGACCTTTGCAAAACTCAGAAACAAATCCGTCAGAACCGAGCACCTATTACGCATCCTGCAGAGCCTCCAGTTTTTTCTCATCCAGAATAGTCACAGTGCCGCGGGATAGCTTGACCATATCCTCACTCTGGAAATAGCGAAGCATCCGGGTAATGACTTCCCTGTGAGATCCCAGATGATTGGCTATGGTCTCGTGGGTAATCTTCAGCTCATTGGTTTCTTCAATGGATGCTTCTTCCAGAAGGAATGCAGCGACACGCTTATCAAGGCTTTTCCACATGATCTGCTCAATCAGCCACATCACATCAGAAAACCGGGTGGCCATCAGCTCATTGGTGTAGTTTGCTACCGGAGCGGATTCTTCCATGATGGTCTTATAAATCTCCGCAGGAATGACCCAAAGCTCGGTATCTTTCTCGGCCTCGATGGTCACTTCAAACTGAATGGAGCGCATCATGCACGACGCTGAAAACAGGCACATATCCATATCAAACAGGCGGTAAATCGTGATCTCCCGACCTTCCTCGGAAAGGATGTAGGCACGAAGCTGCCCGGATTTGACCAACAGCAGTCCGGTACAGTCCATACTGCCATTGTGGATAACCGTTCCCTTTTTTACCTGTCTGGTAATAAGTCCGCTCAAGATGCGATTTCTCTGTATTGTATTCAGTTTATCCCACACCGGAAAGAAAGATTCAAAGCTCATGGTATCCCCTCCTAATCAACTATAGCATACTGCGTTTTTTGGCATATGTCAATTATGTAATTGACATATGCCAAAAAACAATGCTATAATAGCCGCAAAGGTACTCCACAGTACTTGTAAGGAGGTGAACGCTGTGCCGAGACCGAGAAAATGCAGAAAAGTATGTCAGATGCCAACGACAAAAGAGTTCCGCCCGATCGGAGATGCTCCCTGCAAATCTGCTGTTATTTTGACGGTTGATGAATATGAGGCGATCCGTCTCATTGATAAGCAGGGCTTTTCTCAGGAGGAATGCAGCACCTATATGCAGGTGGCCAGAACCACCGTGCAGATGATTTATAACTCTGCAAGAAAGAAGCTGGCCGATGCATTGGTGGATGGTTTGTCACTGCGTATTGAGGGCGGCGACTATCAGCTCTGTGACGGAAGCGAAGAATTTTGCGGCTGCGGCGGATGTAGGCGGCACCGCTGGGGCTGTGTACAACAAAACATTATGGAGGATAGAAAAATGAGAATTGCAATTCCTTTGGATGAAAACAAACAGGATGTCTGTATCGTTCTGGCCCGTGCGCCGTATTTCCTGTTCCGAGAGGACGGCAAGGATGCGATCGTGGAAAATCCTGCTGCGCAAGCACATGAGGGCGCCGGAGTCCAGGTGGCACAGTTCCTTGTTGATAACGGTGTGAATGTACTGATCACGGTCCGCTGCGGACAAAACGCAGCAGATGTATTCAAGGCAGCAGGCATGAAAATTTATAAATCCGCAAACAAAGCCGCAGCGGATGATCTGACCGCTTTGGAGGATGGCAAGCTCAGCGAGTTGACCGAATTTCACGGCGGCTTCCATGGTGGAAGATGAAGATCGCCTGTTTAAGCGGCAAGGGCGGTGCGGGTAAAACACTGGTTGCGGTAAATCTGATTGCAACGGCCGCAGAGGGGACTTACATCGACTGTGATGTGGAGGAACCCAACGGGCGTCTCTTTTTGAAGCCGGAAAAGACGCAGACAGAAATCGTTAGTACGCTGCTGCCGGAGTTCGATGCAGAAAAATGTACCGGCTGCAAGCAGTGTGTGAAATTCTGCCGTTTCCATGCCCTGATGTATATTAAAGCAAAACCCATGGTATTCTCCGAGATCTGCCACAGCTGCGGCGGCTGTATGCTGGTGTGCCCAGAGCGTGCCATAACAGAGCAGCCGAAAGCGATTGGTACACTTGAAGTGGGAAAGCACGGAAACATCAAGGTCGTGACCGGAGTTTTGAACCCCGGCGAGGCGACCGGCGTTCCGGTGATCCGTGCGGCGCTCAGACAGGCGGATGGATTTACCGTTATCGACTGTCCGCCCGGCAGCGCCTGCTCCGTGATGGAGAGCGTTACGGATGCGGATTACTGTCTGTTGGTAGCAGAGCCTACTGCCTTTGGATTTCACAACTTCCAAATGGTTCACGAATTGGTGACGCTGCTGGGAAAAAAGTGCGGTGTGGTCATCAACAAACAGGACACACCCTATGAACCGTTGGAACAATTTTGCAAGGAAAAGGATCTGCCGGTCCTTGCAAGGATTCCCTATGACCCTCGAATTGCGGCGCTGTCAGCGGACGGGCAGATCGCGGCAGCAACAGACGAGAAGATGCGCTGTTTGTTCGAGGAGCTGCTTTGCAAGATCGGAGGTGCAGTATGAAACGACTTCTGATCCTCAGCGGCAAGGGCGGCACCGGCAAGACAACAACAGCGGCAGCCTTTATCCGTTTTTCCCAGACAAAGGCCATTGCGGACTGTGATGTGGATGCACCCAATCTGCATCTGGTGTATGAGCAGACGGTTGAGCCCGCCGTTTCTGATTTTTACGGGGGCGACAAGGCGGTGATCGACCCGGAAAAATGCATAAGCTGCGGTGTTTGTCAAAGCCATTGCCGGTTTGACGCCATTGAAAAAGCAGCCACCGGTTATGCCGTCAATGAATATGCCTGCGAGGGCTGCGGTGTCTGTGCCTATGTCTGTCCACAAAAGGCAGTTGCGCTGCATACCGATGTGGCGGGCCGCAAGGAGCTGTATCTGTCGGGAGGCGTGTTCTCCACGGCAACTCTGAAAATGGGGCGCGGCAACTCCGGCAAGCTGGTCACGGATGTCAAAATGGCGATGCTGAAAAATGCTCCGGAAACACCCCTTGCCATTATTGACGGGTCTCCCGGCATCGGCTGTCCGGTGATTGCATCGGTCAGCGGCATGGATTTGGTGCTTGTTGTGGCCGAACCGAGCCTTTCCGGTGTCAGTGACCTGAAGCGTCTTTGTAAAACCGCCGAAACCTTCCAGGCAAAGCTGGCGGTCTGCGTCAACAAATGGGATGTCAGTGCCGAAAACACCAATGCAATCCGGGATTTCTGTCAATCAGAAAATATCCCCTTTGTCGGGAAGATCCCCTATGACAAAAGCGCATCTCAAGCCATCAATGCAGGACTGTCCCTTGCCGACATTGACTGTCCGGCACGGGATGCACTGAAGGATATATTTGAAAACACAATCCAACTGTTAAATCAATAAAAGGAGACAATTACTATGAAAATCGCAGTAGCAGCTATGGGAACCCAGGTGGCCGGACATTTCGGCCATTGTGAAAACTTCATCTTCTTTGACACCGCCGACGGCAAGATCGTTGCAGTCAATTCCGTTCCCAATCCCGGTCATCGCCCCGGCTTCCTG
>CAMGIN010000151.1 GCA_946056135.1 uncultured bacterium | reverse complement strand
CGGCAAAGGTCCAGATGTGCTTGGGTAGGTTCGCCGCCGATACAGTACACGCCCACATTCCCATCCAGAGAAGGCGCCGCCGCCAGCAGGGTGTCCATTCCCTTTTCCCTGGTAAACCGCCCGACATAGACCAGGATTTTTTCTTCCGCCATGCCCAGCGTCCGGCGCAGATTCTGCTTTTCCTCCGGAGTGGGAAGCTGGGGCAGAATGTCCTTCTCCCACAGGGAGGTAAAGGGGTACAGGAACGTCTTCTGCCGATTCGCCCCGTAGTGGACCAGATAGTCGGTGGTATGCGTTCCGCTGCTAATCCAGAAATCGGCGGAGCTTACCAACAGCTTTTTATAGCGGTATTTCAGCTTCGAATCCTGCCGGACCAAACCGCCGTCCACCTCCATGTAGAAGGGGATCTTCTTCCTCCTCAGATAGCCCATAGCCAGCATGGCGGTGGGTGAGGAATAGCCGCAGATGACAATGGCATCAAAATCCTGTTTCAGCCAGGGGATCACATCGGCGCACAGGTTCTGACTGCCCTTCCCGGCAATCCGTTTGGTCAGCTGAACCTTATGGAACCTGCCCTCTCCCGCGACAAACCAGGCCGCGTCCCGGTGGGTCTTCTCCTCGGCCCGGTCGGAAAACAGCACTGTCACATCCATGTATTTTCCCAGTTCATCAAAAAAATGCACCCGGTAAGGCGAGGGGTAGTTGGTAAGGAACAACACCCGCTTCATGAAACCGCTCCTCTCTATTCTCCCAAATCCAGTTCCTGAATCTGGTGCCGGTTCTCCCGCTTGTCCTCCGGCGGCAGGCACATATAGTCGCCGTAAAGGGTGGTGAGGAAGGCGTCATACTCCTTCGGGCCTGCAAAATAGGTGTCCCCAAAGCGGTAATCCGCCCTGTCGCGGAACCATTCCCTGTCAAAGTAGTAGGCAGTAGGCAGGGCGCTCTGCTCGTACACCGTGCCGCTCTCCGGCACCTGCGCCACCAGGGCGTCATATTTGCGAACCAGGGTCTCCTGGCTGACAAACAGCGCCGCCGCCTGATAGACCAGATAGCCGATGCGCTTCTTCCAGACGATCCGGTCATCCTCCCGCCAGGGGGTATAGCCGGATTTCATCAGCTTCACCCGGAACAGGTGCAGCAGCTTTCCCGCCAATGCCTTGCGCGCTTTCTCATCTTCCGGCGCGAAGTCCAGGGGATAGATGTCAACATAGATGCCGTTTTCGGGAAGCCGGGCGCATTTGGCCTCCACGAAGACCGTATTGCGCTTGCGAACCTTGCCAAAGGGCAGGGCGTAATTTTTGTCGGTGTGCCAGTCCTGGAAGCAGTATTCCGGCTTTAACTTTTCCGGAGCGATCCGGCGGAATTTCTCGTAGTCCTCCCGGAGCATCCCGATGTCCATATCATCGTCCCAAGGAATGACGCCCTGATGGCGCACTGCCCCCAGGAAGGTGCCCCGGTACAGGAAATACCGGATGCCATTCTCGTCGCAGACCCGCTTGATCTCCTTAGCCATTTCCAGCTGAATCCGCTGGACTTTTCGCAGAACATCCTGTTCCATTTCGGTCACCCCTTTTTTCTTTTCAGCCCCGGCACGGTTCGCTCCGTCAGTGCCATGACAGGGAACAGCCAGAAAAACACATCCGCAATCAGATTCTGGGTGTTGAAGGACAGAAACAGCACCGCGAGCAGAGCCAGATTGGCCCATACGCTGCGCTTCTTCTCCCAGACCAGCGCGATCCAGGCCGCCACATTCAGAGTACCGCCCAGAATACCCAGCCCCGCATACAGAATCAGTGTGGAAGTCGTATTGTTGGCGGCGGAATAGAGAACCTCCGACAGCTTATCTCCCACCAGGGGATGGCGCAGGAAAATGCGCAGATCCTTGATAATTGCATCCAACCGCTCCACTGCAGAGTCCTCCCCGGGCTGGAACTTCCCCAGCACCATGGAATATAGCTCCCAATACAGCTCTCCCTGCTGCACCACGATGACCGCCACGATCACCGCCAGCACCACCGCAATCGCCAGAATTCCCAGCCAGACCCATTTATTCCGGTATAGCTTTTTTTCCAAAAACACCACCACAGCGAGCAGCGCCAAAGCCGCTACACCGACGGTGGACAAAGTGGTCAGCATGGTGGCTGCCAGAATCAGATTATGGAGCCACAGCGTCCGCTGGCGCTTCCACTGCACCGTGAAATGATTGAGATACAGAGCCAGGATTAGGAAATATTGATAGACGCCCGGTTCCCGGAAAATTCCGAAATTCCGGGTTTTCACATAGCTGTCCGAGACAAAAGACAGTCCAAAATTGTAAAAAACGACCTCCAGCTGATTTTCAAAAACCGGCGGGATCCAAATACCGGTATCCACAAGCAGCGGGCGCAGAACCCATAGCGCCAAAATGGACCAGATGCCCAGCGCCGACATGATTCCCACATAATACTTGGCCGCTTCCCGATAGGACAGAAAATAGGACAGGAACACGGCGAAACAGATACAGACCAGAATGCTGAAATACATCCTCTGCCAGTCCCGCTTGACCAGCATTGGCAGCAGCACAATCACCGTGGCGGCCAGAATCACCAGCATCCGCCTGTCCAGGACGATATCCTTCAGATTGCGGCGGTTGTACACCAGGAAGATTCCGCCGGCTGCCACGATCAGGCCAAGCATCAGATACTGCGCCTTGTTGAATCCCAGGATGGAGGAGGTGACCAAGGTGTCCCGCGCCAGATACAGCATGGCAAGCAGGAACACGCCCATCAGGAGGGTGACCCGCCTGTTTTCCGGAAAGCGGTAGTATTTCATCTGGCTTCCTCCTTGGTAAGGGCGAGCACAGCATCCTTCAGATGCTCCGGTCCACGGGGCACCGCCACACCGCCAAACTGCTCCACGATCTCCTGGCAGGCTGTTCCCTGATAGACCACGGCTTCGGTACCGCAGCAGCGGGCCTCCAGCACCGTCATTCCGAAGGTTTCCTCGGTGCTGGGACTGACATACACGTCGGCGGCGGTGTAGCTTTCCGCCAGCTCCTGGACACTGTTGGTTCTGGGCAGGCCCAGAATGTTCTCAGGCAGGGCGGCAATCTGCTTTGGGGTCAGACCGATGAGCACGATTTTAAAGCGTTCGTCCAGGAGCTCCGAAAGGGCAAGAAAATCCTTCAGCCCCTTGCGGCTCTCCCAGACGCTGGCCACGCCCAGCACGATTTTTTTGTCTTCCAGGCCGTATCTCTGCCGGAAAGCGCCGGGGGTGGGCTTGAAAACATTTCGGTCCACCGTATTGTAGACCACCTCCACCGGGTAGTCCTTCAGGAAGCTCTCCTTCACCCGGCTTTCCAGCCAGTGGGAGGGAACAATAAGCTTCATGTTGGGGATCCCGGTAAACAGGGCCTTTTTCTTCTCATAATTTCCCCGGCTGTTGTCCGCAAGCACACTTTTGGGGTAGGTTTCCTTCTGGGGGCAGTCATGGCAGCCGGTCTTCCAGCGGTCACATCCCACATAATCAAAGTAGGCGCAGTGACCGGTAAAGCTCCAGCAGTCATGGAGGGTCCAGAACACCCGCTTGCCGCAGGTGCGAAGATAGGAAAACAGCTCCCCCAGGTGCACATAGTAGCCATGAAGGTTGTGCAGCCAGATCACATCGGGATCATACTGCCTGACCCACTGCAAAAACCGCCGGGTGGCCGCACGGGAACCAAAGCCCGAATCGTCCAGCAGGCGGCTTCTCATGGCATGGAGCCGGTAATCCATGGCGGTGCCGATTGGAACCGTAGGAATATCGTCGCAGTTTGCCTTATCCCGGCCATAGGCGAGCACACATTCGTGCCCCTGCGCCATCAAGGCCCGGCAGCTGTCCGCAGCAATCCTTCCGGTGCTGCCGAATCCGGCCACAGTGTTGATAAACAGGTACTTCATGCGCTCGCCCCCCTTTGTGAGTTGAAAGTTGAAAATTGAAAGTTAATTAAGGAAGGTATAATTTGAATCATTTACGAAAGAAATACCAAAACTTTCCACTTTCAACTTTCCACTTTCAACTGTGCTTATTTTTAATACTTCCGCCAGACCATCTTGTCCACCACGCCGGTGTAGGACTGAATGATCTTCACCACCTTGGTGGAGACGTTCTCCTCCACATAGTCGGGTACCGGAATGCCATAATCCCCGTCAAGGTTCATCTGCACTGCGGTGTCCACCGCCTGCAGCAGGTGTCCCTGGTCGATGCCCGCCAGGATGAAGCAGCCCTTGTCCAGGGCTTCCGGCCGCTCCGTGGAGGTGCGGATGCACACCGCCGGGAAGGGATGGCCCACACTGGTGAAGAAGCTGGCTTCCTCCGGCAATGTCCCCGAGTCCGAGACCACCGCGAAGGCGTTCATCTGCAGGCAGTTGTAGTCATGGAAGCCCAGGGGCTCATGCTGAATGACCCTCCTGTCCAGTTGGAAGCCTGTCTGCTCCAGCCGCTTTTTGGACCGGGGATGGCAGGAGTACAGGATGGGCATGTCGTATTTTTCCGCCATGGCGTTGACGGCGGTGAACAGGGACAGGAAGTTCTTCTCCGTGT
>CAMGIN010000150.1 GCA_946056135.1 uncultured bacterium | reverse complement strand
CTATGATGTTGTTGGTTAAGGTTAAAAAGGTTTAATAAACAACTTCCAGTTTGTCAAATAGATCATAAGGGCGCACTTCTATACGGGGCAATCCCCGTGTGTGCTCTCTGCGAGGCCGAACGCCCCGGACACCTGAATGTCCGGGGCGTTTTGCGTCACTGTGTTCCGAACAAGGGGCTGAACCCCTTGAGCCGATAAAGCAGCTGTCCCATTAAGGCAAAAGGCGTGACCACGAAAATGGTCGCGCCTTTTGCCTAATGTTACTGTCTTACAAACACCCCGCTAAAAACCTGCGTTTTGTATGGAAGAATCAAGGTCAGTCGGCAAAGAGGGGAGTGGAGAGATAACGGTCGCCGGTGTCCGGCAGCAGGGCAACAATGGTTTTTCCCTTGTTCTCAGGACGCTTGGCAAGCTCGATGGCTGCCCATACAGCGGCGCCGGAGGAGATGCCCACCAGTACGCCCTCGGTCTTGCCGATCCGCTTGCCGGCAGCAAAGGCGTCCTCGTTTTCCACGGGGATGATCTCGTCGTAAATCTTGGTGTCCAGTACGGCGGGAACGAAGCCTGCGCCGATGCCCTGGATTTTGTGGGCTCCGGCGGTGCCCTTGCTCAGGACAGGGGAGGTGGCGGGCTCCACCGCAACCACCTTTACATCGGGGTTCTGGCTCTTGAGGTATTTGCCCACGCCGGTCAGCGTGCCGCCGGTGCCCACACCTGCCACGAAGATATCCACCTTGCCGTCGGTGTCTTCCCAGATCTCCGGGCCGGTGGTTGCCACATGGGCGGCGGGGTTGGCGGGATTGTCAAACTGGCCGGGGATGAAGCTGCCCGGGATTTCCTTTGCCAGTTCTTCGGCTTTGGCGATAGCGCCCTTCATGCCCTTGGCGCCTTCCGTCAGCACCAGCTCCGCGCCGTAGGCCTTCATCAGCTGGCGGCGCTCCACGCTCATGGTCTCCGGCATGACGATGATGATCCGGTAGCCACGGGCGGCGGCTACGGAGGCCAAGCCGATACCGGTGTTGCCGGAGGTGGGCTCAATGATAACGCTGCCGGGCTTCAGCTTGCCGGTAGCTTCGGCGTCGTCAATCATGGCCTTGGCGATGCGGTCCTTGACGGAGCCGCCGGGGTTGAAGTACTCCAGCTTGGCCAGAACCTTGGCTTCCAGACCTTCGGCCTTCTCAATGTGCGTCAGCTCCAGCAGGGGCGTCTTTCCAATCAGCTGATCGGCGGATGTAAAAATTTTACGCATAATCAAATCCTCCTGAGATGATAGATGTCATTTAAAATAGTGTCACAGCGTTTGTCCGTGACAGGTAACATCGAAAAACATGCATTGTTTAAACCAACCTCTCCTGTAGGAATATATGGATTATATATCCAGGTCTGGAATTTGTCAATAGAGAAATTCAAAAATTTTTGCGGAGGGGAGGGGGAATGCTGAATGTCTGATGGTTTTTGACAAGAAACATTGGATAGATTCTTGACATTTTCAACGTTCCTGCCTATAATAGGGAATATATCAGAATGCGGTGAAGGAAAGAGTACCCCGTTTTCCGCCTTACAGAGAGTCTTCGTTTGCTGGAAGAAGACAGGCAGGTACCGGGGGAACATGGTTCCGGAGCAGCGCGCCCGAGCGTTATTACGTTAGGGTGCGACGGGTCTGCCCGTTACAGCGGAGGGAATTGTTGGATTCCCGGAATGAGGTTCCGGTGTCGGCCGGAATAAACAGAAGTGGTACCACGGGCAAACCGCTCGTCTTCTAGGATTGGTAGAAGACGGGCGTTTTTTATTTCAAAAAGGGAGAGGTACACAATGAAAACAAAGAAAACCTTCAACATTACCCTGGCAATCCTCCTTGGCCTGGTCTTAGGCATCCTGTTCGGACTGTTCATGCCGGGCCGCTATGACTTTGTGCTTCCTGTGGTGGAGCTGGTCAGCAGCCTGTACATGAACGCCCTGCGCATGATGATCTATCCGCTGGTGTTCTGCAGCCTGATCGTGGGCATTCAGGGCATCGGCTCCGTAGGCGCAACCGGTAAGATCGGCGGTCAGTCGGTGCTGTATTTTGCCGGAACCACCCTGTTTGCCAGCATTCTGGGCCTGTTCCTGCCCCGGCTATTGGGCCTGGGCAAAGGCGTTTCCATCCAGATGGTGGAGTCCAACGTGGAGGCCGCCAAGTTCACCAGCCTGGTGGACACCGTCAAGAATCTGATTCCCGCCAATCCTGTGTCTTCCTTCGCCAGCGGTGATATGCTGCAGGTGCTGGTCTTTGCCATCATCGTGGGCATTGCCTGCCTGACCCTGGGCAAGAAGGCGGAACCCTTTGTGAAGCTCTGCCAGTCCCTGAATGAGATCTGCATCAAGGTGATCTCCTGGGTTATGTACTGCACTCCCGTTGGCGTCTTCTGTTCCATCGCTGCCGTCATGTATGCCAACGGCCTGGACACCATGATCGCCCTGGGCCAGGTGCTGATCGCCCTGTATCTGACCTTCTTCCTGTACATCGTCCTGGTCTATGGCGGCATTGTCAAGCTGCTGGGCAAGTATTCGGTGGGGAAGTTCTTCAAGACCGTACTGCCTGCCGCGCTGAACGCCTTTGGCACCTGCTCCAGCTCCGCCACCATTCCCATCAGCAAACGCTGTGCCGATGAGATGGGCGTCCCCAATGAGATCTCCTCCCTGGCCCTGCCCCTGGGCGCCACCATCAATATGGACGCGGTTTCCATTCTGATGTCCTTCATGATCGTGTTCTTTGCCAATGCCTGCGGCGTGGAGCTGAATCTTGGACTGATGGTGGTGGTCATGCTGTCCAACACCCTGCTGTCCATCGGCGCCCCCGGTGTTCCCGGCAGCGCCATCGCCTGCTTCGCTGCCCTGTCCACCATCGCCGGGCTGCCCGCCGGTGTTATGGGTGTATATATCAGTGTCAACACCCTGTGCGACATGGGCGCTACCTGCTGCAATGTGCTGGGCGACCTGGCCTGCGCCGTTGCCATGAAGCACACCGTCAAGATGGATGCCCCGCAGACCGCAAAGAAAAAATAATCGCTTTTGCCAATAACCGGGAGCCTTCGGCTCCCGGTTATTTTCCTGCGTCGGCAAGCGGGATAAACCGTTGGTTGAATCCAATCCGCATTTTCAATGCGTCGCTGATGCTGGCCCTGCCGGAGGAAAACCGGGGCGGGATTCTGGGCTTTGTCAGTGCGGCCTCTACCGGCGGCTGCGCATTGTCCGCGGTCATTTTCGGCGTACTGTGTGATCTGTTCCCGATCTATCTGGTGTTTACTGCCGGAATGCTGCTGTCCGCTGTGCCCATGGTCTACCTGTGCGCCCATAAGCACATGCGGGAGTTTATTCTGAACAACTAATAAGGGCACCATTCAGTCAAGACAAAATATTGCGTGGTAAATGATCGTTTATCTGCGAAGCCCTAGGCTCTCCCTTTGGGAGAGCTGGCACGCCGAAGGCGTGACTGAGAGGGGAACAACGACCCTCTCCGACCCGGCGTTCCGCCGGGCCACCTCTCCCAAAGGGAGAGGCAAGGGCGCTGCCGCTCCAACGCAGCTAACAAAGATAAACGATCATTTCTGGCAAGAAATTTCGGTACGCCTGAATAGATGGAAAATAAGTATCGGGCTGACGCAGCAAACCGTTAAATGGCGGAAGACTTGCGCAGGGGCGTCAAGGATGCCGCCGAAGCGGATGGGGTTGTCAAGTGGAAACCGCTTTACTTTTTGCATGATTTACGCTATCATATAACAAAAAAGGAGGGATTTCCCATGGCAGATCCAAAACAGCAATACTATGAAAAGCGCTCTCAGGTTCTTTTAAAGAATCTCCGCAGCCGGCATTTTGAGGCTTACTACTGCGCGAGCAGGGAAGATGCCCTTGCCAAGGCATTGGAGCTGATTCCCAAAGGTGCGGTGGTCGGCTGGGGCGGCGCAGCATCTGCCCAGCAGATCGGATTGATGGAGGCTCTGAACGCGGGGGAGTACCGCACCATTGACCGGGACAAGGCAACCACTCCGCAGGAGCGGGTACAGGCCATGAAGCAGTGCCTGACAGCGGATGTGTTTATCACCGGCGCCAATGCCCTGAGCCTGGACGGACAGATGGTGAACATTGACGGCAACGGAAACCGGGTGGCGGCCATCGTCTACGGTCCGGATTCCGTGCTGGTAATTGCCGGAATGAACAAGGTCATGGACACCCTGGATGCCGCTGTTACCAGAGCCAGAACCGTGGCGGCCCCCATGAACAAGCAGCGCTTCCAGGACCGCCAGACCCCCTGCGAAATAACGGGAGCCTGCGCCGACTGCAAGAGCGACGGCTGCATCTGCAATCAGATTTTGATTACCCGCAACTGCAATCCCTCCGGACGGATCAAGGTGATTCTGGTGGGCGAAGAACTGGGATTCTAACGAAAAACAGCCTGCCGAAAAAATACAGCAGGCTGTTTTTTCATGCATTAACCGGATTGACAAGTAAATGATCGTTTCTCGCAACAATGTTAGATCGGTGGGCGTAGGGGGCGGCATCCTTGACGCCCCTTGTGACGGTACTGCATGCAAAAGG
>CAMGIN010000149.1 GCA_946056135.1 uncultured bacterium | reverse complement strand
TCACCGCAAAAACCATTTATATCAGGTCTTGCGATTGCCTCAATACCCATGAAGCCCCATACCCGCCGTCCGGCAGGATTGGTCACATTGTTGCAGTGCTCCAGATTGTACTTGCCGGCATTGGCGACTACCGCATCACTGAAGCTCCGGGACTTCAGCGGTGCCAGGTTGTTTTCGTCACACCACATTCGGTAAATGGAATACAGGTCTTTAGAGCTGATGGAAGAATCCGCTTTCAGCCGGATATAGCCGTCGGATTCTAAAAAAGAGAAGATGTTGTTGTTATCCCGCTTCACCGCTTCCCGGTTTTCTTTGATGCGGTCACTTTCCGTGAACTTGAAGTTGTTAGCGACCAGCCGCCTAAGTCCTGCAAACGCCCAAAGGAAAATACCCTCTGCTTCGGCTTTCAGCTTTTCCGCAAGGTCAGGATCATCCACCCGCCCGGCAGGCTTTCCCTTTGTCGCCAGCACAAGCTGTCTGCGATAGAAACCATCGCTGCGGTCATAGAGTGCCTGCAAGTCGCCGTTGCTGAATGCCAATAGGCGGGCGAACATCCATCCTTGATAGCTCTGTGTGCGCTTACGCTCCAAATCCATTTTGCCCTGCGCGGTGACAATGGATTTGACGTAGTTGGTTTTCCGCAACGCATCCATTTGCATATCGTCATCCACACACAGCAGAATGTGTTCTAAGTCGGCACGGGCAAACCGATCCTCGGATATTTTCCCGATGCTTCCGTCTTTCATATTCGTCCCGAAGATACTGCCGAGCATTGCGCCGATCTGAGATTTCCCCTCACCGCCGCTGCCCTTTATGATCATCATGCGCTGACCCTTGTTGCTGGGAATCAGGCAGTAACCGAGAAACTCCTGTAAGGTGGGAATGTCCTCCGGGTACAGCAGGTCATTCAGAAACCGAAGCCACAAGATTGGCTCCGGGGCGTCAGGGGAGTAGACAACTGGCAGACGATTCCGAACGATCTGCGGTCTGCCCTCGATAAATGTTCCATCCAGGAGGAGCGTGCCGTTGGCGAGGTGAATGCGATCCGGATCTGGTGGAAAGTCCTCCACCTGGGCTTCCAGTTTCAGCACTTCCAGAATGTTGCCGATCTTCTGTGGGATACTGTTCACCGCACAGCATTTCAGTTCTTCATAGATTTCCCCCCGGAGGGAAAGATCGTCCGTCACCCGACCATCCGGCGTGAAAAAGGCTCTGTTTGTGAAGATGATTCTGTGTGCTCGCAGAAACTCCTCACAGAACAGAGCCTCGTTGATGTTCTTTCCGTCAAACCAGATGGGAAGATCAGGCGATTTTCGGTTCTTTGACATGGTGCCTTTCCTCCTTTTGATCTTCTACAAGACAGTTTTCCCAAGACGCGATACTGCCGTCTGCCAGCAACGCCGCTATCAAACTGTCCCGCCCTTCCACGCTGGCATGAGTCAGAAAGTCCAGCAGATAGGCGATGCGGTCATACTGCTGACAGCTTGCCAAGAATCTGTCATCCAGAAAGTCCTCCGGTGTCTGGGGTGCATATCGGATTTTCCATTCCTTCAACAGATGCAGATAGTCTGTCAGCACCCGGCGGCAGTACAGCTCGTCCAGCCGGGATTGATGCCACTGGGGTGGGTTCGATTTGTTGGCACCCGTTGTCACTTGTCCCGGCTCTGCGGAAATGTCAAAATCAGATGCCAGCTTCTGTGCTGCTTCGTAGCAGGACAGTCCCAGCAGCCTTGCTGTGAAATCAATCACATCACCGCTGGCGTGACAGCCGAAGCAGAAGAAATAATCCTCATTCAGCTTCAGGCTGGGGTGCCTGTCCTTGTGGAATGGGCAGCAGGTCATGCCGTTTGGCAGTACCCGCAGCCCATAGTGTTCGGCAGCCTGCCTCGGTGTGACAGCTGCCTTGATGGTTTCAAATACGCTCATTATCTTGCCTCCATAAAAATATTGGGAAGAAAAATGCCCGCTGGGATTGGCGAGCATCTTACCTCCTCACTATGGTTATGGGGAAATTTTCAAAAAACAGGCTAATCGCAGGACAAGCCCATTTCAAAAAACAGGACAAACCCTCTTTCAATTATAGAACATATGTGCTATAATGAGTGAAAACAAAAAATGGAGGCGTTTATGAAACACGAAGTATTATCTCTGGACTTCTGGCAGAAGACGACAATTTATGGTGACAAGAGTTTTCCCTGCGGAACCATTGGCTGTGATGCGCTGAATGTACCTGCAGAAGTGCTTGACAAGCTGGCAGTCTATTGCTCGCTTCTGAATGCGTTGTTGGGAACCTTCAATGCCGGTTATGGCGATCCGGCCCTGCTCCCGGCGGCAAGGGAGAGTGTAAAGCAGATGGCGGAGCTTTTGAAAGATGTGAAACCGTTCTCCTATGTAGAGCTGTCCAACGCCGCAGAACGGATTGATCGGGTGTTCTCGGAAGAATCCCTCGTTAATGCCAATGCGTATACCGCTGCATTTGGAATCAGCTCTGTAACAGCACTTGCTGACCCGCAATATGAAGCTGGCAGGAAGCATCTGCGGATTCTGGCGATGCTGGGAAATCTGTATTACTCCTTGGGAGAATATCAGAAAACCATGACTGCTTTTGCAGAAAAGCTCGACGCCCCGGAGTTCAAACGAACACCGGAGAATATTGCGGTCCTTTTCGGTAAGTGCTTCCCGGAGATTGAAAACTTCGCAGAAGGCGACAGCTGGATGGCGATGACCAACGCCACACTGCAATACACAACTGTTCAGCGTCCTGGCGGCATGACGCCAATCATCGTCAAGAGAATGCTCTATGTCACCTTCGTGGGAATGTTCCGTTCCGATCTGTATGAAGGCTTGTGTGTAGGACATGCTCCCAAGAAGTGCCGAACCTGCGGACGGTGGTTCCTGACCATCAATGCCAGACCGACGAAATACTGCAACGGCTCTGCTCCCGGAGATAAGCGGCACAGAAGCTGCAGACAGGTTGGAAATCTGAAAGGCAGAAAGGAACGGGAGCTTGCAGAGGATCATCCGTATGTTGCGCTGTATGATACACGGATGAATTCCATCGACCACCGTTTGAAGAGAAAGAACGCAAATATCCCGCTGGGAAAGATGATGAAGAAGCTGGCGAAGGATAAAATGCAGCGTGCAAAACATAGTGTCAGTTACGCCAATGGGAAATACATTCAGGAGATGGAACTGGATGCCTTGGAAGCGGAAGCCAGGGCACTTCTGTGATTTTGAAATAGAGGAAGGAGGTGCCCCATGCCTAAGTTGGCGGAAAGGTACACCACCAAATATGGTTTCCAATGTCTGGAAAAGAACGTGACCCGGTTTGAGGCGGAGCACTCCTTTCAAATATCGCCGGAGCCGCTGGTTGTGGAGGATATCAATCAATACATCGTCATGGCAAACCGGGAGCACAATCTTCTGTATGTCTGCTTTTATCTCCACCACATTGAAAAAATCCTGAACGGACGGATTTACCGCTTCTTCCACCGGGAGGGGCTTTACGCTTACGACCCGGTTCGCCTGCTGGATTACAAGCTGAACTGCGTATCTGCGATTGTGGATTGCTGTCCGGGATACGATCCCGACAAGGGTGCAGACTTTCTGACCTACGCTTACTATGACATCGGCAACGCCATTCTCAACTGCCGCCGCTATGAGGAATCCGGCTCCTTCAAAAATCTGGACGAGTACAAAACCGTCCGGGGCATTGCGTGGCTCTATAATAAGGCGAGGGATTCCCGGAAGAAAACCATTGCGGCATTCATGGAGAAAACCGGCTGCACCAAAAAGACGGCGGAGGATTATCTCACCGCAGCCCGCAAAAATCGGGGCATCGTTTCTATCTATGATACCATTCTCCGTGAGCGTGACAAGGAATTCAGCGAGGATTTCGATACGGATATCAACGAGGACGCTGGCGAGGATTTAAGCCGGGATGCCGGTGGCGTGTACAGTGCAATGCTCTGGGACAACTCCTGGGGTGGTGCTGTCCAGCGTGCACACAGCAAATTGGATTACCGTTCTCAGATTCTGATAGAGCGGCACATGGCAGCCTGCATGGACTGCCGCTGTGTGCTGCCCATGCGTCGCCGTCCCACATGGGAGGATCTGGCGGCGATGTTTGAAGGCTCCACAGCCAGCGGCGCGGAGCGGGCTTACAAGAAAGCGGTACAGAAGCTGACGCAGCTGCTGATTGAGGATGGCCTCTTTCACACCATCGTTTTGAAGCGCAAGCGTCAGAAAAAGCGAAAAGAAAAAATCACCGCCGCAACCTACCTGTATCAGGCAGACAGCGACGGCGAATGGGGCGAGATTCAATTCGATTTTGAGAAAAACACAGCACAGATCATCCGGCTGGCAGACTGGGACAAAATGATTTCTCAGCCCTTTGCCAAGTACGCAATCTCCTATCTTTTGAATTGTAAAAATGAAAAGCTGCCAAAGGAAACGATGATTTCATTTGAAATGTAATATTAGCGAGATCAACACGCTTTCTACACCTCATTGTGGTAGGATTGGTTCACATCTGAGGAATAAGAAAGTTTCGCTAACTCTCAATACCAACGAAAG
>CAMGIN010000148.1 GCA_946056135.1 uncultured bacterium | reverse complement strand
GCTCCACGGTGTAATCCATGCCGTGAGCGGTGCTTTCGGAGCTGTTTCTGCCCATCACCATTTCCGGGTGGTCGAGGAAATAGCTGTTGATGGCATAACCGTCCTCGGTCTGCCCCAGATGAACCCAGTCCGGGTCAATCTCAATAGGACGATCCCGCTTTTGCAGGAAGATAATGTCTGATACTACTTCCGTTCCGGAGTTGGCTTTGAAAGCGGTGTTGGGGAGCCGGATGGCACCCAGCAGGTCGGCTCTCTGGGCAAGATACCGACGCACGGTGGAATCCTTGGCGTCCAGGGTATAGCGGCTGGTGACGAAAGCCACCACACCGCCGGGACGCACCTGATCCAGCGCTTTGGCAAAGAAGTAATTGTGGATATTGAAGCCCAGCTTGTTATAAGCTGGGTCATTGACCTTGTACTGCCCAAAGGGGACATTACCCACGGCGAGGTCAAAGAAGTCCCGTCGGTCAGTGGTTTCAAAGCCTGCCACGGTGATATTCGCTTTGGGGTAAAGCTGTTTGGCAATCCTGCCGGTGATGGAATCCAGTTCCACACCGTAAAGGCGGCTGTTGCGCATTTCCTCCGGGAGCATACCGAAGAAGTTGCCGACGCCCATGGACGGCTCCAGAATGTTGCCGGTCTGGAAGCCCATATTTCCAACCGCTTCATAGATGGCCCGGATGACCGTGGGGCTGGTGTAGTGGGCGTTGAGGGTGGAAGCGCGGGCGGCTTCATATTCTGCTGGCGTAAGGGCGGCTTTCAACTCCTGATACTCAGATGCCCAGCCGGATTTGCTGGCATCAAAGGCATCCGGCAGACCACCCCAGCCCACATATCGGGACAGAATTTCCTGTTCCTCACGGGTTGCCTGCCTTCCCTCGGATTCAATGGCTTTCAGAGTTGTGATGGCATCCATATTCCTGCGGAATTTGACTTTGGCACCGCCCATGCCCAAATCCTCGTCCGTAATGCGGAAGTTTTCGCCGCTGGGGATGTGGGTATCACGGGGCGGCTCCGGCTGCTCTGTGCGGAGGGTCTGCACCACAATGTCATAGGGAAGGTTATTCTTTTCGCCGGGATATACGGCAACGGTTTCGGCTGATGTTTCCGACTGAACAGGCTGTTTTTCCTGTTCCTCGATATATCTTCTGACAAAAGATATGGGTTCTGTACGGAAGATAGGAAAGCCTGTGGAATTGGCAAAGGTGATGTCTTGGAAGTTTACGGAGCCGAAATCCAGATTCACCCGGTCAACAAGGAAGGTTCTGCCGTCGATTTCAAAGGTGGATTCGCCGGGAATCAGGTATTCTCTGGCAAATTCCTCGTCAGAAATCCGCTGGGCATCCGCTTCCGCCTGCCGGACAATGGGGGCTGCGTCCAGCTTGTCCGCATCCACAACCTCGCCGTTCACAATGCCGTGATCCGCAAGCTGTTCCCGGATGGCAGCGGGGTCAATATCGTCAAGGCGGTCATATTCTTCTTCCGTATAGAATTTATCCGCCTTGATAAGCTGGGCAATCCGGCGCTGCACCTTTGCCCAGGGCAGCACTGTTTCACCGTCAACCCCGGTGACGGTAATCCGCAGGGGCTGGGTGGGATCTGCGCCATACTCACGGGCAAGCCATGCGGCGGTGTCCCGTTCCCGGCTGTGGGCCTCCATGTACCGCACTACGGAGCGTTTGCTGTCGATGCTGCCATTCCATTTCTGTAAGGCTTTGTCAATGTCGGATTGTGTAATCTCCCGGCGAGGGGGTTCTGGATTCAGCTTTCCCATGGAATAACTGTTTCGCTGACCATCCTCACCAACGGCGGCAATGGTCACATCAAACTGATTACGGAGCTTTTCGGTATACTGCTCCAGCTGATGTGACGGGATGCCGCACATATCCACTCTGCCGCCAGTGGGGATCGGGCGGGTGCCGAGGTTCAAATCCAGCACAGGGGCGGCATTCTTCGCATCCTCCCCGTAGATTTCAAAGAAATCCCCGACCTGATACAGTACAATATCCTCCGGGTGGGCGGACTTAATTTCGTTGTACTCCCAGACAGCAGGCTCGGATTCTTCCGGCACTGGCGGGGGCGGTTCGCTGGAGGTAGTTTCATTGACCACAGGCTGTTCCGGCTCTGTGATCTCGGGCTGTTCTGACCCAAGTGCCCCATCAATGACTTCCCCATACCGCTGTTCCGATTCCTCAGGGGGAGCAAACCGCCCGGATTCCACCAGAGCGTCGTAAGACTTGACCACCTTTGTCCACGGCAGTTCCATGCGCGTACAGTTCGGCTTATCGTAGCGAATGCCTTTTCCGTCAGTCCAGACATGGCTCATAAAGTTACGGGAAAGTGCGTTATTTCCACCGCCAATGCCGTATTCATTTTTCAGAAAATCCAGCTTTTCCTTTGCGGTGTGGGGTGTCTGGTAGAAAGCATAGATTCTGGACTTGCTGCCGGAAAAATTGCTGCCGCCGGTCAGATGCTCATTGATCTCGTCCTCGGTGATGAAGCCCTTTGCCGCTGGCAGCTCAGCCATCTCGCTGACATATTCCCGCCGGGGAAGGGTATATTCCTCCAGCGGACGAATCAGCTTGTTGGGGTGATACATCTGAAAGCGCATCATACCTTTATCCGTATTGCAGGCATCCCGGAAGGCATAGACCTGCCGCATAATTGCCTGATAGGATTCCGGCTCAGACAGGAAAACCATGAGCTTTTCCGTTTCCTCCGGGAAACCGCCCCGGAGGGAGCGGACGATGCTCATATGTCCGGCTTCAATGGCTTTTCCGCTGATGTCGTGGGACATATACCAAAGCTGTTCCGCAAGCTGGCGCTTTTCAAAGGTTCCGCACTCTGCCAACTCCACATTGGTGGCAAACTGTCCCTGTTCCAGCAGCTCGCCAATTCGGACAGAAACATCCTCCCAGGACAAAATCTGCACATTCCTGGCATATCGGGCGGTGCTACCGTAAGCGATGTGCATACCGTCCTCGGCGTACCATGTGCATACCTTTGTGGTGCCAAATTGCAGGCCGTAGCCGCCGTGGTAGGTCTTTTCCAGATAATCCACCAGATAGTCCATTGGCTGCTGTTTCGCGTATTCAATAGCAATCCGTGTCCGATGATTTTCCGTATTGCTGCCATAGCGGAGAAAGTGGTCAATATACTCCTGGGGCATGGAAAAAGCGGAGGGTGCGATTTCTGCACTCTCCGCTTCGGCGATGTATGCAATTTGCTGGGCTTCCGTGGGGAAGAAAGAGAACTGTTCCCCCCGGATAGGGGGTTCGTCTGTCAGGCGTAGATCAGCTCCGTCAGAATTACTTCCTCGGCCTGGGCTTTCAGGCTGTTCATCAGCCCCACCCATTTCATGGGGTCGCTGGCTTTCAGAGCTTCCGTCACCCCCGCCGACTGCATCAGTGCGGGCATCATCTGCTCCAACCGCCGGTTCGCTGTTTCGTCGATCTCCCTCAGATGGGGATACAGCTTCTCCGACAGGATCAGGCTGTTCCACAGCACCGGGCGATGCTCCTGAAGGTATGCTTTCCGCATCCTCCCATACTTGCCCAGGGGCTGCGTCTCCTGCTGGGACAGGCTCAGATCGGGAATCCAGTAGTCCCCGCTGCGTGTGTAGGTCAGTTCGTTCATTTTCTTGGCTCCTTTCAGACAGCTTTTCGCGTTCGTATTTTTTGATGGTGACTTCGATACTGCGGAGGACTTTTTCGCTGATTTCGCTGACGGCGCTGCCCAGAGCATATACCGTCTGGGGTGTATTGAAGTCAAAGACCGGCATGAAATCCTCTGCGCCAAAGTGGGCATTTTCCACCAGACCACACCGGGAAAGCAGTGCGTAGGTGGTGCTTACGGTGGCTGCGTTGATGAACGCCACGCCTTTGTCGAGGTCATGATACCCCTCCAAATGCGATCCGTCAACGATGTCGAGGATGTCCTGCTGGTGGGCAAGGAAATACTCTGTGACTTTCACGGAAGAAATCTGTTCCAGCTGGTCAATGAAATTTCCGGGGTATTGAATATTGTACTGTTCCTCTAAAGCGGCGGAAACCACCTGTTCATGCTCCGGGCGGTATTCCCAGAGATAAGGGCTGCGGGAGCGCTCCGTGGTACGAGTATCCGCTACATCGAACACATATTTCAGCTTCGGAGCATCCCCGGAGTGGTCGATGAGGGCGATGCCCTTTGCGCCCCTGCGAACATAACGCCCCATTCGCTTGTTCCACAGTTCGTAGTCCGCGCAGGCCGTGGCTTCGGGGCGCTGGGCGTAGATCATGAGCTGCTCGTGGTAGGGGTACTTATACAATCGGGCTGCGGTGGTCAGAAAATCTGTCCAGCTCTGATAGCTGCCGGTGATCTGTAGTGCCGTAATGTCTGCCAACTGGCGGTATTGTTGCAGTATGGATGCCAATTTGATTTCTCCTTTCCTGTGAGATTTGTAATGAAAAACCCCGCCTGTTCGCAGACGGGATTTATAACCTGTTAGGACAATTCTAAATGATATGTGAGAAAATACGCCCCAGGCATTGCTGCCCAGAGCGTATCAGTTAGAACATATCCAGATTGGAAAGCTGGTGCCGTTGGCCTTTGCGACCATAGACCGCGCCAATAATCTGAACCTTTTTTGTTTCTTCGTCTACCCAGAAGTAGATCAGGT
>CAMGIN010000147.1 GCA_946056135.1 uncultured bacterium | reverse complement strand
CTCCCTCCATGATGACAGTGTTTTATTTCACTGTCTCTCATAGAGGGAGCATATCAGCAACTGAGCGGGGTTTTCCTGTCTGACACTCCGGTTTTGTACATATGCTTGCCCGCACACTGTGCTGTAATATGGAAGATTTGATTGAAAAGGCAGAATGAAGCCCAGGACTCGTCCCGGGCTTTTTGCTGTTTGCTTTGGAGCCATACTATCGTGGAACGCCCGCCAAACTGTTTCTTAAAGCAGCTGTTCATACAACCCAAAGTGATGAACTGGAGTTTGCTACCTCGGTTTTACCGTTATTGCCCACCATTCATTCCTTCTGTGGTCTTCGCATTTAATACTACATACCAGCCTACACACAGATCGCTTTTTACTTTTCGTTTGCTAACCGTTTTTGTGTGCCACGTATTTCCAAAGTCGAACCAATCGACTTGTTTGAATCCTCAAAAATTCTATAAACAAATAATTGCTCGTACTTATTACCGAAAATATCATAATACGATACACACAATTCGTAGTCGCCTGTATTATCTTGCTGAATGTTCTGTAAGCGTCAATTCTAGGCCCATAAAGGAACACGCCGGGCTACCATTTGTGGTAGCCCGGTGATAAAAGGTCAGTATATGTCCGCTTCGGGAGCTGTGCCGAGGAACATATCCAAGGCATCGGATATGGCATACTGGAACGCGTCGTCCGTCATCCAGGAGCAGGTGGAATATGTGCGGTCAATCGTGTCCGCAAACCTCCGGGACAGGCGTGGATGCTCCTTCTCAAATTCAGGATAGTGTTCTATCACATAACCGGAATAGTCCATATCGAACGCCCAGCGGCTTATGCTGCCGTCAGCAAAATCTATTACGAAATTCACCAGGAACGCTCCGTGTTTTTTGAGTTTCATGGGTAACATCACTCCCTCACTTGGTATATGCAATACATTCCCCCGGCGCGTTCCAGGGCAGAAGCTTTTCAACAATCTCCGGATTTTTCAGATCGGCATTGTTTGCGGTTTTCAGCAGCCAGGTCAGATATTGATATGGATCCAGCCCATTCTCAATGGCCGTCTGAATCAGGCTGAACATGACCGCACTGCCGGTAGCTCCCTTGGGGGTGTTGGCAAACAGGAAGTTCTTCCGGTCAATGACAAAGGGCTTGATACTCCGCTCCGCCCGGTTATTGCTCAGCTCCAACCTGCCGTTTTTTAGATAGTTGGTCAGGTAGGGCCACTGCTCTTTCAGATAGTTCAGCGCCTTGCCCAGGGCAGACTTCGGCGCTGCCATTCTGGAATTTGCCCATGACAACAAGGCGTCTAAAACAGGTTTAGCCTGTTCCAGCCGCTTTTCATATCGTTCTTCCGGGGAAAGGTCCGCAAACTGCTCCTCCAAATCAAACAGCTTCTGGCAGTACGCCAGCCCCTGCGCCGCGGAGCTGCCCTTTGCCTTTCCCTTGGGCAGGGCTTTCACCGCCTCGTCAAATTTCCTCCGGGCGTGGGTCCAGCAGCCTACTACCGTAATCTCTTTCGGGAGATTGTGGTATCCGGCGTAGCCGTCCGTATGGAGATAGCCCTCGAAGCCCGCGAGAAACTCTTTGGGATGCTTGCCTCCTCGTCCTGGCTGGTACTCGTACAGAACAATAGGCCTGTCTGTATCCCCGCTGGTGCGGTACAGCCACATGAAGCTTTCACTCTGGGGCGCTTTCCCTTCTTCATGAAGTACCTGCAAGGTGGTTTCGTCCGCATGGAGAACTGCTCTCTTGAGCAGCTCCATATGCAGCCGGTCATAGATGGGAGCCAGATACTCCTCCGTCGCCCTCAGAATCCAGTTGGACATAGTCTGACGGCTCAGCGGGATGCCCCGGCGGTTCAGCTCCTGCTCCTGACGGTACAGCGGGCTGCCCATGACGAACTTCTGCGTCATAATATACGAAATGGCCTCCGCCGTGGCAAAGCTGCCGGGAATGATACTTTTCTCCCGGGGTGCTTTCACAACAGGTGTCTCAATGCCGGTTTCATTGCACTTCCGGCAGGCGTAGGTATAGTAGACGTGCTGCTCCACAATGACCTGGGCAGGCTTGATTTTCAGCTTGTTGACGACCTCTTTGCCGATTTCGGTCATGGTATCGCCGCATTCCGGGCATACCAAATCCTCGCCCTCCAGACGGTGCTCCACCACCTCAGTAGGGGTGCCCTCGGGGATGTTCTCCAGCGTGAAACTGTGCTTTTTGCGCTGCTTACGGGAGGGCGCAGGAGCGGGCTGCTCCTCAGATTCCTCCTCCGCACAGACCTCCGCCTCGTTGAACAGGAAGCTCAGCTGCTCCATGGCATCCTCGGAAATCTTCTCGGAGGACGCGCCGAACTGCTTATGCCTGGCAAGGCGCAGCGCCTCCATGAGGACAGAAACCTGCTGCTCCAATTCGGCGATGCGCTCGTCCTGAGCCGCCAGTTTGGCATTCTTCTCTTCATATTCCGCCCGGGAAACAGTGACCGTTTCCGGGTTGCTTGTCTGGAAATTATTCGTACTTTTCATGTGCTTATTATACCATATTTCTCCAGAAAAGTACAGTAAAATATGAAATTTCTCAAACAATTTCCAACCCTTTTACGGGCTTGTGCGCCTTTGGCTGATCCACGCTCAGGCCCTCCATGAGCCAGCGGTATTGCTGCATGGTTAGCGCTCTTGCCTCATTTTCCGACCGTGGCCATTGGAAGCTTCCGGATTCCAAGCGCTTGTAAAGCAGCACGAATCCGTTCCCTTCCCAGTACAGCGCCTTAATCCGATCCCGCCGCCTGCCGCAGAACAGGAACAGGGTGTTGGCGAAAGGATATTTATGACTATAATGTTTGAATTTCAGATGAAAACAATATTGAAAAAGCATTTTGTCTGTCGAAAAGATTTGATGCGGATTTTGATGAGTTGGAGGGATATTTGAGCGGATATGCACTCCAAAGCCCACCAGGCGAGGAGGAGATTTCATGCAGAACAGAAAATACTATGAAGCCTATTGGAGCCAGTACAATGATCTTGTAACCCTGAATGAGTTTCGCAAGATGCTCGGCGGGCTGGGAGAGGTTCAAGCTCGGCGGCTACTTCAAAACAAAACCGTGAAGAGTTTCAAAATCCGTGGCGAGTATCACATTCCGAAGCAATGTGTTATCGACTATGTACTGAGCACGCACTATGCAAAGTACCGAAAAGTCCTCAAGGCTCAAATACCATAACAAAAATCAATATGCTTCTCTCGAAAGGGTGTCGCGAAACGGTGCTGTTGACAAACTCTGAAATCTCGATTTTTCTCTGGAAATATGGTACAATAAAAGAAAAACGGGGCTGAGGCTTATGTTGAAACGAGACGATGGCAAACAACTGAAAATGACTTTTCTGACGCTGGAGGAGCTGATGCCGGAAAAGCATTTTCTTCGCGATCTGGAGCGGAATGTAGATTTCAGCTTCATCTACGATATCGTTGAGCCGCTGTATGCCAGAGTTGGCCGACCTTCTGTCGATCCCGTCTTGCTGGTGAAAATGCTCCTGCTGGGCTATCTCTACGGCATCCCCTCTGAGAGGAAGCTGGAACAGGAGGTTCAGGTCAACATTGCGTTCCGCTGGTTTCTGGGAATCGACTTTGACGAGCCTGTTCCGGATCACTCTACCATTTCTCAGCTTCGCCGCCGAAAATTCGGAGGAACAGCCTTATTTCAGGATATTTTCGACGAGGTCGTCCGCAAGTGTATGGCGGCAGGACTGGTATCCGGAAAGCTTCTGCTGACAGATTCCACGCACATTCTGGCCAACGCCGCAAAGGAAAAGCGGGAAGTCATCGAGGTCCCGGATACGCCTTCTGAGTATGTGAAGAAGCTGGACAGGGAAGCCCTGGAAGCAGGACTGCTGGATGAACCTGTCACCTATCCCGAAAAGACGAAAACAGTTACCAAAAGCACCACAGATCCGGAATCCGGGCTGATGAACCGTCCCGGAAAGCCCAATGCTTTCTGCTATCTGAATCACTAGACCAGTGATGCCGAATCGGGTATTATTACAGATGTTTTCGTTACACCGGGGAATGTAAACGACTGCACACCCCATACCAGTCGGCTGGAAACACAGATTGACAAGTTTGGCTTTGAAACAGAAGCCGTCTGCGCGGATGCCGGTTATGACAACAGTGAAGTCTACGATGCCATGTTAAAGCGCGGGATTCGGACATATATTCCCAAAAAGAGGAAGCCGAACAATGTGCCGTCCTACACGGAAGGCTTCGAGCCGGAGGCATTCACCTACAATCCGGAAGAAAATGCCTATATCTGTCCACAGGGAAAAATACTGGCATACTCCTGCTACAACAAGAAAGGGCAAAAGAAACGATACCAGGCTGCAAAGAAAGACTGCAGCAGCTGTCCCTGTCAGCAGCAGTGCATAGGCAGCTCCAAGAACAGCCGGATGGTGGAGCGGCTGCTGCATGAAGAAGCCAGACAGGAGCAGGCGAAGAATCTGAATACGCCGGAATACTTTGCTGCGCTGAGGCTGCGGAAGATCTGGTGCGAGGGCAATTTCTCCCACCAGAAAGCAGAGCACAATTTAAGGCGGACATACAAACGAGGCATTGAACGAGTACCGACGCCAAGAGCACCATCACCTGTGTGGCAGGATATGCTGATTGGCAGGGG
>CAMGIN010000146.1 GCA_946056135.1 uncultured bacterium | reverse complement strand
CTGACCAGGGCCAGCATGAAGCTCTGCACCGCAATGGGCACCACCAGCTTCATCAGATCAGAATAGAAGGTATCTTTTTTTATTTGTGTCGCTGCCATGGAACCCCTCCTGCATGTCAAATAGTAATATAGGAGAAAGCGGAAAACTTCCCCACCGTGTCTGCTGGCTTATTATAAAGGGAATCCCCGGAAAAAGCAACCGAAAATCCCGTTTTTTCGCACGGATGAATCGCAGCCATTTTTCTGCGCCCAGCATTCTCAGAATGGTTTACTTTTTCTGCCAGCCATGGTATAATAGGAATGCCACCGCACAAGAAAAAAGGAGGAAAAAACGATGCGTAAAATTCTTGCATTGGTGCTGGCAATGGCTCTGTGCTTCGGGCTCTTCGGCTGCGGCGCAAAAACCGCTCCCGCGGAAACCACCGCTGCTGCCGCCCAAACCACGGCCGCTGCCCCGGAAACCACCGCTGCCGCACCAAAGGAGGATGTGGTCATCCTCTACACCAACGACGTACACACCTATATCGACAAGCCCCTGAGCTATGATGTCATCGCCGGCATCAAAGCCGAGCTGGAGAAGACCTACGGCGAGGGCAATGTCCTGCTGGCGGATGCCGGAGACCATGTGCAGGGCACCGCTTACGGCTCCATGGACAAGGGCGACACCATCCTTGAGCTGATGAATGCCGCCGGCTACGACGTGGCCACTCTGGGCAACCATGAGTTCGACTACGGCATGGAAAAGGCCCTTGCCAATGTGGAAGCCGCAGACTTCCCCTACCTTTCCTGCAACTTCTACAACGAGAAGGACGGTGTCAAGGGTGATCCCGTTCTGGAGGCCGCACACATCTTTGCAACCAGCGGCGGTATGAAGGTCGCCTTCGTGGGCATTACCACCCCCGAGAGCTTCACCAAGTCTACACCCGCTTACTTCCAGGATGCGGACGGCAATTACATCTACGGCATCTCCGGCGGTGAAGACGGCGCCGCTCTGGCCGCCGACGTTCAGGCTGCCATTGACGCAGTCAAGGCGGACGCGGATGTGGTCATCGCTCTGGGCCACCTGGGTGACGATCCCGCTTCCCAGCCCTGGACCAGCGAAGAGACCATCGCCAAGGTTTCCGGCCTGGATGCTTTCATCGACGGTCATTCCCACTCCACCGTTCCCGGCAAGGAAGTGACCGATAAGGACGGAAACGCCGTTGTGCTGACCCAGACCGGCGAATACTTCGACGCCATCGGCATGATGGTCATCGATGGCGAGACCGGTGCCATCCGTACCGATCTGATTGGGTACACCGAGCTTACCGAGGTCGTCAAGGACGAAAACGGCGAGGTCAAGAAGGATGACAAGGGCAACGATGTCACCGAGGTGGTTGGCTATGAGCTGGCCTCTGCCCTGTACACCGGCGACGTATGGCCTGTGGACCCGGAGGTCGCCGCCATCAAGAACGCATGGATGGCCGATATCGACACCGAGCTGGGCGCCAAGATCGGGCAGACCGCTCTGACGCTGGACAACTATGACGGCGACGGCAATCGTCTGGTTCGTTCCCAGGAGACCAACACCGGTGACTTCTGCGCCGATGCCCTGTACTACCTGTTCGACAACATGGGGCTGGATGTTGACGTTGCCGTCATGAACGGCGGCGGTGTCCGCAACAAAGCTGTCACCGGAGAGCTCACCTACAAGGTTGCCAAGAGCATTCACACCTTTGGCAATGTCGCCTGCCTGCAGACCATCACCGGCCAGCAGCTGCTGGATGCTCTGGAGTGGGGCGCCCGGAATGCGGGCTCCGGCGAGGAGTGCGGCGGCTTCCTGCAGGTTGCCGGTATCACCTACAAGATTGACACCGAATGGCCTGAGTCCACCCAGAAGGATGACAAGGGTGTTTGGATCGGCGCCCCCACCGGCGGCTATCGCGTCCACAGTGTGGAAGTTTACAACAAGGAAACCCAGGCTTACGAGCCTCTGGATCTGACTGCCACCTATAACCTGGCCGGCTACAACTACACCCTTCGGGACCTGGGCGACGGCTTCAACATGTTCTCCGGCGCTGTCAATGTGCTGGACTATGTGATGGAGGATTACATGGTTCTGGCCAACTACATCACCAGCTTCCAGGACGGTGTTGTGGATGCCGCCAACTCTCCCCTGGCTGAGAAGTACCCCGGGATGCTGCTGGACTATGCTTCCGTCAACGGCAGCGGCCGTATCGTTATGGAGGCTGCCGCCCGGTAATTCCCCATCTCCAAGGAGCTGTCCATAACTGGTTGTCTTGAATGGAACCGCTCCCCGTTAATCAAACAAAACTCCCCCTGTCCGCTCTGTTCTTCCAAACAGAGCGGACATTGTTCTGTTCCCGCTCTGCTGTTTCGTGAAAAGCGGCATGGCAAGGAAACCGTGGGCCGCGCCGTTTCTCAAGCAGCATTTTCTGATCCCGGGGCACATACAGTAAGGAACGGAAGGAGGTTTTCCCAATGACATTGTCCTTTACCTTCATTAACCCCAACCCCCCGGAAGCTGTGGAGCGCCTTCTGCGGGCCATCCTTTTGGAGAAGCTCTCCGCCGATCCCCTGCCCGGGGAGCCGCCTGCTGCCGGGTAGCACCGCGGGCGCTATGAAAATCGCTGCCTACTGCCGTGTTTCCACGGACAAAGACGAACAGCTTGCCAGCCTCCGCCACCAGCGGGAGTTCTTTGCCGCCTATGCCCAGTGCAATGGGCACACCCTGGTACAGCTGTATGCGGACGAGGGGATTTCCGGCACTTCTGTGAAAAAACGCGGGGAATTCCAGCGCCTGATGCATGATGCCGAAGCTGGACTCTTCCAGATGGTGGTCGTAAAGGATGTCAGCCGCTTCGCCAGAAATACTGTGGATGCCCTCCAAAGCGTCCGCAGGCTGAAAGCCCTGGGCATTAACACATTGTTTCTGACTGCCAACATGGATTCCATGGGGGACAGCGAGTTCATTCTCACTCTGTTTTCCGCCATGGCCCAGGAGGAGTCCGCCAACATCTCGAAACGGACGAAATTCGGCAAGCGGATCAACGCGGAAAAAGGCCGTGTCCCCCAGCGGGTGTTCGGATATGACCGGATTGACAATTTCACCCTGGAAATCAATCCGGAGGAGGCCCGGATCGTCCGCAGGATTTTTTCACTGTATACCCATCAGGGCATGGGCTGTCGGACCATCAGTATGACCCTGAACCAGGACGGCGACAAAACCAAATTCGGAAATGACTGGAACGCCCGGGGTGTCCGGCGTGTTCTGACAAACCCGCTGTACAGCGGCATTTTGATCAACCACAAATATGAGGTGGAGGATTTCCTCACCGGTCATCAGATCCCCCTCCCGGATGCCGAACGGTTCTGCCATGAACGCCCGGATTGGGCCATCGTCACCCCAGAGGTCTACCAGCAGGCCCAGCAGATTCTGGAATCCCGCCGGAAACAATACGACGCCGGAGCGCCTTTCCGGGATTCGCGGTACAGCGGCAGGCACATTTTTTCCACACTCATCAAATGCGCGCACTGCGGCCGTTCCTTTTGCAGAAAGAGCTATACCTACGCGAACACCCGGGTCTACTGGCGCTGTACCACCAACGACCAGTACACGGCCCAGCGGTGCGACAACCGGGTATGTCTCGACGAAAGCGAGCTGATTGCCCAACTGCGAACCTACTTTTCCTCTCTGATTGCGGATAAGCCCTCTTTTCTCTCCGGCGTTCTTTCCAGCCTGGCCCAGCGGCTCCCAAGCTCTGAGGCCGCATCCAGAGCGGAACTGGAGCGCAGGCAGAAAAAGCTCCTGCTGAAAAAAGACCGGTATCAGGAGCTGTACGCAAACGATCTTTTGAGCCTAACCGAATTAAAGGAGAAGCTCGAACAAATCCAGGCGGAGCTGAAGACCCTCGATGGGTATCTGGAACAGCCGGAGCAGGCCGATTTCCGCAATCCCTCAGATGCCGTCCTTCCGCGGTATACCGAGGAAATCCACCGCTTTCTGGCTCTGGAAACCATAACCAACGCACACTTGCGCCAGGTCATCGACCATATATCGGTCAATCGGGATGGGAACGTCCAGATCGTGCTGAGAAAGCTGGAGGAAATGACCAAGGAATGAGGCGGCTGCTTTCCACAGCCGCCTCATTTTCATTGGATATCAAAGGATTTCACCTGCCTATTTGGTGTCCACAGTGGAGGTGCTGGACCCCATGGTGCTCAGCTCCAAGGTCCGGGACGCGGCGGACTGCACCGGCGATACCGTCACCGCCCAGATTCCCACGGGCATTTGCTCGCTGTACGACGAGGAGCTGGTGCTGTCCGGCGGCCAGCGGCGTCTGTTCGTCACCCTGGGCCAGTTCTCCCTGGTCCGGCTGGAGCGGGATGCCCAGCTGGTGATCCCGGTGCTGGACTACAGCATCCCCTCCAAGGAGTGCTGCGACAGCGCAGGCGGCTGCGCCGTGGAGGATCCCTGCGAAATGTTCAGCCGCATCCCCTTCCCCGCCCAGCAATTCTCCCCCAGAAGCTGCGATGAGAAAAAGGAAACAGACGAAACCAGTAGGACTTGCTGAACCCAACCGGAGGGGATTCCCCTCCGGTGTCTTTTTTGCTTTCAAGATTACGATTCAGTCGTGGCAGCGTGGCAGAATGATTTACATAAATGATCGTTTACGTTTGCACCAACCGTAGGGCGGGGTCATGACCCCGCCGA
>CAMGIN010000145.1 GCA_946056135.1 uncultured bacterium | reverse complement strand
CATAGATCTTCCAGCCGTATGCGCCCTCGTCGTTGCAGTGGAAGGGGCACTTGCCTACGCAGCGGCCGCAGTTGTTGCACAGATTCGGATCGATGACCAGCTTGCCGTCCACCAGCTTGGCAGCATGGATGGGGCAGGACAGCTCCAGCTGGCACTTCTTGCAGCCACGGCACTTTTCGGGATCATATTTCGGCACCTTGGCCCCCACGATGCCCAGGTCGTTCAGGTCGGGCTTCGTGCAGTTGTTGGGGCAGCCGCCCACGGCGATCTTGAACTTGTGGGGCAGGGACACGCTGGCATAGCCCTTGTAGAACCGGTTGTGAATCTCCTCGCTGAGGGCGTAAGTATCGTACAGGCCATACTGGCAGGTGGTGCCCTTGCAGGAGACCACAGGCCGAACCTTGCTGCCGGTGCCGCCGGTCTCCAGACCAGCCTTGCCCACATAGGCCCGGAAAGCGTCGATGTCGTTATAGTCGATACCGGAGACCTCCAGGGTCATACGGGTGGTCATCATGATATGGCCGTCACCGTAGAGCTTGGCAGCCTCGGCCACAACGGCGCACTCGTCATCGGTGATACGTCCGTTGCGGGTGATGATGCGGCCATTGAACTTGTTGGTGCCCTTGTGCTGCAGGAAACCCAGGGCCTTGACCCGCTTGATATCCCCCGGCTTCAGGGTGCAGCCCTCACCGGAAACCGGCTTGGTCTTGCCCTCCAGGTTATCGATGAACGCCTCCAGCGCCTCGGCGGTCAGCTCCACTGCGGCCACGCACCGGGCCTCTGGGGTCTTGTACCGGGCCTCCAGGGCAGCGCATTCGGTGGTTCCGCAGGCCAGCTTCTTTTCAAAGGCTGCCACGAATTTGGCGCACAGTTCCTTAAAGTCCTCTCGCTGGCCGTACATCCGGCTGAGAACGCCGATGGCGCCCGCCAGACCGCCGCAGGTGCTGCCGCAGCCCATACCGGTACGGAAACCGGCGAAGAGCTGAATTTCGCTGTCAGTCAGCTTCAGATCATACACGTCGTTTGCCGCCAGCAGGATGCCCTCGGCACAGCTTTTTCCCATAGTGCCATAGTAATAGGCCGCTTTCTGTTTTAACATGTGGATTCCTCCCAAGTTATCCAAAGAATTTGACAATATTGAATACGCTGATTACCATAATCAGTACCATTGCCCCTTCCAGGCACACTGTGGCCTGCCGGTTGTTGATCTTCTTATTGATCCGGCAGCCCAGTTCGCTGCCCGCGATTTCCAGAAGGACCATGCCCAGAAGCACCGTCACCTGGAACGCCGGCACGCCGTCAAACAGCACAGTTTTCAGGGTGCTGGTGAGCTGGCTGAACAGGACAATGAACAGGCTGTTCTGCGTCGCCCGCTTGGTGAGCATGGAAAAGAAGAAGCACAGCGCCGCCACATTGAAGGAGCCGCCGCCGATGCCCAGGAAAGCCCCCAGCATACCCAGGGCCAGTCCGATAAGCAGGCTGGCCACGGGAGACGCAATCCGCAGAGACGTGATCCGGTCCTTGCGCAGGGTATACAGCAGGGTCGCCAGCGTTGCGATCAGCAGCAGCACCGCCTGAACACCCCCGGCGGTATTCTGATCCGGGAACAGCCCAGCCGTCATGGTAAACAGCTGCTTTCCCAGCAGACCGCCAATGGCTGCGCCGACGGCAAGAATACCGGTGCCGCGAAGCTCCACCTCCGACTCCTTCTTCAGGAAGTTCTTCCCCACATTCCAGCAGGACATGGCGATCACGGTGACGCCGGACAGGAAAGTGATGGTGGACACGGACATGACCCCGGCAGCGTCCAGCACAGGCTTGATGATGATGCCGCCGCCCATGCCGCAGATGGTTCCCAGCACACACGCCGCAAAGGTCACCAGATAACAGATTGCCCAAAGGATTGTTTTCACACTCCTATGCGCTCCCCACCGGGATTTCGCGGTCTCCTGCTACCTAATAAGTATATTGACATTTTCGGCATATGTCAACCATTTTCTTGACAGATTCCATATATATTGTATAATAAACGAACAGATTGGGAGGGTTGCTTATGCCAAGACCTACAAAACATAGAAGGGTTTGCCATTTCCCCCAAACATTGGAATTTTGTCCCGTCCAGGGGGCCGAAGGGAAAGAAAGCGTCATTGTGACCGTGGACGAATACGAAGCCATCCGGCTGATTGACAAGGAGGCGCTGTCCCAGGAGCAGTGTGCCGCGCACATGCAGGTCTCCCGAACCACCGTCCAGCAGATTTATGCCAACGCCCGGAAGAAGCTGGCTATTGCGCTGGTGGACAGCCGCCCCATCCGAATCGACGGCGGGGACTATCAGCTCTGTGACGGGCGGGACCCGGACTGCGGATTTTCCGCCTGCTCCGCCCAGCAGTTCCGCCAGCAATATCAAATGCCGAAAGGAAAAGGCACCACCAGAGTAGCAGTGCCCTTCGAAAACGGTGAAGTTTTTCCGCATTTTGGCCGCAGTCTGCACTTCAAATTCTATGATATCGCCGGGAAACGAATCGTCTTCTCCGGAATCATTGACACCGATGGGCAGGGTCATGGCGGCGTGCTGGCTGGATTGCTGAATGCACTGGATGTGGATGTCTTACTCTGCGGCAGCATCGGCCCCGGTGCCCAGGCAGCGTTGGCAGCAGCGGGCATCCGGTTATACAGCGGTCTGTCCGGCAGCGCGGAAGCCGCTGTGGCAGATTGGATAGCTGGCAGTCTCTCCTGTGCTTCCGTGAAAGAGGCTTAGTACAAAACGCGCACCAAACGGGAAAATCCCGCCGGTGCGCGTTTGCTTTTGGCGATGGTTATTTGAGCTTCACTGCCGTGCCGTAGGCAATGACCTCGGCAGCACCCTGCATAACAGCAGAGGAACCGAACCGGATGTTCACAATAGCGTCGGCTCCCATGGCAGTGGCCTCATCCACCATGCGCTTGGTGGCGATCTGGCGGGCCTCCACCAGCATTTCCGTGTAACCGGTAATCTCTCCGCCCACCAGGGTCTTCATACCAGCCATGAAGTCCTTGCCGAAGTTTTTGGACTGCACCACGGTCCCCTTTACGATTCCCAGTGCCTCGATCTCCCGTCCGGGAACATGATCAATATTGAGCAGCAGCATCTTCTTCTCCTCCTTCGATTTCTTTCAGTCTTGTTTTCAGTAATATCCAGACGGGGATTACCATCCCCAGTTCCAGCACGGATAATATCAGCAGCACCGCATTCCAGAAGCCCTCTGTCTGGCTTCGCAGGAACAGCAGCACCCCGGCGGACAGCACCAGCAGCAACGTGGAAACCGCTGCGCTCTGAAAGGCATCCCTGCGCCGCTTTCTCTGGGCTTCCTCGTTAATATTTCTTTGCATCCTCTTCCTCCCCGCCTTCGATCTCCTTCAGCCGCTGTCCCAGTGCTGCCAGAACACCGACGATTACGGCCACCAGAACCAGGCCGTAGACTACAAGGAATCCTATCGCAATCCCATCTCCATAGGCTTCCCGGATCAGGGGCACCAGAACCGTGGCAATCACGATTCCCAACAGGCCGACGATCACCGCCGCGCTGAGAATAGAGGCCCGTTTTTTCTTAGTAGTGTCTTGCATCGTCCATTTCTCCCTTCCCGATTTCCCGGATTCGCTGCAGCAGGGCCAGGATAACCCCGATCCCTACAGCGGCCAGAATGCCAATGAGTACGAACAAAAACCAGAGCGGCGGCGCATCCTCCGGGTCTGTGCAGTAAGCCCAAAGGATCAGGGCACTGAGTGCAACCATCAGCGCCACCATAAGCACCGTCACGATGACCGGCGCGATGTAGGAAACCCGAACATCCTGGGCCTGCTGGTTGCGGAAGGAGGTGCCGCCCTTCTCCAGCTCCTCCATCCGGCTTAAGAGCCATTGGGTATCCAACTGCTCCACCGGAATATCCTTCCCCTGCAGCTCCTGGCACAGGGCAATGGACTGCTCCAGATTCCGCCGTTCCCGCTCCAGGCTGATCAGATGCCGTCGCATGCCGTCAGCCACGGTGTGGGTTCCGCTGAACATCTGCCGGATCTCCTCAATGGGTACGCCCAGCTTGCGCAGCACCTTGATTCTGCGAAGAATCTGGACCTCCTCGTCTCCATAGTCCCGGTACCCGTTCTCCGCGTTCCGCCGGGGCGACAGCAGACCCTGCTCCTCGTAAAACCGGATATTCTTCTTTGGGATCCCTGCCAGGGCTTCTACCTCATTGATCTTCACATCCGCCGCCTGCCTTTCCCCTACAATATAAACCTTCCACAAGGGGGAAAGTCAATAGGATTTGCGAATATTTTTGAAGAAAATGAAAAAACACAGGATTCCGGCGGCTCCTTCCACTTCCAATCCTGTGCTTTCTTTCTGTTGTAGGCTTTGCTGCTGGTCGGCTTCCGGGTCACGGGATTGATTTCTCCCCAGCTGCCCCGGCGGGATAAGTCCAGCTTCCGCTTTTCCTTCTTGGAACGTTTTTCGTAGGGAATGAATTTTTCCATCATCACGCCTCCTTGTATTTGCTGCATTCATTCTATCAGAGATTCAATGCTTCGTCAAATAAACGATTTGTAAATGACAGCCCTCTGTGATAGAATAGAAAAAAGAAAGCAAAAAACAAAATGATCGTTTCCAGTTCGTAATAAAGCGGCATCCTTGACGCCCCTTGTGACGGTACTGCATGCAAAAGGGGCGTCAAGGATGCCGC